>CANGGT010000051.1 GCA_947453375.1 Planctomycetaceae bacterium
CGAGGAGCCCGGCATGTTCTCCGGCCGCCGCGGCGAGGGCCGACGTCAGGGCCTCGATCGCCTTGACTCGCTCCCCCTTTTGGGCCTCGAGTTCACGGCGGGCCTGTTCGTCGGAGGCCATCTTTCCGCGGGCCTCGCCGACTCTCGTTTCCACCTGGCGGACAACCTCCTCGCGCGTGGCCACCACACCGGTGAGTTCTGCGTATCGCTGGACGAAAGCCTGCTCCCCCTGCCAGCGGACAAGATCGGCCCGGGCAGCGTCGAGCTGGGTCGAGAGCTCCGCAACCTTCGTCGCCGCCGCCGCGGCGGAGGTTTTCAAGGCCTCGAGGCCGGGAGTCATCTCGGCGACCTTGGCTGCCATCTGGTCGGCGACGGCCTTCGCCTGATCGCGCTGGACCGCCGTCTCGGCGAGCTTCTTTTCGCCGTCGGCCATGCGGGTTGCCGAGGCCATCAATTCGGCCTCGCGGGCCGCGATCGCCTCGCGCTGGAGGCGGAGCTGTTCGCCGGCCTGGACCATCGACTGCTTCGCCCCTTCGTCGGCCGGATTCTGCGCGACCGCCGCGAGCGATTTGGCCTGGGCCTCGACGAGCGGGACGAGGTCGCGGGCTGCGGCCACCGCGGCGTCGGTCGCTTTCGAATAGGCCGCGGCGGCCTCCGTCTTCACCGCCATCGCCGCGTCAAACCCCTTCTGCATCTCGGCCAGTTGCGTGTCAGCGCCCGCTTTCGCCTGCATCAGGCCATCGAACGCCTGCTGCATGCCGGCGAGCTGGCCGGCGACTTCCGCCGCCGCGGCCTTCGCCGGCTCGACGGCCGGAGCCCGCTCACCCACGGCCTTCTCGGCGGCGGCGATCCGCGCGGCGATCGGCTCGGGATTGCTCGTGATGCCCGCGAGACGGGCGCCGTCGGCGGCCTTCCAGACGCGGATCTCCCCCGTCCAGTCGCCGACGATCACCGAGTCGGTCTCGTCACAGAAGGAGACGGCCAGTCCGAGATCGGCACAGGCGTCGAAGGCTTTTTGCTGATTGCCGTCCTGGGCCCAAATCTTCGGCTGCTTGTCGCGGCCAATGCTCACGATCCGGCCGTCACGGGTGAACTCGAGCGACGCGACGCCCCCCCCGTGGGCGTTCCAGCTCTTCACCTGGCCGCCGTTCTCCATCTCCCAGAGGCGGATCGTGCCATCCTCGCTGCCGGTGGCGAGGAGGTTCGAATCCCCCCGCCACGAGACGGCCGTGATCGCCGCGGTGTGGCCGACGAGGGTGAGGTAATCGCGTCCCGTGCCCGATTCCCAGACCATCACGCCACCGTTCCGGTCGCCAGTGGCCAAGAGAACGCCGTCCGGGCTGAACCCTGCTGCCGTCACCCAATCGGTGTGCTTCTTCATCTCTTGGAGCCGTTCGCCGGTCTCGGTCGAGTAGATCCGGACGACCTTCTGCGGGCCACCGAGGGCCACGAGGCGATGGTCGGAGCTGATGTCGGCCGCGAGGACGGTGTCGAGCTCGTCGCCGATCTCCATGACGCGACGGCCACTGTCGACGCTCCACACCACGACCTTGCCGCTGGCTCCCCCCCGGCCGCCACCGGCAAGGACGAGGCTGCCGTTGCGGCTGAACTGGAGGACCTGCGGCCGCCCCTCGGGGAAGGGGAGAACGCCGGCGAGCTCGCGGGTGTCGGTGCGGTAGAGGAGCACCTGCTTCTGGCCGCAGACGGCCGCAAGGGGCGCCCACGGGCTCGTGGCGATCGATGTGCAGGCATTGAGCGAGCGGGTGTGGATGGCCGGCTCGAGGGGGAGATGGGCCGGGAGGGGAACCGTCGCCGGCCGCTCGGTCGGCGCGGTATCCATGGCGAGGTTGAACTTCTTCTTCTTCGGAGCCGCCGCCTTGCTCCCCTTGTTCTCGAGGATCCCGCCGTCGATCCAGCGCTTGAGAACGGCCCTTTCCTCCTCCGGAATCGGCGGGGAGTCGGGGGGCATCTTCGGCTCGTCCTCCTGCGTGACGAGACGGTAGAGGTAGCTTGCCGACGCATCCCCGGGCTCGATCGAGCCGCCAGAGCCGCCGCCGGCCATCAGTCCGGTGTAGGTGGTGATGTCGAGCCCACCGGCCTTCTTGTCGGGGTTGTGGCAGCTCCCACAGCGTTGGCGGAGGACCGGCAACACGTTGTCATCGAACGTCACGGCCTCGTCGGCCACGGCGATCGGGCCGGGGAGGAACGCCGCCCCGAAGATGACAGCCGTCACGAACTGGAAACGCGAAGTGGTCATGATTGGAGTCTCGGGCCACCGGACGTGTCGGATCATCGGATCAATGGTTGAAGACGAACTCACGGGAATTGAGGATCGCCCAGAATCCGTCCTCGAGGGCCTGCTGCGGGTTCGCATCCTCCCGGACGATCGCCAGCATCGCCTCCTTCTCCTTCTCCGTCGGCAGACGGGTGAGGCTCCGTCGATAGATTTCATCGACGATCGCTTCGGGAGGCTGCCCGGCGTCGAGAAGCCGCTTGATGAGGCCCCCCTGCTGGATCTTCCCCTGGATGGTGTCGCCGTTGAGGAGGTGGAGCGCCTGCGAGAGGTTCGGCTCCATCTTCACCTCGCACGAGCAGACCGTCCCGCGGGTGGCGCGGCCGAAGGTGGTGAGGAAGTAGGTCGACGTGTTCCCATCGGCGATCTGCACAGCCCTCGCACCGATCGGCAGCCCGGAAAACTTGTTCTTCGTATCGGTGACGCTCGTCACCATGTCGAGGAGCACCTCCGCCCGCACCCGCCGGAGGAGGGCGTGAGAGAAGTTCCGTTCGTCGGTGGCGTTCGATTCGTTCGTCTTCGTGGAGAGCTGGTAGGTCCGTGACGTGCAGATGTCGCGGACGAGCTTCTTGAAGTCGTACTTGTAGTCGACAAACCGCCGCGCGAGCTCCTCGAGGAGTTCCTTGTTGACCGGCGGATTGCTGATCCGGACGTCATCGACGTCATTGATGAGCCCGGGGCCGAAGAAGTGCGCCCAGACGATGTTCACGAGATTCTGCGAGAAGAACGTGTTGTCGGGGCCGGTCAGCCAGGCCGCCATCACCTCGCGCCGATCCTTGCCGGCCAAGTCGGGCGTGTCGCCCCCGAGGAACTTCGGCGGGATCACCCGACCACCGACAGGATGCTTCACATCCCCACCGCCGGAGTTGAAGACGATCGTCTCCCGGGGATCCTCCCCCGGCTTGCGCCCGATCTGGGCGAAGAAGTTGGCGAATCCGTAGTAGTCATCCATCGTCCAACGGTCGAACGGATGGTTGTGGCACTGGGCACACTGGATCCGCATCCCCATGAAAACCTGGGCGACGTTCTCCGACACCTTCAGGGTGTCGGTCTCGTTCTGGTAGTAGTTCGTGGCGGCGCTCGAGAACGTCCCCCCCTTGGCCGAGAGGAGATCACGCACCATCTGGTCGATCGGAACGTTCCCCTGAATCTGCTGCTGGAGCCAGTTGTAGTAGAGGAGCATCGCCTTGTAGCTGATCTGCTGCGAAGTGCGGATCATGAGCAGCTCCGACCACTTCATCACCCACATCTCGACGAACTCCTTCCGCTCGAGGAGCGAATCGACGAGGTGCTCCCGCTTGGCCGGATCGGGACTCGAGAGGAACGACTGGAGTTCGTCGCTCGTCGGGAGCGAGCCGCAGATGTCGAGGCTGACGCGACGGATGAACTCGTCGTCACTGCACAGCTCCGACGGATTGATGCGGAGCTTGAGGAGCTTGGCGTTGACGAGTTGATCGACGTAGTTGTTGGCGGGCGGATTCGACCACTGGAACACGAGCCCCTTCGGCAGCACGATGACGTGGGAGCCGACGGTGTGCGTGTCGTAGCGGGCCATGATGAAGGCCTCGCCCCGGTTCTTCGCGGTCATGAGCCCGTCTTGGGTGATGACCGCTGAATTGTCGTTGTTGCTCGAGAACACGGCGAGGTTGGTGACGTCGCGGTCGGTGCCGTCGGCGTACTTGGCACGGACGATGAACTTCTGCGTCGCCCCGTCGCCGTCGAGAACCGCCGTCGGCGGATCGATCTCCACCTTGACGACCGCCGGCACCGGGCCAGGATCGTTGGCCGCGCCCGCCTCGAGCCAGCGGACGAGCGTGGTGTAGTACTCATCCCCCTTCTTGATCTTGCCGCCGCCACTGTGGGGGACGGCGTTGATCGCCTTCTCCATGAGGAGGCTTTCCTCGGCGATGGCGAGATTGAGCCGTCGGCCGGAGAACTCGCGGGTGAGGCGGTGGTGATCGCCGTCGGGATCGAATCCGAACAGCGACAACCGGAAGCCATCCTTGCCCCGGGCGGCGCCATGACAGCTCCCGGTGTTGCAGCCGGCCCGCATGAACACCGGCATGATGTCGAGCCGGAAGCTCAAGGGGGGATCCTCGGCGGCCCGTTCGACGTGCACCGGAACCGTGAGCGACTTCTCCCCGACGGTCACTTTGAGCGATGTATCGCCGTCGGCGAGCGGACGGAGCATTCCCCCATCGACCGCTACGCGATCGGGGTGCTCGACGACGAACGTCGCCTGCCCCGTGACGTCGCGTGTCACCCCGTCTGCTGATGTCGTCTGGACGATCACTGACTGCCGGTCGCGGCAGGTGGTGAGGTGGACCGAGGTCGGGTAGACGGCGATGCTCTCGCCGGCGGCCACTGCGGCCACCGGGTCCTCGGCGCGAATCCCGGGCACGAAAGGGGAGGCCGCCACGAGGAGCAGCGCCCCGACGAGCGGCATGACCCGATCACGAACCAGGGCGAGGCGGAGGACAGAGGCGATCACGATGAACCTCGCAGGATGGAGGGGCGCCGGCCGCAGGGCCGGGAAGGGCAGGGGCGTCGTTACTGAGTTGAGCGTCGTTACTGCGTTGAGCGTCGTCACTTGGCAGCAGGCGCTACCGGCTTCCCTTGGAGCCGGAGTTTCTCGAGCCTCGACAGCGGCTTCTCAGGCACCGGGGGCGGAGCAGCGGGAGCCGCCGGAGCCGATGCGTCGGGCGCGGGGGCCGGCTCCGGGGGGGCGGGAGGGGGAGCGGTCGGCGCGGCAACCTGGATTTCCGCCCCACCGCCCCGCATCGTGACCGGCTCCCCGGCCACGAGCGCCACCATTTCGACAAACGGCGTCTTGTGATTCCCGACCGGCGTCTTGTCGGAGGTCTTCACCTGGAACACGAGTTCTGTCGTGTCCTTCGTGAACTTGAGTTCCTCCGCCGACGTCTCCGGCGGCAGCCCCTGGAGGCGGGCCACGGCTTCTCCCTCGAAGGGCGCCTTCGGCTCGAGAGTGCAGACGACCTGAGCGACCTGCCCCTGCTCGCACGAAGCCCGGGCGAGCGTCGCCACCGTGTAGGGATCAACGACCTCGAGCGTTGCCAGCTGCGACGCCGCCCAAGCCGGTCCACCGGCATCTGCCTGGGCGATGCAGTAGACGGGCCAGATCCCGAGGGCAGCGTTGCCGTCGGCGTTGAGCGTGTAGAGCCCTTCGGTCTGATCAGCCGGGATCGTGATGCTCGGCCCCGCCCCGATCCCGGGCGAGCGGAATGGGAACTCGACCGTCACCGGCTGCGCGAATCCCTCGCCGCGCTTCACGACGACCTTGAGATTCATCGTGCCGTTGCGGGCCAGCGGCGCTTTCGGCTGCACGATTTCGAGTTGGAATGGCAGCGGCTCGACGACCGCCATCGCGAGTTTGTCGACCTTCGCCCCGTAGTAGACGGCGTTGTTCGGCTGCCCGAGAACGAAATCGGCGAAGTTCTCGAACGCCCCCCGCACCTTGACGTTCTCGTCCTTGGGGCGGGCCTCGAGTGACACGAGCCCCCCGGCGATCGGCGCGTCAGCGGTCGCCTCGAAAACGACCGGCATCTGCGACACCGCCCCCGGCATCTCGCGGAACACCGCCGTCATTCCGGCGGGAAGCGCTCCCGGCTCGAGGATCAAGTCACCCCCGAAGTTCGTCCGTGCCGCATTGACGAGCACGGCGTAGCGGTTGCCCCGCGGCACCATGATCTGCTGACGAGTCTGGGAATAACGATCGACGCGGGGGATCGAGAGCGTCAGCGACGGCGTCACCGGCTGGAGCTCGACCCGATAGACGAAGTCGGGGCGTCCCCGGCCGAGGTGGTCGGTGACGCGGATGACGTACTCCCCATCCTCCGGCACCTCGAACCTCAGGTAGGAGTCGGGCCCACGGGAATCGTCGTTGCCGGCGATCCCCGCGCCGTCGGCCCGGAGGATGTTGACAACCGGGTCGAGACCACTGCGGATCCGCCGCGCGAAACATTCGACCTCGAACACCTGCCCCTTCGTCGCCGCGAACCGGAAGCAGTCGACGTCCCCGTCGGTGCCGACGACGCCATTGAAGGCAAGCGTCGATTCGCCGGTGGTCGCCTCGGCCGGGGCGTTGTTCGGCTCGACCTCGAGGAGGTTGCCGAACGGAGTGATTCGGAACGGAATCGACGAAGGGCAGATCCCGTTGGCGTCCTTGGCAAAGAGGGGAAGAACGCTTCCCGTCGCCGGCACCGCCACCTCTTGGACGATTCCGCCGGCGGCATCGCCGAGGAACGTCACCGAGGTCGTCTCACCGGCCTTGCCCCCCGCGGGATAGACGGCCGTCGGCCGCGGGAAGGTGCCGACATGGAGACGGTAGCGGCAGTTGCCGTCGCCGGCATAACTCGTCTCCCGCACCTGCACGTAGTAGGTTCCCTCTTCGGGGGCGACGAAACTGAGCACGCCATCCTGCTGCGCCACGGGCGAGTCGTCGGCCGTCGCCACCTCGAAGCGCTTGGCATCGAGGATCGAGACCGCCGGATCGAAGAGGTAGCTCCCCAGCCGGAGGGCCTCGACGTCGACCCCCAGCCGCTGCCCCTTGGCGAGCTTCACCGCGTAAAGATCGACATCCTCGTTTTCCACGACGCCTTGAACGGTGACGTTGAGGTCGAGCGCCTGCGCCTCCCGGAGCGAGCCATTGGGCTCCTTCTCGTCGGCAACCGGCAGAGCTCCGATGCGGACGGAACGGAAGTCGGAAATCCCCGACTTGCAGCGGATCTGGAGGAGTTGCTCACCGAGCGGGTAGTCGTCCGGAACGAAGACCGTGGCCTTGATCGTGTTGTCGTCCACCGGCGTGATCGCGCGGACCGCCAGCGGCGTCGTCACCGCAAGCCCTACCGGTGGATGGAAGAGGATCTCCTCGGCGTCCTTCAGCCGCGCTCCCTGAAGCGTCAATTCACGCTCGCCCCCGCGCTGCACCCCGCGCGGCAGGATGATGCTCAGCTGCGGATACGACGCGACAGCCACGTCCGTCGCCATCGCGGCGCCCACCGCCGTCAGGATCGCCACCACCAGTCCCCTCACCGACGACCGGGACCGACAGGCATGAGGCATCGTTTTCCGGGCGGAACGGAATCCGCCGCTGCTCCTGGGGTGCGGGCGGCAAAGGCCGCTTGAATCATGGCGCGTCATCCCGCTGGCCTTGGCCCGACGGACGACGGCCCAACACAGCGATCCGACTCCGGGCGTCAGCCGATCGACGGCCGAGCCAGGATCGTCAGGCAATCAGCCCCTGGCGGACCTTCCCGCCATCGACAATCTCGATCGGACGGTCGCCGGGAGCCATCAGTTCCTTGTCGGCGACGATGCCCAGCCGGTCATAGATCGTGGTGGCCCAATCCTCGACGGTGAGCGGATCGTCTTCTGGCTCGCTCGCCGTGGCGTTGCTCGAGCCGTACACGATCCCCTGCTTGAGTCCGCCACCGGCCATGACCACGCTGAATACCTTCGGCCAGTGATCGCGGCCGGCGGTGGCATTGATCTTGGGCGTCCGCCCGAACTCCGAGCAGACGCAGACGAGCGTCGTGGCAAGAAGGCCAGTGCGGTCGAGATCGCGGATCAGTGACGCGAAGCCCTGATCGAAGGCGGGCAGTTGGCCCTTCATCGAGCCGGCGATGTTGTCGTGCATGTCCCAGCCGCCGTAGGTCATGGTGACAAACCGCACACCCGACTCCACCAATCGGCGGGAGAGGAGCATTCGCATGCCGGCCTGATTGCGGCCGTACTCGTCCTTGATCGCGTCCGACTCCTTCGTCATGTCGAAGGCCTCACGGGCCTTGTCGGAGCTGATCAGGCTGTAGGCCCGGTCGTAGAAGGTGTCGAGAGCGTCGAGCGAGTCGCTCTTCTCCTTCTCGCGGAAGTGGTCGTTGACCACATCGAGCATCCGCCGCCGCTTGTCGAAGCGGGGAACGTCGACGCCGCTCGGCAGGCTCAGGTCCTTGACCTGGAAATTGCCGTCGGCCGGGTCACTCCCGAGGCTGAAGCCGGCGTAGGAGGAGCTGAGGTAGCCCGTCCCGGCGAACTCGTTCGGCTGATTGGGAATGCAGACGTAGGGAGGAAGATTGTTGCGGGGGCCGAACTCATGGGCGACCACCGATCCCATGCTCGGGTACTGCAGCGCCGGGCTCGGCCGGTAGCCGGTGAACATGTTGTGGGTGCCGCGCTCGTGGGCCGCCTCACCGTGGGTCATCGAGCGACAGATGGCAAGTTTGTCGGCCACCTTGGCGGTGTGGGGGAGAAGCTCACCCATCCGGATGCCGGACACGTTCGTCTCGATGCTCCCCAGCGGCCCGCGGTACTCGACCGGGGCGAACGGCTTGGGGTCGAACGTCTCCTGGTGCGCCATGCCACCGGGGAGGAAAATGCAGATCACCGACTTCGCCGTTCCCTCGTGGCTGGCGTAGTTCTTGATGTCGCCCCGCGCCTCGCGCATGCGGAAGAAATCACCGAGGGAGAGCCCGAGCCCTCCAACCACGCCGACCGAGAGAAACCCACGACGGGCGAGTTCGTTACCAGTGCACTTCATGGGACGCCGACTCCTGATGACTGCGAAGACCGCGAATCACCAGGAATTGTGACACCCGTTTTCGGGCATGTCGAGCGCCCGCCCCCTCGATGGATGGACAATCCGCCGCCGGAGAGCCCTCTCCGAGGCCCCCCGTACGCCTCCGCAAGGTCTTTGTAGACAACGACTTAAAAACCATCGGCACGAGCGCCGCGGGGGCGATCGTGCCGATGAGGATCGAGTTGCACGGCGGGGGGATTTCAACCGGTTTCCCGGATTACCGCTCCGCCGGCAGGTCGCGGATCACGTTTCGCCAGTGGGTGACGGTGGCATCTGAGCGGGTCGATGCCTCTCCCACCGTGACGCGAAAGCAACGGAGGGCGTCGAGAACGACCCCGGTGTGGCGGAGGATGTCGCGCATCCGGTCGTCGTCACCATCCGGGCCGATCGTCGCATCGCCGTCGACGAAGCCGTTGCGCTGCTGGAGCACGCCGACCCGAGCGACATACTCGACCCACGGCTCGAGCAGATCGACGAACCCGGCGACATCGGCGGCAGCCGCCGCCGCCAGCGGCTCCTCGAATCGGGACAGTTCAGAACCGGTGGACTGCGTCGTCCGGACGAGCATCCTCGAGGCCTGCTTGGGGAGGAGGCTGAACACGGCGACATCCTCACCGATGCCGATCGTCGGCTCGATCTGATCGTCGAGACCAGCCTGCGGAATGGCGAACGTCCACAGGGCACCCCCATCGACCTTCGACTTGGAAGGATCGGGGATCCGATAGCCCTCCGGCACCGATTCGGGATTGAGCGTGCGGACCTCCTCGACGAGATCGTCGGCGAGGGCGAACAGATCGGAGAGCCCCTCACGGAAGAGCTTCGGGTCGTCGAGCTTCACCGCGAACGCCGGGGCGGCGATCGGCAGCGGCTCCGCGGAGGCCGGGATCGAATTCTGCAGCCGCTTCGCCTTCTCCTTGCCGTCGATCACGAAGGCGGCCTGCCCATCGGCCACGGCCGGAAGGATCTTCGTCCGCAGCGTCGTGACGAGCCGTTCGGCCAGGGGGACGAGTTGCTGGCTCGCCTGCTCGAACCGCTCCCGATCGTCCTCGTCGGCCTTGACGAGGAGATTTTTTCGGAAGAACGACCACGCCATGCTCCCCCAGTCGACGAAATCGTCAAACTGATCGGGGGGCGTCTTCGCCCGAGTGACGATCGAGAGGAGCGGCGATCCCCCGGTGTGGCCGAGCAGGTCGAGCCGCTTTGAGCCATCGAGAACGCCGTTGCGCGTCCAATCCCAGCCGTAGCCCTCGTACCCCTGTTCGGTGAGGAACGAGTAGCCCATGGCCGGGCCGGGAATCGGGAGGCGACGCTTGTAGCCGGCCGCCATCTTCCCGAGCATCTCCCGCGCCTCGCGGGCAGCGCCGTCGGGAAGCCCGGCCGAATCGGCCAGCGTGTCGGCGAGCGCGGCAAGTTGCTCGAGATCGGCCGCGGACGGGGCCGCGGCCCGGGCGAGGGCCTCGCTGACATAGGAGATGCCGGTGATCCGTTCGTTACGGTGCTCGCGGAGCGGCTCGAACGGCTTCGTCGACACCAACCCTCTCCCCTTGTCGTCGCCACCGACGACGAGCTTCTCGAGATGGTCGGCGGAGTCGCCGATCGAGAGGATCACCCGGTCGCCGATCAGCCCCAGGGCGATGACCAAGTCGAGATCTCCGAGCTTGCGGCGTACCTTGTCGAGATCGTCGTCGTCGAGCCCGTCCTGATCCCGGAGCATCTGCCCCCAGGGGACGAGCCCGCCGTCGATCGTCAGCGTCACAACTTCCCCGCCGGCGATCTCCTTGCGCTCGAGAGCATCGGCAAAGGCAGGGTTGGTTTGTGTGACGAGCTTGAGGAGCACCTCGATGCGCTTGATCTGTGACGTCGCCACCTCGGGCTTGGCCGTCTTGAAGCCCCACACGAGGTCGGGCACGACGATCTTGTCGGCGTTGTCGGCGAGGGCCTGGAGCACCATCCGCGCCGTCAACTGCTCCCCCGTCCCGGCGGTGTTGAACTCGAACTCCTCGATCTCGGCCACCTGTCGCCGCACCGGCACGATCTTCAGGCCACGGTCGAGCGACGAGCCGTCGTCGTCATCATCATCGTCGTCGTCGCTGTCATCCATCTCGAGATCGTCGAATTCGAGGCGGTCAACCTCGATGCTTCCCGGCACGCCACCTCGCGACATCTGGAGGATGTTGGCCGCGTTCTGGGCCTGCTGGACCTTCTGGACGAGTTCCAGGAACGTGATGCACGAAGGCTCGCCGTAAAGGAACGTGTCGGTCGAGACCATGTCGCGGAGAAGCTCCACCGCCTGCCGGTTCTCCGGGAGCTGGAGGTAGGTATCGAGCATCGAAAGAGGGCTGCCAGGCTGGAGTTTCTGCTCCTCGAGTTGCTCGAAGGCCTGGACCACCGCGGGCAACTTGCGGATCGAAGCGAAGGCGTTGCTGCGGAGGACGAGATCGATCTGCTCCTGCAGTCGCAGCGTCGCCGAAACGAAGGCGGCATCCTTGGGGATCATTGCCACGCCTCCGTCGAGGGCGTCAGCGCCGCGGGCGGCCCCTACCAAGGGAAGGCAGGCGAGGAGCGCAAGGCACAGCCGGCTGCCGAAACGGCGCGCGGCCGGCGGAGCGGCGGAGGCTTGGCGGAGGAGGGCCATCGTGGATCCTTTCGCTGGGGACATGTCGCTTTGAACATGGCAAAGATTCGATCCGGCGCGCCGGACGACTCGTGGATTAGGATATGGCAAACCGGACCGGCGGGGAAACCTGAATCCGCCGCAGAAATCCCCCTGGCGAGAGCTCCGTGCGGATCGGCACCACCCAGATCGTCGACACCTTCGCCGAGGCTTTCCGGCTCCGGTACACCCGGGTGATCGTCACAGCCCACGACGAGCATTGGCTCGATGCCGCGGTCCGCGCTGCCTGCGGCTACGGCACGAGTGTCCTCGGTTGCGACGCCGAAATTGGGGTCGAGGGGTGGCTTCCCCCCGGTGAGACACCGGATGGTCGGCCGGGCGCGTCGATCCTCGCCTTTTCGTTCTCGACCGACGGGGTCGCCAAGGCGATCGCCAACCGCACCGCCCAATGCCTCCTCACCTGCCCTTCGTCGGCTGTCTTCGACGGGCTGCCGGGAGCGGCCGACCGAGCGCCGCTCGGCAGCCATGTGCGGTACTTCGGCGACGGCTTCGAGAAGACGAAGGTCATCGACGGCCGACGCTATTGGCGCATCCCGGTGATGGATGGCGAGTTCCTCGTGGAGGAGACCTGCGGGATCGAGAAGGGGGTCGGCGGGGGAAACTTCATCCTCCAAGGGACGACGCTCGACGGCACCCTCGCCGCCGTCCGCCGTGCCGTGGCGGCGATCGACCGCTGCCCGGGAGTGATCGCGCCCTTTCCCGGTGGCGCCGTCCGTTCGGGGAGCAAGGTCGGCTCCCGTTATGAAGGGCTGCGGGGATCGACGAACGAGGCCTTCTCCCCGGCACTCGTCGGTCGAGTGGTCACGGAACTGCTTCCCGGGGTGGCCGCGGCGGTGGAGATCGTCATCGACGGCACCGACGAGGCGACGGTGGGCGCGGCGATGGCGGCCGGCATCGAAGCCGCCGTCGGCCCGGAACTCTTGGCCGTCTCCGCGGGCAACTACGGTGGCAAGTTGGGCAAGTTCCACTTCCATCTCCACCGGGTTCTCGCCCCGACCACGCCGGGTTGACCTTCTCCAGGGTGCCCTGATTGTGGTACCTCCCCCCCGCGCGCTCTCGTGCGCCCGGCGTGACCGGTGTCGCGACGGCGTCTCCGCAGAGGCTCCACCGATGACCGATCGACCTTCGCGACAGGATCTCGTCGTGTCGACGCAGACCTCGAACCTGCGGTTTGCCCTCACCGCGGCTGGCTGTGCCTGCGCTGGATTCGGATTGGTGTGGGCCGGCCTGGTCGTGCGTGGCATGCTGAGCGGCAGAGCCGCGCCGACGACGCCCGAGGATCGGCCCGCGGCCGTCACCCAAGCCGACGCCCCGCCGGCAAGCGATCCACTCGCGCCTTCCCCGCACGCTGCTGCGGCGAGTCGATTCACAAATCGCCCCATCGAACAGACCTCCTACGGCGCCGCGGAAGACGACGCTCCGCCCACAGCCGGGCGGTACGCCGAACGCGGACGCTTCGGTCGGGCCGCGCCTCTTGTCGAGCCGGAGTTGATCGACACCTCCGTGCCGGCCATCGAGGCGAGTTCCCCGCTCGGCGATGAGGCCGCCCCGCAACAGCCCTTCGGATTCGGCGATTCGGCGGCTGCAACCGCGTCCAACGAGGAGGAACCGGAGCCCCGGTTCAACGACGATCCCACCGATCCGGCCGCCGACGGCCCTCTCGATCCGGCAGCAACGGACCTTCCCATCGACGAGGGCGATCTGGGCGCTGACGAGCCCGCCGTGGATCGCTTTCCCGTCGATCGCTCCCCCGATCCCGTGGCCGACGATGCCTCGCGATTCCAGAGTCCCGAGCCGTACGACGCCGGCCTCGGAGCCGCCCCGGAGGAGCCGAAGAGTACGGCTCGACTCCCCGAGGATCTCGGCGACATCGCCGCTCCACCGGCGCAGGCCCAGGCCTTCGTGCCGTCATCGCCTCCGCCCGCCGTGGTCAATCCCTTGGTCAATCCCTTGAGAGGGCCCTCCGCCCTTTCGCCGGGATCGTCGACCGAAACGCCGCCTGCCCATCCCTTCGCCGCGTCCCCTGCCCCGGCCGCAACGCCCCCTACGCACCCTGTGCCGCAGGCCGTGACTTCCGCACCATTGCCCCCATCGGTGGGGCGCGCGACCGGTTTTGCCGATCCCCCAGCTCGCGAGCACGACGACGGCGCCCCGGTCCCGGCCCATGTCTTCCAGTCCTCACCGACGTCGACCCGGGGAGGGAGCGCCCCGTCGACCGCCATGCCGTTCGCCGCTGCGCCCCCGATCGGCCCACCGCCGGTCGCCACGGGCAATGCCCTCCCGATGGCCGGCGCCGCGCTCCCCGGGGGCGGCGGTCCGCAGGGCCCGGCCACCCCTCCGACGCCTACCGGCCAGGGACGCCCCGGAGCGCTCCAACTCGAAGGGGTGCAGACGCCCCAACTCGCCGTCGAGAAGCGTGGCCCTCGCGAGATCCAGGTCGGGAAGACGGCTCGCTTCGAGATCCTCGTCCGCAATGTCGGCAGCGCGATCGCCAATGACGTCGTGCTCCGCGATTCGGTGCCATTCGGCACAGCGCTCGTCGCCACGACGCCCCCCGCCGCACCGGCCCCCGCGGTGGGGCTCGCCGACGCGTCTGGCAGCTCGAGCGACCTCGTCTGGCAACTCGGCACGCTTCCCCCCGGTGGGCAGGCGCGCGTGGCCCTCGATTTGATGCCGATGCAGGAAGGAGACGTGGGGAGTGTCGCCAGTGTCAGCTTCCGGGCCGATGCCTCGGTCCGCGCCCGGGCGACGCGACCGGCCCTCCAACTCACCGCCATGGCACCGGCGCCGGTGCTCGTCGGCCTCGACTCACGACTCACGATCACGATCTCGAACCCCGGTAGCGGCGTGGCGACGGGGGTCGTCCTCGAAGGGCTGATCCCCGAGGGGATCACCCACCGCGCCGGCCACGAGCTCGAGTTCGACGTCGGATCACTCCCTCCGGGCGAATCTCGCTCGATCGATCTCGTCCTCGCCACGACCGGCCCCGGCGTCCACGGCCTCCGGCTCACCGCTCGGGCCGATGGACAGATCGAGGTCAGCGAGACGGTGAAGATCGCCGTCACGGCTCCGACGCTCGAACTGGCGGTGCAGATGCCGTCGCGGCGCTATCTCCAGCGCCCCGCCACCTGCGTCCTCTCGATGACCAACGCCGGCACGGCGCCGGCCGTCGGCGTCGAACTCGCCGCGCAGCTCCCTCCGGGCATGAAGTTCATCCGGGCCAACAACGCCGGCTATTACGAAGAGCGGACGCACCGGGTGCTCTGGAACCTCGAGGAACTTCCTGCCGCCGAGACAGGCCAGGTCGAGGTGGTCGTGATGCCGATCGCACTGGGCCCGCAGAAGATCGTCGCCGCCGCCCGCACCAGCGCCGGGCTCTCGGACCAGATCGGCCACACCGTCGAGGTCGAGGGGCTCGCAGCCCTCGCCTTCGAGGTGGCTGACAGCGAGGACCCGATCGAGGTCGGCGGGGTGAGTGAATACGTGATCCACGTCGCCAACCAGGGGACGAAGCCGGCCAGTGGTGTCCGCGTCGTCGCCACGCTCCTGGGCGACATGGAGCCGGTCGAGGCCCGCGGTCCGTCCGCGCATCGGGTCGACAACCTCACGATCTCCTTCGAGCCGCTCGCCAAACTCGCCCCGTCCGAGGAGGCTACCTACCGGATCCGCGTCCGCGGCCGGCGCGAAGGAGATCAGCGCGTGCAGGTGCAGCTGACCAGCGACGATCAGCCGGCTCCGATCACGAAAGAAGAGATCACGCGGGTCTACGCCGACCGGTGAGCGGCCTCCGGGTGGGGAGCTTTCCCCGCCGGCGTCAGCGTGCGACACTCGCCGACATCCGGCGTGCGCGTCGGCGACTCCGCAACCGGCGCCTGCCCATGCATCCCTCCCTCCACCACACCCGTCACCGCCCCTGGCCCCTCCCGGCCGGCGAATGGTCATGGCGGCAGCGGTGGTGCGATCTCCTCTTCGCCCACTGGCCCGTTCCGGCGGCCCTTCTTCGGGCGCTTGTGCCGCGGGAACTCGAGATCGACCAGTTCGATGGCACGTCGTGGGTAGGGGTGGTGCCCTTCCGGATGGATGGGGTTTCGCGTCGCCCATTCCCCGACATCCCGGGGCTCTCCGCCTTCCCGGAGCTCAACCTCCGCCTCTACGTGACGCGCGATAGGCGGCCCGGGGTGTGGTTTCTGTCGCTCGATGCCACGAGCGCCGTCGCCGTCTGGGCGGCACGGACCTTCTTCCATCTTCCCTACCACCACGCCGCGATCGACATCCGTCCGCAGGGCCCCGGCTTCCGCTACCGCGCTGAGCGATTCGGGGCCCGAGAGACGATCCGCCTCGAGGCCGACTACGCCCCCGTCGGGCCACCGACCAAGGCCGCCGCCGGATCGCTCGAAGCGTTCCTCACCGAGCGCTACTGCCTCTACACGCTCGACTCGGCCGGGGCGCTCCTTCGCTGCGAGGTCCACCACGAGCCTTGGCCACTTCAGCCGGCCAGCGGATCGATCGACGCCGCGGGCCTCGTCGCCCCGCACGGCCTGTCGCTCCCCGCCGTGCCCCCGCTCCTCCACTTCGCCCGCGGCATCGACGTCGTCGTCTGGTCGCCGCGACGCGTGTGAGTCCACCTCTAGGAGCAACGATGCGTCCTCTCGCTCGCGATCAGGTCCGCGCCGTCGATCTCCGGGCGATCGAGGAGTATTCCCTTCCAGGCATCGTCCTCATGGAGAACGCCGGGCGGAACGCCGCCCACCTGCTGATGTCGCTTGCGTCGAGCGATCGCTTCGATCGGCCCCTCCGCGTGGCGATCGCCTGCGGCCGGGGGAACAACGGCGGCGATGGCTTCGTCATGGCCCGTCACCTGGAGAACCTCGGGGCGGAGGTGAAGCTCCTCCTCGCCTGCGACCCGGACGGGTACCGGGGCGACGCCGCCATCAATCACGCCGTTGCCGTGCGGACCGGGATCACGATCGAGCCGCTCGAGTCGGCGCCCGCGGACGCTTGGTCCGCGGCGCTTGCCGGATCGGGGTGGATCGTCGATGCCCTCCTCGGCACCGGCTCGAGCGGCGCCCCGCGTGGGGCGGTGGCAACGGCGATCCGGGCGATCAATCTGGCACGCGATCCACACGGCCCCGAGTCCCGGCCTCCCCGGGTCCTCGCCGTCGATCTCCCGTCAGGCTTGGATTGCGACACGGGGCTCGCCGCCGGCGAATGCGTTCGTGCTGACGCCACCGCCACGTTCGTCGCGCGGAAGATCGGCTTCGACGCCCCCGGCTCCGCAGCCTTCACTGGTGCCGTCCAGGTCCTCGACATCGGCGTGCCGCGAAAGCTCCTCGACGAGATCACCGCCGAACGCTGATCCTGCGGGCTTACTTCAATTCCTTCGAAAGGAATGTCCACCCGAGAGCGTCCATGAAGGCCCGCTGCTTGTTGTCGGCGGCGCCGCCATGGCCCCCCTCGATGTTCTCGTACGAGAGGACGGGCTTCTTCAATTCCTCGAGCCGCGCGGCCATCTTCCGCGCGTGCCCCGGATGGACCCGATCGTCGCGGGTGCTCGTCGTGATCAGGATCGGCGGATAGTCCTTGGCGGGGTCGATGTTGTGGTAGGGAGAGAAGCCGCGGATGAACTCCCACTCCTCCGGCTTGTCGGGGTTGCCATACTCCCCCTGCCAGCTCGCGCCGGCGAGAAGCGTGTGGTAACGGCGCATGTCGAGGAGCGGCACCTGACAGACGACGCCTCCCCACAGATCGGGGCGGCGCGTGAGCATGTTCCCCATCAGCAATCCGCCGTTGCTCCCTCCCTTGATGCCCAGATGCTCAGGCGTCGTCACCTTGCGGCGGACGAGATCCTCACCGACGGCGATGAAATCCTCGTAGGCCCGCGGCCGGTTTTCTTTGAGCGCCGCCTGATGCCAGGCGGGGCCGAACTCGCCGCCACCGCGGATGTTGGCGATCACCGAGACGTGCCCCTTCTCGAGCCAGGCTGCCCCGGTGACCGCCTCGTAGCCGGGCAGGAGCGGGATCTCGAAGCCGCCGTAGCCATAGAGGAGCGTCGGCGTCGATCCGTCGAGCTTCAGATCCTTCGGCCCGATCTGGAAATAGGGCACCTTCGTCCCGTCGGCGCTCGTCGCTTCGTACTGCTCGACGACGAGTCCCTTCGACTCGAAGAAGGACGGAGCGCTTTTGAGCTTCTCGACGCCAGTCACCTTCGGCCGCCCTGATGCCGGCAGGGTGCCCAGCGCCAGCGTCGAGGGCTGGAGGGGGCTTGCCGTGACGAGGAAGAACTCGTCGCTGTCGAGATCGTCGACGGCCGACACGCTCGCCGTGCCGAGATCGGGAACCCCGGAGAGCGGCTCCCGGATCCACTTCCCATCCTGCCAGGAGAGGGCCTCCACCCGGTTGCGGACATTGTCGAGCGTCGTCACCAGAATGTGGTGGCGCGTGGGGGCGAACGACACCAGCGACGTCCGCGGAGAGGGAGCGAAGAGGATGTGGCAGTCGCGGTCGCCGGCCATGAAACGCTCGTGGTCGATCGCGAGGAGCGCCCCGGCCGGATAGGTCTTCGCGCCGGTGTCCCAGTCCTTGCGGAGTTCGAGGAGGAGCCATTCGCGGTGGACGCTCGCATTCGCGTCCTCCGGCTTGGGCACCTGCACGAGCTGGCCATCACGGAGCTCGAACATGTCGTTGGTCCAGAACGTCTTCTGGCGGACGTAGAACTCCCGCTCGAAGCCCGGGGTCGGATCTTTGAATCCGGAGACGGCCATGTCGTCGGCCGTCCCTTCGTAGACGAGCTCGGCGTCGGCGAGCTTCGTTCCCCGCTTCCACGCTCGGACGGTCCGCGGATAGCCGGAGGTCGTCATCGACCCCGCGCCGAAATCAGTGCCGACAAGGAGCGTGTCGGCATCGCGCCATGCCACCCGGCTCTTCGCCTCGGGAAGCTCGAAGCCCCCCGCCACGAAGGCTTTCGTCGCGATGTCGAACTCCCGGATCACTTCGGCGTCGGCCCCGCCGCGCGACAGCTCCACGAGGCAGCGCTGGTCGTCGGGCTGGAGCACCGTGACGCCGTGCCACACCCAGTTCTCCTTCTCACTCGCGGCCAAGCTGTCGAGATCGATCACCGTCTCCCAG
Organism: Planctomycetaceae bacterium; assembly: GCA_947453375.1. Taxonomy (GTDB): domain Bacteria; phylum Planctomycetota; class Planctomycetia; order Pirellulales; family UBA1268; genus QWOP01. The sequence continues at coordinate 18,685 of CANGGT010000051.1, forward strand.
GCCGGCTGTGGCTTGCGGTATTCCTCGAGGGTTGTCCGCCGCCACACCCCCTTGGGGTTCTTGGCGTCACGCCAGAAGTTGTAGAAGTGCTTCCCGATCTTCCCCACCATCGGGATCCGATCCTTCGAGTCGAGGATCGAAAGGATCCGCTTCTCGAGCGATCGGAAGTCGTCGTTGTCGGCGAGCGCCGCGGTCACCTTGGCGTTGCGCTGCTTCACCCACTCCAGCTGCTTTTCACCCGTGACATCCTCGAGCCACTGGTAGGGATCGGCGGGCGTCGGGGCCGTAGCGTCGGCCGCATGGGCTGCATGGGGCATGGTAAGGGCGAGCGAGGTGGTGAGGAGTGTCAGGAATCGCTGGTGCCAGGCCTGCATGATCGAACAGCCTCCGGAGGGGTCACGCATCCGGGGAGGGCGGTCGCTACGACCGCGTCTGCCCCGTGCCGGTGACGACGTACTTGTAGGTGGTGAGCTCGCGGGTGCCGCAGGGGCCGCGGGCGTGGAGCTTGTCGGTCGAGATCCCGATCTCGGCGCCGAGTCCGAGTTCGCTGCCGTCATTGAACCGCGTGCTTGCATTGACGACGGCGACGGCCGTATCGACGCGGGCGGTAAACCGTTCGGCGGCGGCCGTGTCGGCCGTCACGATCGCGTCGGTGTGGCGGGAGCCGAAACGGTTGATGTGATCGATCGCCGCGTCGAGCGAGTCGACGACCGCCACGGAGATCTTCGGTCCGAGGAACTCGGCGGCGAAGTCGGCCTCGGTCGCGACACCCACGGCGGGGAGGAGCCGGCGCGTCGCGGCGTCGCCGACCATCTCGATGCCGCGTTCGCCAAGCGCCGCGCCAATCGCCGGCAGGAAGGTTTCCGCGACGTCCCGATGAACGAGGAGCGATTCGGCGGCGTTGCAGACGCCCATCCGCTGGCACTTGGCATTGACGGTGATCGCCCGGGCCATGGCGAGATCGGCCGCCCGATCGACGTAGACGTGGCAGTTGCCGTTGAAGTGCTTGAGGACCGGCATCCGCGCCTCGGCGCAGACGCGGCGGATGAGTTGCTCGCCGCCGCGCGGGATCGCCAGATCGATGAGCGTGTCGAGCTTGAGAAACTCTCCGACCGCCGCGCGATCGGCGATGTCGACGAGTTGCACCGCGTCGACCGGCAGGCCGGCGGCGGCCACGCCCCGGCGGAAAGCCTCGACGATCGCCCGGCTCGAGCGGGCCGCTTCCTTCCCCCCACGGAGGATGATCGCGTTGCCGGCTGCGAGCGAAACCGCCGCCGCGTCAGCCGTGACATTCGGCCGCGACTCATAGATGAAAAAGATCACGCCGAGCGGCACGCGGATCTTGCGGACATTGAGGCCACTCGGGCGGATCGATGACTCGATCACCTCGCCGACCGGATCGGGGAGCGCCGCGACGGCCTCGAGGCCGGCCGCGATTCCCTCGACACGCTTCTCGTCGAGGAGGAGCCGTTCATACGCGGCGGCGGTGAGCCCCGCGCCGGCGGAGGCTTCGAGGTCGGCCCGGTTGGCGACGAGGATCAGCGGCGTGTCGGCGCGGATCTCGACGGCGGCCCGCCTCAGCGCCTCGGCTTTCTGCTCCGTCGACGCCCCACCGAGGTCGATCGCGGCCTGCCGGGCCCGCTCGGCCATGGCCCGACAGTGGGCGGCGAGATCGACGGGGGGGTGCTGCGGGGGGGTGGTGGCGGTCGACATGGCGGAAATGCGGGGCGGGTGGGGCGAGGCCGTACCTTCCGAGGATACCACGCGGATCTCCGGGGATTCGGCTCGGACCGGGCTTCCGCGGCGTCGAGGTTTCGACGGACCCGCGATCGTTGACGACGAGCCGCCTCTCACGTCCCGGCTGAAAAGCCTTCGAGGGCCGAGCGCACGAGGCCGACGGCGTGGACGCGGACGATCTGAATGCCGGCGGCGGCGAGCCGGCAGGCGATGCCGGCGGTGCCAGCATCCCGATCGCTCTCGGTGGCCGGGCGGCCGAGCGCCTGCTCGAGGGCCTTGCCGATGAAGCCCTTCCGCGAATGACCGACGAGGATGGGGCAGCCGAGATCGAGAAACCTCCCTGCGTGGGACACGAGCGCCAGGTTGTGGGCGTGGGTCTTGCCGAAGCCGATGCCGGGATCGAGGCAGATCCGCCCCCGTTCAATGCCGGCAGCGAGGAGCGTGTCGCGCCGTGCGGCCAGCCACTGGAAGATCTCTCCGACGACATCGCCGTAGCGTGGATCGATCTGCATCGTGGCGGGGGTGCCCTGCATGTGCATCGTACAGACACCGGCCCGCGAAGCGACGGCGAGCGCGAGCATGGCCGGATCCCCTTCGAGCCCGGTGACGTCGTTGATGATCTCGGCGCCGCACTCGAGGGCGTGCTCGGCCACGGCGGCCTTTGAGGTGTCGATCGACACCGGCACTCCTGACTCGCGGACGAGTCGGCGCACCACCTCGGCCGTTCGCCGGATCTCTTCGCCCGCCTCGACCGGCGTCGAAAAAGGCCGAGTGCTCTCGCCGCCGACATCGAGGAGATCGGCCCCTTCGGCCACAAGGCGCAAGCCATGCGCCACCGCCGCATCGACCGCCGCGTGGCGGCCGCCATCGGAGAAGCTGTCAGGGGTAACGTTGACGATCCCCATCACGAGCGGCCGGCGGAGCGGCCCATTCGGATGCGGCAGCGCCAGACGCATCGAGCGGAGGTGCCAATGGGTGGGGCGAGGGGACGGTATCATGTCCTCACTCTACCGCCTGAACGCTCGCTGTTCCGAAATTCCATGCGTGAGGTTCCCTGTGTCAGATATCCAAGGTGGACGCGGGCTCCGGGCTCTTGGAGCCCTGCTCGGTTGTTCGATCCTCGCTGCCACTCTGTGGGCGGACTATTCCAACGGCCGCGACCAGTTGATCCGGCAGACCGACGCACGGGCCAACCTGGCGGTTCACGACGCGGCGACGCAGTTGGATGACTTCATCCGGCGCGTCAGCATGATTCCGATCACGACGGCTTCGCGTCAGCAGGTGCTGGGAAACACACCTGACCCGATGATGGTGGAGTATCTGAGGAGCGTGATCGCGAAGGTGCCCGACGACGAGGTCTATGGAATCTACATCGCCTACGAGGACATGAAGTGGTCCGACAGGAACTCGATGCCCTGGATGGATCGCAGGAACGCTCCCGAAATGACGGTCGTGCATTACGATTACCATGCCCCCGATCAGGATTGGTACAACGGCGCGAAGACGGATGGCAGGCTGCACATCACCGAGCCTTATTTCGACGCCGGCGGGTCGGACATCAACATGGTCAGCGTCACGCATCCCGTGATCGCGGGCGATGGCCATTTCGTCGGGGTGGCGGGCGCCGATCTGTCGCTGGAGCTGATTCAAAAGATCGTCGACCGGATCGAGACGAACTTCTGGTATGCCACCGGCGAAACCGAAGCCGACCACGGAATCCGACATGCGTACCTGGTGAGTCGGAAAGGACTCGTCGTCACGCATCCCGACTCCGGCTTGGTCTTGAGCAGGGATTCGCCCGGGGCGCGTGTGGAATCGTTGCCCGACGGAAGAGCCACACTGGCGGCACCGAACGGCTCGGCCAAGGTAGACATCGGGGCCGAACAGCGACGCATCTTCTGGGCCACGTCCGAGCTGACCGGGTGGAAGCTGATCCTCAATGTTTCCGAGGAAGAGGTGATGCGTCCGATCCGGGCACTGGCCGTGAAATCCCTGATCGTGGCAGCGTTGGGGCTCGGAGCGATGCTCGGCCTGCTCCTCTTGCTGGCCAATCGGACGACAGGGATGGAGTCCCGTCCTGAGCGCGCCGCCAGCCGCTGACGCTCACCACGGCTCTTCCATGAGGCCGACGATCTGCTGGGCCATCTTCACGATCCCCTCCTGCTGCGTGCTCACGACCGAGCGGCCGTATTCGGGGACGAGCACGGCTGCCTGGCCGACGTCGACGCTCGCCGCCGGAAGGGGGACTGCGCCAGTGGCGAGCACCGCGCCGCCGCGGTCGGCCCAGGTGACGAGCACCTGGATGTTCATCTCCACCATCCGCGACTGGTCGGTGGGGCTCTCGACCTGCATGCGCTTGGTGTCGGCGACGATCCGCGCCGTCAGCACGCTGTCGGCCTCGGCGTTCCCCACCACCTTGAACGGAGTGCGCTTCTCGATCTCCTTGCAGACCGCCTCCGTCAGCCGCTCCCCCAGATCGACGCCGGGGACGTTGCGGAAGGAGTCGCTCTGGATCATCGGGACGTAGACGGTGCGGACGTTCGGCGCGTAGAGCGTGTTGTTGCCGAACCGGTAGCCGGCGCAGCCAGCCGTGCCGAAAGCGACGCCCGCGACGGCCAACAGCCACACCCGGCGGGAAACGACGTCGCCGGTGGGCATGACTCGGGATCCTGGCAAGGTGGCGACGGAAAGCCCGCACGGAGGGCCAAGGCGGACTTCGGAGGGGGCGATCAGCGGATGGGGCCTGAGGCGCCGGAATTGTCCTCGCGGGCGATGACGGCGTCAGCCTCGGCCATGGCGTCGAGCTCCGCCTCTTTGAGCGAATCGGGATTGAGCCAGGCGGTAAGCGTCGGGAAGGGGTTGTCGGAGACATCCTCCTTCCCGGCGATCATGCCAAGCCGCTCGCGGGCCTTCGTCGCCAGGAGCGTCTCGGGGCGGTCGCGGGCGATCAGCGCGTAGTAAATCCTCGCCGACGTGTAGTGCTGCCCCTTGGCGTAGAACTCGGCCCGGTTCCAGTGACGCAGCGCCTGCTGGGCATGGATCTCGGCGCGGACCCCAAGGACGCGATCCTGATCGGCACGGGCGAGCTGGTCGGGGAATTGCACGAGCGTCTGATCGGCAAGCACCTCCGCCTCGTCGAGCACGCCCCCTTCGTAGCCGGGCCCCTGGTAGGCGCGGAGCTTCGCTTGGAGACCGAGGAGATGGGCTTGGAGGAGGAAGTCGCTGTCGGGGTATTCGCTGCGGAGGAGGGAGTAAAAGTAATCGGCGTCGATCCACTGCCGCTCGAGGAAGTGGGCGTTGGCCTGGGCCATGATGCTGTCGTCGGCCAGTTGCCCGCGCGGATCGTTGATGCGGACGTGGTCGTAGGCCTTGAGGGCCCGGCCGCGGGTGTCGAAGATCGGCCGGGAGCGGTCGAAGGCATTCGGCACGATCGTCAGGTAGTGGTGCTTGTCATCGAGGGCGATCCAGTACTGCGCGATGACGAACTGACGCTGGGCGATCCGGTCGAGGTAGCGCGTGTTGGCATACTTCTTCACGAGCTCGTCGTAGGCATCCTCTGCCTTCGGGTACTGGTCGGTGAAGAACCAGCACTCGGCGAGTTGCCACATCGCCTCCTCCTCGATCGCCGAGTCGGGCCAGCGATCGATCGCCACCTTGTACTTCGCGCTCGCCTCCTTGAACTTCCGCTGGTTGTAGAGGCCGTCGGCCTCGGCCAGCGCCCGCCGGGCCACCGGTTCGTTCGGCCCGCGCCCCACGAGCCGCTTCCAGCGGCGCTTGACGTTGTCCCCCTTGAACCAGTCCCAACCGGGGTCGGGAGGGGGCGTGTATTCCGATGAGATGATCTCGCTGTCGGCATCCTCGCCGAGTTCGCCGGCCACCTTCCGCCCCGCCTCGTCGCCCCGCTTCGACCAGGGCCAGGAGGGTGACTTCAGCGTCGTTGCGCAGCCACCGAGCAGGACCGCCAGGGCGGCGACCAAAAGCAGCACGGGCGGCTGGCTTCCGGGGCGTCGGGGATGCGTGGAGCGCGGCATGGGGTGGGCACCCGGGGTGTGTCGGCGCGGCCGGCCAGGAAGCCGGCGGGGATCAGGCGTCGCGGGGGGGATTGGAGTGGGGGGGGAGCGGATTGGAGTGGGGGGGAAGTCGATTGGA
>CANGGT010000052.1 GCA_947453375.1 Planctomycetaceae bacterium
CCGAGACGAGCCGTTCGAGGGTCCAGATCTGGCCGTCGCGGGCCGTCCACTCGGCGTCGGTGGGGAGGTAATGTGCCAGACCGATCAGCGCGAAGGTCAGCTCCGTGCCGGAGAGGCAGGCGAGTTTCTCTTCCTCGACGAGGTCGGCGACGGTGAATCCCGTCCCCTCGACCTGGATCGGTGAATTGAGCGCCACGCGGCACTGCGCGAGGATCGCGAGATACTGGGCCTGATGCCCCTGGACGCCGACGCCACGCATCGCCACGAGGCGCTCGTCCTCGGTGGCGAGCATCACCTGGCCCTTGCAACGCCCGCCGGAGTTCATCCAGCCGATCGAGTTGATCGGATCGCCCGACGGCCCGCCGACGCGCACCTTCGAGGGGATGCCGAAGGCGATGAAGCCGTGCATCACTTCCCACGGCGTGTGCTGGGACGTGTTGAGTGGGCGCCGCTGGTAGGCGGCGAGTGTCTGGCCGACGCGGCTCTTGAGCCGGGTGAAACGCTGGTTGACCGGTGGCCGCGGGGCACTCCCCTCCGCGATCCCGCCGCGCGAAGTGGCTTCGAGAATGGTCGGCATCGGCTCGGCGATCGGCGTGTTGTCGAGCGCCGGTTCCTCGCGGCCGGGGACGATCTTCCGGGCCGCGTCCTGGGCGAGGTGCTTGACCTCATCCCAGGAAGGGATGCCCGTCGGGGCCATCGCCAGCCGCTGCGTCGCCGGGGGGATCGTCAACTTCCGCGCCGACTTCTCCAGCCGCTCGATCTCGTCGGGGCGCGGCGGGGTCGGGGCGGCGATGAACTCCTGTGGTTCGTTCGCCTTCGGCTTGCTGCCGAAGGCGTCGAGGATCCGCTTCCTCATCGAGGAGGCCTTGCCGGTCGGTGCGGCGACCGTCGCCGAGTCGGGCGACGGCAGGATGATCCCGCCGGCCACGATCGCCGCGCAGCACCCGGCGAGGATCGCGGGAACACGGAGCCGCCGGTCGCCCCGTCGGGACGGGCGCAGGGCGGCGGGCTCGGCTGAGGCGGGGTGACGCGAGGTCATGTGGGGGGGCACAAGACGGTTGAGGGGCATCGGTTGCGAACGATCGCCATGAGCTATCGGCCGGATCAGCGGCGCGATCGTTGGCCCCGTCTTCCGCAGCGGGAGGGTTCGGGCAGCTTGCCCCCCAGGAATCAAACGCACGGTTTGACTGTCCGGCACACGAGGATCGATCGGTGCAGGCGATCAGGGGGAAACGGGGAAGTGACCGGCGAGCGTGCCGGTCAGCGAAGAGAGAGGGCCGGACCGAGAGGCGGCACGGCTCGGGGGCGATGGGGCGCCCGCAGGGTCGACGGAGATTCCGCCGGGGCCCTGATCAGAACAGCTTGCGGAACTGTTCGGCGATCGACCAGTCGTTGCGGTCGGCGGCAGGGTCGGCGGCCCAGGCCCGCCAGGCGTTGACGTCGTTGCCGAGGTCGCGGCCGCTGACCTGCTTGAGGGCCGCCACGGCCCGGTACTGGACCGCCGGATCGGGATCCTCGAGCGCCCTGGCGAGCACCGGGATGGCGTCCTTGTCCTCGAGCTTGCCGAGCATCCGCAGGGCGCGAAGCCGGACATCGAGTTCCGTGTCGGTCTGGAATCGTTGCGAGAGCAGTTCGACGGCCTCGGCGCCGCCCCGCTCGCCCCAAACTTCGCAGGCGGTCGTCCTGACGCGCTCGTCGGGGTCCTGAAGCGCGCCTTTGCAGATTGCCACGGAGGCCGGCGTGTCGAACTTGGCCGCCGTCTGCAGGATCTCGCAGCGGACGCGTGGGTCGTGTTCCTCGAGGACCTGCCGCATGAGATCGCGTGTGAAGGTCACCTGATCGCCGCCGCTCCCCGCCTTGGCCTTCTTGGCCTGCTCGGCGAGCGACTCGATCCGTTGCTTCGCGGTCGGGCCGTACTTCTCCGCGAGCCTGGCTTCCTTCTCCCGATTGCGCCACGGACGCCAGCCGGCACAGCCCGGCGCGGCGAGCAGGGCCACGAGGAGGCAGGCCAGGACCGTCGCGGCCCCGATCGAGCGCCGGGGCCGGGAGGCTTGTGGCAGGCTGGGATGGGTGGCGGCCATGGGATCGGAGTGGGTTGGAAGGGCCGGGCTCGGGCTCGCCAGGGACGGCAATCGGGGCGGGACGGTAGCGGCCCGACGGGGGTGCCGCCAAGGCCACTTCGCGCCGTTCACGCCGGCCAGCAGCCGAGGAGGAGGCCCGGTTGGTCTTCCCCCTGGGCCCGCGAACTGGTCGCATGGAGGGCATGGGGGGATTCCCCAGTCGCCACGATCGGAATCGCCATGCACCGAGTCGCCCCCGTGAGCCTGCGGCTGATCTGCAGCGCCCTTGTCGCCGGGGTGGGGATCACGCTTGCCCCGGGGCGGGCAGCGCCCCCCGTGGCCGAGGAGGCTGCCACGGCTGCCGAACGGGTGGCCGTGGTCGTTCAGGGAGACGAGGGGGAGCGGGCGCTCGAGGGGACGATCGTCATCGAGGCGGCCGACGGCGCGATGCTCCTGGAACTCGACGACCAGCGTCTGGAACTCTTCCAGGGGAACGAAATCCGTTCGCGGCGCTCGGTCGACGCGCCGTCGGATCCTCCCACGCCCCGCGAGGAGGCAAAAAGGATCCTCGCGGAGCTTCCCGCCGGCTTCGATCTCCTGCTCACGCGCCACTACGTGATCTGCTTCGACACCTCGCGGGCCTACGCCCAGTGGTGTGGGGCGCTGTTCGAAAAGCTCCACGACGCGTTCATCAACTATTGGCGCAAGGCGGGGGTCGAGGTGGAGGCACCGCGCCGGCCGCTCGTGATCGTGATCTTCTCCGATCGCGAACGCTACGAGACGCATGCCGCCCGCGATCTCGGGGCGGCGGCCGACCGGGTGGTGGGCTACTACAACCTCCTCTCCAACCGGGTGACGACGTTCGACCTCACCGGCAGCGACCAACTCGCCCGCCGGCCGGCGACGTCGGCCGGGCGCGCGGGGCTCGAGATCCTCGCCAGCCCCGAGGCGGCCGGGCTCGTCTCGACGCTCGTTCATGAGGCGAGCCACCAGATGGCGTTCAACTGTCGGATGCACCAGAGGCTCGCGCCGGTGCCGGTGTGGCTCAGCGAGGGTGTGGCCACGTTTTTCGAGACGCCCGATCCGGGGGGGCGAGGCTGGAAGCGGATCGGTGGGATCAACCGCCCCCGCCTCGACACCTTCCTCGCGAGCTACCGCCCCGGGGTCCTCGACGAGATCGTCCGCGGCGACGAGCCGTTCCGGGCTTCGGAGGGGGCGCTCGATGCCTATGCCCGGGCCTGGGCGCTGACGGCGTTTCTCGCCCAGACCCGCAAGGCCGCGCTCGTCGACTACATCACCGCGATCGGTGCCAAGCCCCCCCTTTCGCCCGACGGCCCGGAGGAGCGTCTCCGCGATTTCGTCGCGGCCTTCGGCGTCGAGCCGCACGAACTCGAGCAGCCGCTGATGAAGTTCCTCACCCGCTGGAAAGACTAGCCACCGGCGGGACAGGATCGTGGATGAGTTGCTCCGCCGACTGCTACAGTGTCCGCCGGCGGCAGGTCGATTCGTGTCCCCCCTTCTCCGGAGCCCACCGCATGTCCACGCCCACCCGCGCGTCTGCGTTGTCCCGTCGTTCCCTTCTCGCCGGGGCGTCGACGCTCCCCGCTGCGTGGCTCGCATCGGCTGGGCTGTCGGAAGGGAGTCTCGCGGCCGAGGGCGCCGGGCGAAGCACTCTGCGAGTCGGGCTGATCGGGTGCGGCGGCCGCGGCACCGGGGCCGCCATCCAGACGGCGATCGCCGATCCGGCCGTCCGCGTCGTCGCGCTGGCCGATCTCTTCGACGACCAGGTGGCTTCGAGCGCTCGCCTCCTCGCCCAGGCCCTCGGCGACCGGTTCGAGGCTTCCCGGGAGCGGCGTTACGTCGGCCCCGGCGCCGACCTCGACCTCATCGGCTCGGGGGTCGACGTGGTCATCCTGGCCGGTCCACCGTCGACCCGCCCGGCGCATCTCGAGGCTGCGGTGGCCGCCGGCCTCCATGTGTGGTGCGAGACCCCCGCCGCCATCGATCCAGCCGGGCTCGCCAGATTTGCCGCCGCCTTGGCATCGGCGGAGGCCAAGGGACTCGTCGTCGCCTCCGGGTTGTGCAGCCGGTTTTCGCTCCCGACGGTGAGCACGATGGAGCGCGTGCTCGACGGGGCGGTGGGAAAGATCCGTTCGATCGCCCTCCATGACGATGGCAACCTTCCCTGGTGGAAGCCTCTCCCGGCGACGGCCACCGCGCACGAGCAACTCGAACGCAACTGGATCTCCTACGCAGGTCGTTCCGGCGGCCATTTCGTCGAGCACCATATCCACGCCCTCGACCGGGGCTTGTGGCTCCTCGGCAACGACGAGCCGGTGGCCGTGGAGCAGGTGGGGGCGCTCGAGGCTCCGGCGGCGGGGCACGGCGGTGACGTGCCGGCCGCTGTCCGGGTCCGCTACCGGTTTGCCTCCGGGGTCGTCCTCGAGGCCTCCTGCCGGCGGTCGGCGACCCCCCGGGGCAGCGTCGAGACCGTTGTCGGCAGCCGTGGACGGGCCGATCTCCTCGCCGGAACGGTCGAGGAAGCCGGACAGGCCTTGTGGCAGGCGGACCGCTGCCGGCCCGGGGAAGCAGGCGGGATGTACCAGGCGGGCATCGATGCCTTCATTCGCTCGATCCGGTCGGGCGTGGCCGAGGTGGATCGCACCGGCACCGGGACGACGCTCTCCGGGCGGCGGCTCCTCCGGGCCACGGGGCTGGCCGTGATGGGGAGGATGGCGGCGGAAGGCCGGTCGATCGCCTGGAAGGGGCTTGTTTCCCCCTCCGCGAGGGCCTGACAGACCCCGCGGTCGGTACGACCCGTACAATCCGTGGGACTGTGGACGCCGGCCCGCCGCGGCGTCGATAGCCCCCAGAGACGTGTCCACCGGCCGACCAAGAGGGTCGGCAGAGCCCCCGGGGAAGCAAGCAGATGGCCGCCAACCGCGCCAGTGCCCAACAGGGCCTGACGATCGCGCTGATCGTGTTCGTGATGCTCACGTTCATCCTCGCGGTGACCACGTACCTGTTCTTCAAAAAGGCGTCTGACGCCGATACGGCGATGACGGCTGCCAACGCCGATTCCTCGAAGGCGAAGCAGGAGATGCAGAAGGTGGCCGAGGATCGCGCCAAGCTCCTCGGCATCCTCGGCTTTCCGGAGGACAAGGCGGTCGCCGACGTCGAGACGGAGACGAACGAGGCTTTCGAGAAGAAGTACGGCGACTTCCGCGACGACCAGAAGGCCTACCTCAAGCTCTCCGACTGGCTGCTCGGCGCCGTCAAGAGCAAGGACGAAGCGCTCAAGACGCTCCAGGCCGAGAAGCTGGCGATGGAGACGGGCAAGGATCAGGCCCTCGCCGACTCCCGCAACCGGCAAAACGAGCTCGAGCAACTCCTCAAAAAGCAGGAAGCCGATGCGGAGGCCGAGCGGGCGGAGTTCAACAAGGGGCGGGAGCAGTACGAAGAGCTGACCGCGCGGCTCCAGGCCGATCTCAAGAAGGCGAACGAGGCGTCCGACCGGATGAAGCTCCTCGTCGAGGAGATCGCCAAGGGAGAGCCACTCGTCGCCATCGACCAACAGGCCAAGTACAAGGCGGCCAAGGCGGAGGGGCAGGTGACCCAGCTCTTCGACGAACTCCGCAAGCGCGAGGGGATGATCGCCCGCCAAAACGAAATCCTGGCCGACCTCCGCGTCGCCGACAAGAGCCTCCAGGACATGGTCCTCGCCGCGACGCCGAAGGATGACCGGATCGACGGCTTCGACGGTCAGGTCGTCTCCGTCAACGAGGTCGAGGGGACGCTGCTCCTCGATGTCACGTCGACGCAGGGGCTGCGCACCGGCACCGTCTTCAACATCTACAACCCCAACGACCCCCGCCCGCAGATCGGCGCCAAGAAGGCGGTGGTCGAGATCCAGGCGATCGAAGGGCCGAACGTCGCCCGGGCCCGCGTCCGCCACCAGTCGACGCGCGATCCGATCCTCGCCGGCGACGGCGTGGCGACGAGCCTGTGGAGCCCCGGCCAGGGCTTCGAGGCGGTGTTCGTCGGCTATGTGCAGGTCGACCGGGACGGCGGTCAAGACAGCGACGATCTCGCCCGACTCGTGGAGCGGAGCGGTGGTCGCGTCGAGCCGTCGGTGACCCCGTCGACGACGCTCCTGGTCGACGCCGGCCCGCCGCGGATCGTGGCCGGTGAGAAGCCGGCCGGCTGGCGGCCCGCCGACGACACCCGCCGCGAGCGGATGCTCAAGGAAGCCAAGCGCCTCGGGATCCGGGTCGTCGGGGTCGACACGTTCCTCGACATGATGGGGCTCGACCGTAGCTCCTTCGACACCAACCGCCTCCGCCCCGCCGGCCGGACGCCGCAGCCCGCCGGAAGCTGAAGAACCGGCTTACCTTGAAATACGGACTGCTCGTCCACGGAACGTCCGGCAACGTCGGCGACGCCGTCCAGTCGCTCGCCGCGCTTCGATTCCTCCCCCGGGTCGATCGCCTCGTGGAGCGGGAGCGCCTGGGAGCGATCGCTTCGGCCGGGCCGGTCAAGGTGATCATGAACGGCTGGTGGATGAAGTGCCCGGAGCACTGGCCACCGCCGCCGAACGTCTGTCCCCTGTTCGTCTCCTTCCACGTCACGACGGGGCCGGCCCGGGCGGCGATGGTGACCGACGAGTCGCTCGCCTATCTGCGGCGACACGAGCCGATCGGGTGTCGCGACCTCGACACGACGAGCTTTCTCCGCGCTGCCGGCATCGATGCCTACTTCTCCGGCTGCCTGACGATGACCCTGCCGCCGCGGCCGCGGAAGGACGGCGGCGAGGTGCTGTTTGTCGATCCGTTCCGGGGGCACTTCTTCACCGCGCTCCCCCCTGCCCTGGCTGATTCAGCCGAGGTCCGCCGGCTTCGCCACGCGGCCGGCGGGGCGAGTGAATCCCCCGCCGATTCCGTCGACAGCGTGCTCGCGCGGATTGCCGGCATGCCGGAGGCTTGGCGTCCGGGCGCCAGCCATCATTCGGCGCTCGTGAGCCGCGAGATGGGTCCCAGGGAGAGGTTTCGCGCCGCAGAGGTGATGCTCGAGCGACTGGCCGCCGCCAGGCTCGTCGTCACCTCCCGGTTGCACGCCGTCCTCCCGGCGATGGCGCTGGGAACGCCCGCGCTGTTCGTCCTCAAAGACGAAGGGACAGAGGTGAGTGGCCGCCCCGACCTCGCCGACAAGGGGCACGACTGCACCCGGCACGACCCCCGCCTTCCGGGGCTCTTCGAGCAGACGCGACACGTGACGCTCTCGCAGCTCCTCGGAGGACTCTCCGACGAGGCGTGGCGCACGGCGGTGGAAGAGCCGATGCGCTTGCGGGCGGATCTGATCGCGGGCCTCGAGGCGCGGGTCGCCGACTTTCTCGGGGGCGATCTGGCGGCGAAGGCCGTGGCCCCGGCGGCATGGCTCCCGTCGCCGGAGGTGGCTGCCCGCGGGCTCGGCCGCTGGCGGAGCGTCTATCCCTCCGCGACCAACGTGCGGGCATCGCATGCCTGCTACGGGGCGGTGAAGATCGATCTCCGCGACCGGCTCGACCCGGTCTTTCCCGAAGCGGGTGTGCTCGAGCTCCACCGTCCCTTCCTTCAGGGGATCAACGGCCGGGTGTTCAGTTCCGACGGCACCCTCCTTGCGGACCATTCGTGGTATGGCCGCCACATCGACGAACTCGGTCTGACCGCCCCGGGGTGTCAGGGCGAACCGGTGGGGGGCGTTTCCATGTCGCTGGCGAGCGACTTCGGCCACAAGAACTTCTGCCACTTCGTCCTCGACGGTCTCTGTCGTCTCCATCTCTTCGAGGCGGCGGGGATCCGAGTGGAGGCGATGGACCGGGTCTATTGTCCGCCTCCTCCGTCGGCCAACGCGCGGCGGCTCCTCGACCGGCTGGGGATCCCGGAGGAGAAGTTCGCATGGTTGGGCGAATCGACCGTCGTCCGGCCGGAGACGCTCCACCTGGCGACGTTTCCAGGGTCGCGGCGCAATTTCCCCCGCTGGCTGCCGGACTTCGTTCAGAAGCGCTGGCCGGTGACGCCGACGAGAGCCGATCGGCGCCTGTTCGTGTCGAGGGCGGGCTATCGACGGTCGGCGAGCAATGAAGCCGCGGTCCGTCGCCTTCTCCTCGAGGCTGGATTCGAGATCGTCGATCCGGCGAAGGCCGCCGACTGCCAGCAGGACTTTGCGGAGGCGGCGGTGGTCGTCGGTGCCCACGGCGCCGGGCTGGCTAACCTCGCCTGGTGCCGCCCGGGCACGAAGATCCTGGAATTGTTCCCCTCGGATCACATCCACCCCTACTACTACGCGCTGGCGGAGTCGGCGGGGCTCGAGTACGGCTGCCTCGTGGGCCGGAGCCTGAAGGAACGAGCCCCGGGAGACCTGGGGCCGAGTTGGTCCGATTTCCACGTCGACGAAGACGAACTCGCCGCGGCCGTGGCCGCGATCACCGCCCCCTGACGACGTCTCTCCCCGGGGAACGCAATCGCCCGTTCCTGGCCCTCAGTGTCCGGCCCTCCGTGTCTGGCCGGGCCAAACGTGGCATACTGTCCGCCGGGGGTGACCGGCCGACGGACGGACGGCGCCTCCGTTGACCCCATGCGGAGGTGACCGGTGCGCAAAGCACGTTTGACGGGTGGATGGCTTCTGGTGGCAGGGTTCCTCGCCGCCCTCTCCTTTTCCGGCAGCGGCGTCGCCGCCGAGGGCGATGCCGGCTTCACGCCGATCTTCAACGGCACCTCGCTCGAGGGCTGGGAAGGGAAGGACTTCTGGACGGTCAAGGACGGCGCGATCGTCGGCACGACGACGCCCGAGAAGCCGACCAACGGCAACACCTTCCTCATCTGGCGGCAGGGCACGCTCGACGATTTCGAACTCAAGCTCAAGTACAAGATCGAGGGGGGCAACAGCGGCATCCAGTACCGCAGCCACGATCATGGTGATTTCGTCGTCGGCGGCTATCAGGCCGACATCGATTCCGGCCCGACCTACTCCGGCATCAACTACGAGGAACGGGGCCGCGGGATCCTCGCCGAGCGCGGCCAGCGGGTCACGATCGCCGCTGATGGCACGAAGAAAGTCGAAGAGATCGGCAACAAGGACGAGCTCCAGAAGGTCATCAAGCCAGGGGAGTGGAACGACTACCACCTCGTCGCCAAGGGGCCGAAGCTCTCCCACTTCATCAACGGCACGCTGATGTCGGAGACGATCGACGAGCAGGAAGGGAAGCGCGTCGAGAAGGGAATCCTCGCCCTCCAACTCCACGCCGGCCCGCCGATGGTGGTCCAGTTCAAGGAGATCCACCTCAAGCGCACCAAGCTCGCCGACGGTCGCAAGAAGCTCGTCCTCGTGGCGGGCAACGCCAGCCACGGCCCCGGCGAGCATGAGTTCCGTGCCGGCGTGAAGCTCCTGGAAAAGTGCCTTGATGCCAGCGGCGGCAAGCTCGTCACGGCCGCCTACGACCATGGCTGGCCGGCCGATCCGACCGCCTTCGACAACGCCGACGGGATCTTCTTCTTCGCCGACGGCGGTGGCGGCCATCCCGTCCTCCAGAGCAACCGGCTGGCGATGGTCGACGCGCTGGCGAAGCGGGGTGTCGGCATCGCTTGCCTCCACTACGCGGTGGAAGTACCGAAGGAGAAAGGTGGCCCCGAGTTCCTCGAGTGGATGGGGGGCTACTTCGAGCCCCACTGGTCGGTGAATCCCCACTGGATGCTCGCCAAGACGGAGCTTGCCAAGGATCATCCGATCACGCGTGGCGTGAAGCCGTTCGAGACGAACGACGAGTGGTACTACCACATGCGGTTCAAGGAGCCGCAGTCGAAGGTGGTGTCGATCCTCTCGGCCGTCCCGCCGGACGACACCCGCGAGCGTCCCGATGGCCCCCACAGCAACAACCCCACCGTCCGTGCCGGCAAGGGGAGCCGCGAGGTCCTCGCCTGGGCGTACGAGCGTCCCGAGGGGGGCCGCGGCTTCGGCTGCACCGGCGCCCACTTCCACCGCAACTGGGCCAACGACGACTTCCGTCGACTGATGCTCAACGCGCTGGTGTGGACGACGGGCTTGGACGTCCCCGCCGAGGGGATCAAGAGCGGGGTCACCCCCGACGACATGGCGGCGAACCTCGACGCCAAGGGGAAGTGAGCCGAGCGGTCGCGACCGAGAGCGACAACATGATTCGACGCGGGGCGGGGGCCTCTCCCCCGCCCCGCTTTTTTCACGAAACTTCGAACTGAATAACCAAGGAGACTCTTTCATGCCCAAGCTTTCCGTCGATGGCGTCGGTGATTTCGAAGTTCCCTCCGGCAAGCGACTGGTCAACGCGCTCGTCGACGAGTGCGGGGTCGACCAACTCCATGCCTGCGGCGGCGTCGGCCGTTGCACCACCTGCCGGGTGGAGTTCGTCGTCGGCGAGCCGGCCGCGATGACGAAGGCGGAGAAGGACGTCCTTGCCGCGAAGGGGATCACGACGCCGGGCCTGCGGCTCTCCTGCCAGATGGTGTGCAATCACGACATGACGCTGAAGGCCCCGAGCCGCCTGGCCGGCTCCGGCCGCGTCGACTCTGGTCGGCGCCCCGCCGACGTCCTCGAGCCGCAGCCGGTGGAGTGGGTGTGAACGGGGCTCAGCGGGGTGCGGGGTGGGAGCGGGCCTGTGAGTGGTCCGGCGACGGGGGACGGGCGACCCCGAAGCCACGTTTGGGATGGAAGCAGCGCCGGTAACGACCGTCGTCCCACGCCTCACTTCGCTCCGAAGAGCTTGAGCACGATCCCGGCGACGTCGCGGGCGTGGAGGGGCTCCGAGCCGATGACGTCGGGGCGGGAGCAGATGAGGATCGTTTCGTGGGGATCATCGGCGTCGATCGCGCCGTGCGAGCCCTTGACGAGATTCGTGTCGAGCGGGATTCCGAACGGCATCCCCGGCGGCGGCGGGGCGGTGCGGTCGATGAACATCTCGAGCGGGTCGTAGCCGGGCTTCTTGTGGATGTCGATCGTGCGGGCGAAGGTCGGGGCCTTGGCGACGTCGCTCCACCACGGATAGGCAAACCAGGCCTCCGGCGTGCTCTCGAGCACGACGTCGCCACAGTGGCTGGCCAGCGCCGGCACGGGGGTGTCGGAGAGCGCCGCGCCCACCAGGGCCGTGCCAGAGTAGACCTGCTTCACGCCGCGACGGGTGTCGAACAGGGTGTGGATCTGCTGCACGAGCCGATCACGTTCCTCACGCGCCAGGCCGAGCTTGAGAAAGACATGGGCCACCTGATGATCGGCGAGCGCCCAAGCCCGGCTCTTCTCCATGTCGATCAGCTCCCCCTCGGGGGAATCCTTGACGACGAGCAAGCCGACATCGCGGAGGATGCGGTTGACGAAGACGGCGTGCGTCACCGGGCGGATCCGGTATTCCCCCGCCACGACGACGACGAGATTCTCCACGCCCACGAGCCGGCCATACTCCTCGACGAGGGCCCCGATCTCGGCGTCGAGCTCGCCGCAGGCGGCGTGGGCGGCGTCGCTGTCGGGCCCCTGACGCTGCGCGGCGTAGTCGAGGTGGGGGAGATAGACGACGGCCAGATGCGGCGGGGCATCCTGGGCGGCGGCGAGGAAGCTCTTCGCGATCCAGCGCGAAGAATCGATGCCGGCCAGCGGGCCCCAGAACTTGTGGAGGGGGAAGTCGCCGAGGCTTTCGCGGAGGCTCGCGTAGAGCGGCTCCGGGTTCGTGTGGCACCACATCGTCTCGGTGCCGTCCGGGTTGTGCTTCGGGGCCGGGAGGCAGACGAGATCGGCCGTGGCGTGCTTCGACTGGAGGAGGAACCAAGCCGCGGTGCGCAGCTCCGGCCGGGAGGCCTTGAGGCGGTCCCAGATCCTCGGGATCCGGTGGACCGAGTCGGGGCTGATCCACATTTCGAGATGGTGTTCGTCGCGGTCGTAGACGCCGTTGGCCACGATCCCGTGCTTCCGCGGCGTGCCGCCGGTGGTCAGCGTGGCCTGCACCGGGCAGGTGACGGCGGGGAAGCAGGGCGCGAGCGGCACCTTCCCGCCGAGCGCGGCAAGCCCGGCTACGACCGGCATCCGGGCAAGATCTTCAGGCCGCAAGCCGGGCACCGAGAGGAAGAGGACGTGGAGCGGCTTGGGGTCGGCGGCGTCGGTCATCGGTGGCTCCGGGGAGGGGGAACGGTGGCTGGGGAAAGATGGCGGGCGAGAAAGGAAATTGACTCGCGGGCGGTGTCGAGCCAGCGGTGGGACTGGCGGGGAAGCTCGACATGAAGCCCCCCGTCATAGCCTGCCGCGGCGAGAAGGGGGAGCAGCGCGGCAAAATCGACGTCGCCGGCCCCGAGGGGGAGATGGTCGTGGCGGCAGGCGAGCATGTCGTCGACGTGAACGTTGACGATGTTCGCCGCGAAGGGCTCGAGCCTCGCCGCGAGGGGCCACTCCCCGAGGCATTCAAGATGGCCAAGATCGACGGTGAGGCCGAAGCACTCCGGGGCGCCGAGGCGATCGCGGAGCATGACCCACCGGGAAACCGTGTCGATCACCATCCCCGGCTCCGGCTCGAATCCCAGCCGCACGCCACGCTTCGTCGCCCGCTTGATGACGGACCCGAGGCCGGTGCAGAGCCGGTCGAGGTTTGTCGTGTCGTCGGCGGCGTCGCGTCCCACGCCCGACCAGAGGGAGAGGCAGGGAGCCCTCGACTCGCTGCCCGAATTGACGTGCAGTTCGGCGGCGAGATCGACCGCCGCGAGCAGGAAGTCGACACGGCGCTTCCGGGCGGAGGGATCGGGGGAGACGAGCGTCGGCTCGTGCTTGTGGAGCGGATCGAGGAGATGGCGGGCGCCCGACTCGACGACGCAGGCCATTCCCGTGTGGGAGAGGAGCGAACGCCAGCGGTCGATCTCGGCGGAGAGGCCGGCGAGGCTGCCGGTGGCTACGCCGGAAAAGAGACCGTGATCGGGGGTGAGCGCCAGCGACCGGTAGCCCAGATCGGCGAGGATCGCGACGGCGTCGGCCGGTGGCACATCGCCGATGCTGTTGGTGCTGAAGCCGGGACGCATGGCGGCGGCGGATGCCGGTCAGGTGGGGGGGATGAAACGCCGCAGGAGATGGAACGGCGCGAGGAGAGCGAGGATCACGACGGCCCAGGGCTCACCACAGACGGAGAGCACGAGGATCGCGTCGAGGGTGATCAACGACATGATCGCATTGCCAACCGCCGCACGGACAGCGTGCGGCACGGGGTTGAGGACGCCAGTGGCCGCGCGGAGGAGGATCGAGGCCGACACCATCGACCAGAGGACCGTCCAGGCGGTGAGCCTGTCGACGGCCATCCCGGGCTGGAGCGTGCCCGCCCACGGGATCGCGCCGGTGGAGGCCCGCACGCCGAAGAACGCCCCCGAGCCGGCAAGCCCGAGCCCGAGGGCCATCACGGCCGTGGCCCGCCCAAGCGCCCCGCGCCTGCTCGTCGTCGCCTCGTCGCGGGCGTAGAGCGTGATCCCCGCCACGTAGACGGCGATGCCCGCCGGGATCAGCCAGTGGGGGAGGAGCCGCGGGCCGCCGGCGGCCGACATTCCCAGGAGCCAGTTGAGCCCCCGGCAGAGCCCCATCACCGCCGGGCCGAAGGGGGTGCCCTTCGCATGCCGGTCGTAGGTCCAGATGGCGGCGGTGAGCCCCGCCCCGACAAGCGCCGGCGCCGGATACCCCGAGGCGAAGGCCGCCCCGCAGGCCCCCAGGCCAGCGAGCGCAAGCAGGCCCTGGCCGACGAGCGCCGCCGTCCGCACCTCGATTTGCCCGGAGGGGAGCGGTCGCTCGGGGCGCTCGACCGAATCGAGGGCGACGTCGAAGACGTCGTTGAGCACCATGCCGGCGGCATAGAACGCCCAGCCGGCCGCGGCGGCCAGGAGCATCGCCGGCCGGGCGTGGAGCGTCGTCAGCCCGGCGACGACGAGGTAGCCGGCCAACACGTCGGCGATCGCCGTGAAGTGATTCGGCAGCCGCAGGAGCCGGGCCCAGGCGAGCAGGTGCCCCATGCGCATCACCCGATCGCCACGCCGGCCCGGCCGGCACTGGCCTGGAGGTAGTCCCGCGCGGCCTTCGCGGCTTCGTCCGGCTTGGCGCGGTAGGGATAGAGCTCGACGGTCACCCAGATGTCGGGGGTGTGTTCGGCGATGGCGCGGAACACGCCGTCGAAGTCGATCGCCCCTTCGCCGGGGACGAGGTGGTGGTGGACCCGCGTCGCGGCGATGTCCTCGAAGTGATAGTGCTTCGTGTGGGGCTTCATGATCGGCACCCACTCGGCCGGATCCTCGGAAACGCAGTAGGCATGACCGATGTCGAAGTTGAGGCCGAGGGCGGGATGATTCACACGCTCGGCAAACTCGAGGTACTGCCCGAACTTCTCGATCAAAAGCCCCGGCTCCGGCTCGATCAGGAGCGTCACCCCGACTTCCGCGGCCACGTCGAGAACCGGCATGATCTCGTCGTAGAAGATGTCCGTGGCCTGCGCGTAGGTCTGCCCCTCGGCGACCTCGCCACCCGGCTCGGTGGAGATCGTCTTCGCGCCGAGTTCGGCGGCGAGGCGAAGGGCACGCTTCGTGTGCTCGCGGCGGATCGCCCGATAGTGGCGATCGGGGTCGGTCCAGCCGGGGTGCCAGTAGGGCTGCCGGGGATCGGCGATAGCGTTCATCATGAACGCGTTGATGTTCGAGATCACCAGGCCCGATTCGGCCAGCGCCCGGCGGATCGAGTCTTTCTGGACGCCGAGGAGGCCGGCGGGCCAGGCATGGGGGACGTCGGCGAGAAGCTCGATCCCCTTGTAGCCGAAGCCGGCGATCCGACGGATCGCCTGTTCCACGGGGACGTCGAGGTAGGCGTTGGAGGAGAAGGCGAGGGAGAGGGGCATGATGACTCCGAGCGTGTGGGGCGGACCGGCCGACAGGCCATGGCTCCCCCCGAGAAGCCTCCCATTCTAGTTTCCCGTCGGCCAGAGAACGAGGTGGTGTTCGATCCAGGCCGGGCGGAGCGGCAGATGCTCGAGTTCCGTGTAGACCATCGCCGAGGGATTGACGTCGCGCGACTCCATCAGGCGCACGTGCCGATCGACCGCCGGATACCGGCCGATCGAGGGGAGAACCACGAGCCAGACGGCTGCGAGGATCGCCATGGCGAGGCCGAGCCGCAGTCCGGGGGGGATCGTGTGGGCGATGCCGGGGGGAAAAGTCACGGGCTTGCCCCCTGCCGGAAGAGCCAGCCGAACGTGAGGCTCGCCATCGCCAGGGAGAGGGCGAGATTGAGGGACTGGCCTAGGCAATAGAGGATCAGCGGCCGGCCGCTGGCGAGCGTCGGGGCGAGCTCGCGGAAGTTCGTCTGCAGCCCCATGCAGACAAATCCGACACAGAACAGCCAGCCGCGGAGCCGCGACGTGAATCCCTGGATCGCGCCATCGACAAGGAGTGCGAACTCGGGCGACGCCGTGAACAGCCAAGAGCAGACGATCGAGGTGCCAATGAAGCCGAGGATGAACTTCGGGAACCGGCGCCAGGCCTCGGTGGCCAGCGACGTCTTCGGCCCGGCCGCATCGCGGTCGACCCAGCCGGCCCAGTAGACGGCGACCGCGAAGGCGATGATCCCGATCATCGAGTTTTGGATCATCTTCACCGTGGCCGCCACCTCGGCCGGGCGCTTGTCCTCGAGATTTTTCCCGAGCATCTCGCCGGCGGCGACGACCGCGCCGGTGGCGTCGATGGTGCCGCCAAGCCAGGCGCCTCCCACGATCGGGTCGATTCCCGCCCACTGGATGAACGGCGGCATCACCACCATCATCGCCACGGTGAACACCAGCGAGAGCCCGATCGCCAGCGACAGCTCCTCCTTCTTCGCCTTGCAGGCGGCGCCGGTGGCGATCGCCGCCGACACCCCGCACACCGACATGTCGGCGGAGATCACCATGCAGAGGCTTTTCGAGGGGATCTTCATCCAGTGAACGCCGAAAAGATACGTGACGACCAGGACGATCGGCGTCACCACCCAGCTCGTCAGCAATCCCGGCAAGCCGAGCTCGAGGAGCCGGCTGAAGAGGACCTCCGCCCCGAACACGACCAACCCGGCCTTGATGAGAAACTCCCCCTGGAGCGCCGGCTCGAGCCATTTCCCCACGCCGATCGTGTTGCCGATGACAAGGCCGACGAGGAGCGCCCAGAGCGGATACTCGAGGTTGTAGTAGTTGATCACCTTCTGCGCGGCCATCAGGTAGGCCAGGCCCCCGAGGAGCGCCAGGAGGCAGGCGCCGGGGAGGACCGCCGCGACAGACTGGCCGCGGAGGAGCGTGCCGGCGGCCAGGATGCCGACGACCCACGCCATTCCGAGGAGGATCGGAATCGCGACCGGCTTGACCTTCGTCGGGTCTTTCTTGTCGACGACGACGAGGGCTTGCTTGGGCGCGTCGCTCCAGGTCTGCGGCTTATCGATCGTGGCGGCGAGCCGATTTGGCCAGCCCTTCGGAAAAGCCTTGCGGCTGGCCGCATCCTCGGCCGGCCGCCCGCTCCAGCCGATGGCGAGCGCCAACGCCACAAGTGCCACGCCTATGAGGATCGCAGCGGAATCTTCGTGGAGGCCGCGCTTGTGAACGTCGGCCCCGGAATCAGCTGCCATGGAATCTGCTCCTCGTCATGAACCTCTGGATCCACTCGCCATCAACTCGAGGCGCTGCGGTATTTCGAGAGGGCCGCCTGGAACACCCATCGCGATATCACAAGCGCCGCCCCGGCGGCGAACACCGTTCCGGCCACCATCATTCCCCCTTGCTCCGTCAGTGGCTGGGCGATGACCCGCGCCGGCACGTTGACGACGAGGAGGATCGGGATCACGAACGTGCACAGGGCCCGCAGTGGCCCCCCCCAGGGGCCGGAGTAGATCTCGGCGGGGTAGCGGGAGAAGTTCGTCAGATAGAACCAGAAGTCGTAGAGGCTCTGGTTGCGGCCGAGGTGGATCGTCGCGGCGGCGAGCATGATCACGAGGCTGTAGAGGATCGCTACGCCGCAGGCGATGAGGAGCGGATAGAGGAGGATCGCGACGGGATGCGGCGGCTGCGGGAGGCGGGGGATCGCCCAGCAGAGGAGCCCGACGCCGACGAGGCCGTTGGCGAAGGCCGAGAAGTCGACCCGGTGCATCGAGAGGAGGAACTGGGCATCGAGCGGCTGAACGAGGATCCCGTCGAGCCCGCCGGTGCGGACCATCTCGGTGAGCTCCTCGGCGCTCGGCATGAAGAGGGCCTGGACGATCGAGTTGATGATCAGGCCGGTGGCGACGAAGGCGAAGAACGGCTCCTTCGTCCAGCCCGTCCCCAGGCCGATCTCGGGGGTAAAGGTGAAGACGAGGAGGTAGAAGGCGAGGTTCATCGCCATCCAGCCGAGGCTCGTGACGCACTCGAGGACGAAGTTCGCCCGGAACGTCATGTCGCGGACGAGGCAGGCCCGCGCGAAGGTGAGAAAGATCGAGAGATAGCGGGTCATCGGGGCGCTCCTTTACCCGCCAAAAGCGCTGTAGCGCCGCGTGCCGCGCCACCAGGCGATCCGGCAGGCGACGATCATCACCCCCACCCAGGCCGCTTCCACGAGGAGCGACCGGACGAGTTCCGCCCCCTGCACCTTCCCCAGCCACACCGCCGCGGGGAAGTAGGCGGTGTATTCGAAGGGGAGGAAGCGGACGACATCCGCCACGCTCACGCCGGCGACACCGGTGGGGATGCCGCGGAGCATGTCGAGGGGGAACATGTGGCCGGAGAGCATGTACTGCACGAGCATGTAGGCGAAGACGATGCTCGAGACTTCCAGGAACCAGAAGCCGAGCATCCCCAGCGTCGCCTCCATGAAGAATCCGAGGAGGAAGGAGAGCACGAGCGACAGCGCAAAGGCGCCAATCGTCGTCCAGTCGGGGATCGGCGGGAAGTATTCGCGACAAAAGAGGAAGACGCCGGCGAAGGGGAGGATCGCCACGGCGTAGTAGACGAGCTTGTGGGCAATCCGCGCGGCGAGGAGATAGCCGACGTAGTCGACCGGCTGGACGAGGTATTTCTTGATCGAACCGTCGCGGATGCTGCGCGCGATGCCACTGGCCAGGCCCGGCATGCTGGAGAAGGCGCGCGACACCATCGTGAGGAGGTAGTAGGCGACGATGTCGTTGCGGGAGTAGCCGGCAATCGATCCCGAGCTCGTCGCGCCGAACACGGCCGTCCAGAGGAAGACCTGCGTGACGATCGGGAGGAAGCGCATGAGCGTGCCGAGGACGAAGTCGCCGCGGTAAACGAGGCGCTCCTCGAGGCAGATCACGAGCATCGTCCACCAAACGCGCAGGCCCTGAAGGCGGCGGGCGAGGAAGCCCGATGGCGGCGAATGGCTCGCGGCGGCGGTCATCGCGGGGCCCCCGTCGCGCCGTCGGTGCCGGCGGTGCTCCCCGAGCGGAACATCTCGGCGACGATTTCCTCCAACGGCACGTCCTCCACCGACACGTCGCGCACCCCCTGGCCGCGGAGGATTCCGGGGAGGACATCGGCGATCCGTGTCCGGTCGATCCGGAGGATCACCTGCGGCCCGCGGATCTCGCAGGGAAAGCCGAGACGGTCGATGGCGGCCCGGTCGGGAGGGGCATCGAGGTCGAGGGTGACGATCTTGTGAGAGGTGAAGCGATCGACGATCTGCTCGAGCGAGCCGTCGTAGAGGATGCTCCCCTGGGTGACGACGACGAGCCGCTTGCACAGGGCGGCGACGTCCTTCATGTAGTGGGTGGTGAGGATCACCGTCATCTGCCGCTCCGCCTGGACGTGGGCGAGGAAGCGGTGGAGGGAGTGCTGGGCGACGACATCGAGGCCGATCGTCGGCTCGTCGAGGAACAGCACCTCCGGCTCGTGGAGAAGGGCGGCGACGAGTTCGAGTTTCATCCGCTCGCCGAGCGAGAGATCGCGAACCGGCCGGAGGAGGAGCTTGCGGACGTCGAGGAGATCGACGAGCTCGTCGCGCGTCCGCTCGAACCGCGGCGTGTCGATCCGGTAGATCTCCTTGTGGAGCCGGAAGCTCTCGGCGGCGGGGAGATCCCACCACAGCTGGTTACGCTGCCCCATGACCAGCGCGAAGCGGCGGCGGAAGTCGTCGGTCCGCTCCCAGGGAACGCTGCCGAGGACGGTGGCCGAGCCGCGGGTCGGGGTGATGATTCCCGACAGGAGCTTGAGGAAGGTCGTCTTCCCGGCCCCGTTCGGGCCCAGCATGGCGACGAATTCCCCCTTCTCCACCCGAAGATCGACCCCCCGCAGGGCCTCGACGACCCGGCTTTTCCGGTTGAAGAGCCCCGTGACGCTCGCCATCAGCCCCTCGGGCTTGTCAAAGACCCGGTATTCCTTGGCGAGCCCCCGGACGTCGATCACGGGCTCACCCGCCTCGCGCGGGGCGTCTGTCCGGGGATGACTGGAGTTGTGCATGGCGGGAGTATAGGGGAAAACGTCCGATTCACCCGGAGGACTCCCCATGATCCGCGTCGGCCTCGGCCACGACACGCACCGCCTCGGGCCGGGCACGGCGCTCGTGCTCGGCGGGATCGCGATCCCGCACGACCGGATGGCCCTCGGCCACAGCGATGCCGATGTCCTCCTCCATGCCATCACCGACGCATGTCTCGGGGCGGCGGCGCTCGGCGACATCGGCGAACTTTTCCCCGACACCGATCCGGCGAATCGGGGGCGGGATTCGGCCGAGATGCTCCGCGTCGCCGTGGACCGTGTGGCGGAGGCGGGGTGGCGGATCGTGAATCTGGATTGCGTGATCTTCGCCCAGCGCCCCAAAATCCTCCCACACCGCCCCGCCATCCGCAGCCGGGTCGCCGCGATCCTCGGGATCGACGTCGACCGGGTGTGGCTCAAGGCGAAGACGGGCGAGAAGGTCGGGCCGATCGGCGAGGAACTCGCGATCGGCGCGGAGTGTGTGGTGTTGATCGAGCGCGACTGAACCGTTCGGCCGAACGTGGCCGGGCGAGTCAAAGAACAGGAAACGAAGGACTCTCCATGGCGACGACCGAGGCGACGAAGGCCCTGCCGAAGATCGAGGTTTACAGCACGCTCTCGCGGAAGAAGCAGGCACTCGAGACGGTGCGCCCCGGCGAGGTGGGGATGTATCTCTGTGGGCCGACGGTCTACAAGCCGAGCCACATCGGCCACATGGTCGGCCCGGTGATCTTCGACACCGTCAAGCGCCACCTCGTCTACTCCGGCTGGAAGGTGACCTGGGTCGTGAACGTCACCGACGTCGACGACAAGATCATCGTCGAGAGCGCCGCCCGCGGCACGACGATGCAAAAGCTCGCCGAGGAGATGACCCGCGACTACCTCGACAATCTCGCCGCCCTCGGCGTCACCACGATCGACCAGATGCCGA
The DNA here is from genome assembly GCA_947453375.1 of Planctomycetaceae bacterium. Classification (GTDB taxonomy): domain Bacteria; phylum Planctomycetota; class Planctomycetia; order Pirellulales; family UBA1268; genus QWOP01. The sequence goes on from CANGGT010000052.1 coordinate 20,477, forward strand.
AGGCGACCGAGCACATCGGCACGATCATCACCTTCATCGAGGGGCTGATCGCCAAGGAGTGTGCCTATGCCTCCGACGGCGACGTCTACTTCGACGTCACCCGCGACGCCGACTACGGCAAGCTCACCAACCGCTCGGTCGACGCCATGCAGGGGGAGGGAGGCTCGACCGCCGAACGGAAGCGATCGTCGGCCGACTTCGCCCTCTGGAAGAAGGCCAAACCGGGCGAGCCCTCCTGGGAGAGCCCCTGGGGGCCGGGCCGGCCTGGGTGGCACATCGAGTGCTCGGCGATGTCGCGGGCGATCCTCGGCGAGCATTTCGACATCCATGGCGGCGGCCTCGACCTCATTTTCCCCCACCACGAAAACGAGATCGCCCAGAGCGAGTCGCTCCACGACAAGCCGATGGCCACCTACTGGATGCACAACGGCCTCATGCAGGCCGCCGGCGCCGCCGGCAAGGTGGGGGGAAGACCGCGCGGGAGCGAGGGGGGCGAGGATGTGGCCAGCCAAACGGCCACGAAGATCAGCAAGTCGACCGGCGCCGAGCCGTTCAAGAATCTCCTTGCCCGTCACCGCGCCGAGGCGATCCGCTTCCTCCTCCTCTCCACCCATTACCGCAGCCCGATCGCCTTCGGCGAGGAACCGCTCGGAGAGAGCGCCCGCGCCATGGAGGCTTTCGAGCGGCTCTTCCAACGCTTCGAGCGGCTCACCGGCACCTCGTTCTACACGCTCGCGACCCGCAACCGGGTCGCCGGTGATGCGGCCGTCGCGGCAGCCGGGCCCGACGTGACAGCCCTGCGGCAAAAGTTTCTCGAGGCGATGGACGACGACTTCAACACGGCGATCGCGATGGCGACGCTCTTCGATCTCGTGCGTCAGGTGAACAAGTTCATCGACACGCAGGGGATCGAGAAGCAATCCACTCCGGCCGATCAGGCGAGCCTGAGGGCGATGATGGAGGTGTTCCGCGAGTTGACGGGAGTGCTCGGCCTGTTCCTCGTCGAGCCCAAGGCCAAGGCGTCGGGGGCGGATGACGATCTCGTCGGCAAGCTCATGGAGCTCGTCATCGAAATCCGGGCCAATGCCCGGAAGGCGAAGGATTTCGCCACGGCGGATCTCGTCCGCACGAAGCTCACTGCCGCCGGCGTCGTCCTCGAGGACCGCCCCGATGGCACCGGCTGGTCGAGGAAGTCGTGAACACCCCTGCCGCGGGTGCCCAAACCGACAACCGGATCGTCGGCCTGGGGGAGATCCTCTGGGACGTCTTCCCCGACGGGGCGCGGTTCGGCGGAGCTCCGGCGAACTTTGCCTGCACCGCTGCCGGCCTTGCCGCCGGCAGCGCCCGCGTCGCGATGGCCGGCGCCGTCGGCCGCGACGATCTCGGCCGCAGGGCGCTGGCCGAGTTCACCTCGCGCGGCGTCGACGTGGCGGCGGTGGCGATCCTGCCGGAGCCGACGGGCCGCGTCGATGTGACGGTCGATGCGCAGGGGCACGCGTCGTACGTCTTCGCTTCCGACTGCGCCTGGGACAACGTTCCCTGGAGCGACAGCCTCGCGGCGCTTGCCGCCGAGACGTCCGCTGTCTGTTTCGGCACCCTCGGGTCCCGCGGGGCCACGTCGCTTGCCACGATCCGCCGCTTCGTCGCCGCCGTCCCCTCCCCTGCCCTGCGGATCCTCGATATCAACCTCCGCCCGCCGTTCTGGTCTCCGGACGTCGTGCGTGACTCGCTCCCACTCGCCAACATCGTCAAGTGCAACGACGACGAACTGCCCGTGGTGGCGGAGATCCTCGGGCTCTCCGGCAGCCCCGAGGCGATCCTCCGGCAGCTCGTCTCTTCCCACGCCCTCCGCCTGGCCGCGCTCACGCGTGGTCCGAAGGGCTCCCTTCTGGTCACCGCCGACGGCTCGGCGAGTGATCTCCCGGGCACGCCGGTCGAGGTCGTCGACACCGTCGGCGCCGGCGATGCCTTCACCGCCGCGGTGACCCTCGGTCTGATTTGCGGCTGGCCGCTCGCGAAGCTCCATGCCCACGCCGAACGAGTGGCAGCGTTTGTCTGCACGCAACGCGGCGGCACGCCGCCGATCCCCGCCGATCTCCGGATCGGGTGAGGGCGTGTGAGCGGCGAGGCGCCCGTGAGGGCCTCGGGGCGATGCGTCCCATGGTTTACAGCGGAGTCCATCATCGATGCCTGGCCCCGAAAACCCGCTCGATCATCCGGCGATCGCCTGGCGGCTGTTCCATCCGCGGCGCACCGGCATTCTGCCGACGTTCGTCGTCGGCGAAGGGGAGCTTCGGCTCGGCTGTCACGCCATCCGCGTCGACCCCCAGGCGGGCTGGGTCGTCTTCTTTCATGGCAACGGCGAACTCGCCGCTGAATCGGAGCGACATCTCGGCCACCTCTTCACCGCGGCCGGCTGGAACGCCTGCTTCGTCGAATATCGCGGCTACGGCGACTCGGGAGGGCGACCGGCCCTGGCGGCGATGCTCGGCGACGGCCAACGCGTCGCCGCGGCTCTCGGGGCTCCGCCCGAAAAAATCGTCGCTTTCGGGCGCTCCCTGGGGAGCATCTATGCGATCGAGTTGGCTCGGCGTCTCCCGGCCCTCGGGGGCCTCGTGCTCGAAAGTGGCATCGCTTCCTTGAACGACCACTGGAAGCTCACGCAGGAGGCCGAGGAGGTCGGCTGTGACCCGGCCGAAATCGAAGCCGCTCTGGCGGCCGACTTCGACCACCGCGCCAAACTCTCGGCGTATTCGGGACGGATGCTCGTGCTCCATGCGGCCGGGGATCGGCTCGTCGTTCCCGCCAACGCCAAACGCTTCCATGCTTGGGGGGCCGGGAATGAGAAGCGACTCGTTGTTTTCCCGCGGGGGGACCATAACTCGATCTTCTTCGCCAACGAGTCCGAGTACACCGCCGAAGTTCGTCGCTTTCTTGCTCGGGCTGTCGTCTGACTCGGGCGAGCCGCGACTGATTCGCGCGAGCGAGGAAGCGCCACCGGACGTGCGCCTGTTCATCCCGAAATGACGGAAGTGTCGCGCGAAGATCGGGCGGCATGATCCCGCCTGGGCACCTTTTCCAGTCTCAGAACGCCGAGGGCGCGTACGATCCCGAGAAGATCGTAGTTTTGGGGGATGCGGCGAGCGGTGTTCCGGATCAAAGCCCCGGATGCCCTCGGACTGTGATCCGGTGGAACGTTCGACAGTCCATTGTGCATCGCGACGCGTGTGTCGCGATTGACACGTGCCGGCAACCCTGGCCGGCATATCCGACATTCGGTGGCTGTGGCCTCCTGGCCTCCTGGGGGCCTACGGTGCAGCCATCCTTCCAGGAGATCATCGATGGTTGCCCTGATGCGCCCGCTTTTTGTCTCCACCTATCCCCCCGAGGCATGCGGGCTGGCGACGTTCACGAAGGATACCGCCGACGCGGTCGATCTGGCCGCCGGACAGGCCGTGTCGTCGGTCGCGGCGATCGAGCGGATCGCCGCCATCCCCGCGAGCGATCCGCGGGTGACACATGTCATCGACAACCGTCGCCCCGAGGCCTATGCCTTCGCCGCCGAGGTGGCAAGCGGCGGCCCCTGCGACGTCGTCAGTCTCCAGCACGAGTTCGGGCTCTATCCAGGCGACTGGGGCTGCCGGATCCTCGACTTTGCCGCAGCCTGCACGAAGCCAATCGTGACCACCTTCCACACTCTTCTTCCGCAGCCCGAGCCGGCCCCGCGGCGGATCGTGCGCGAACTCGCCGCCCATAGCCGGCGCGTTGTCGTCATGACCCGGATCGCTGCCCGGTTGCTCGAAGAGCAGTACGGCGTCGATCGCGACACCGTACGGATCATTCCCCAC
>CANGGT010000053.1 GCA_947453375.1 Planctomycetaceae bacterium
GATCGCTGACGACGGACTTCAATCGCGAACCGATCCCCCCGGCGAGGATCACGGCGGTGACGTCGCTCCACGGGTCGGAGGGGGCGGTGGTCGTCATGGGCTTCAAAGAAGAGTGGGGCCGGAGGTCAGACGTTGCCGTACTGGTTCTTGCGGATCATCTTGTAGCCCTTGAGGAGCTCGCGGATCCCGTCGTCGAGCGAACGACGGGCCTGGAAGCCAGCCTCGCGGAGGCGTTGGTTCGAGACGATGTAATTGCGCTTGTCCGGGTCGCTCCCCACTTCCGAGAAGTGGAGGTAGAAATTGGGGACGTGTTCCTTCACCTTGAGGGCCAATTCCTCCTTCGAGAGATTGGCGTCGTCGAGGCCGGCGTTGTACGGCCTCCCGACCATCGCCGAGCGGTGCTCCAGGCAGTGGACGAAGCAGTCGGCGACGTCGCGGATGTGGATGTAGTTGCGCTTGAAATCCTTCTCGAAGATGACGATGTAGCCGTCGGTGACCGCCGCGTGGACGAAGTGGTTGACGAGGAGATCGAGCCGCATCCGCGGCGACAGGCCGAACACGGTGGCCAGCCGCAGCGTGATCGCGTTCGGGCTCGAGAGCACCTCGTGCTCCGCGTCGACCTTCGTGCGGCCGTAGAGCGAGATTGGCTCGAGGGGTGTTTCCTCGGTGCAGTGCTGGGCCCCCGACTTCGTGCCGTAGCCGCTGTTGGTCGTCGGATAGACAATCAGTTGATGCGCGCTCCGCATCCGGTTGATGTCGCGGATCGCCTCGAAATTGACCGCCGTGGCGGCGTGGGGATCACGATCGCACAGCGGCGCGCCGACGAGCGCGGCCAGCGGGATGATGACGTCGTGATCGGCGACCACCTTCCGCATCAGGGCGGTGTCTCGGACATCGCCGCGGATGATCTCGAGTGCGGGGTTGGCGCAGAGATGGAGGAGCGTCGCCTGGCCGAACATGAAGCTGTCGACCACCGTCACCCGATGGCCGGCTGCCAGGAGTCGCTCGCAGAGGATCGAACCGAGGTAACCGGCTCCGCCGGTGACGAGAATCTTGTCACTCACCTTCAGGACACTCCAGGGGCAGGGGAAAGGATGTCGGGGAAATTTTCCGGAGGGGACGTCAGCCGACCTTGTCGAAGAGGAGCGCGTTCCGCGTGGAGCAGATCGCGTTGAGGCCGAGGAGGAGCGGGTTGGAGGTGTGGCTGCGGCAGACCTTCCAAGCGTCCTGGCTCATGCGGCGCATCTGACTGCCGCTGTTGGACGTGGCATGATACCGCCAGCGGCCGAGGACATGCGGGATGATCAACGGCCGCGATCGCTTCGCGCAGCGGATGAAGTAGTCGTAGTCGTTGGCAAGGCAGTCCTGCTCGAGGATCAGGTCGCCGACCGCGAGACGGAAGTCACGCCGGATGAAGAACGACACCCAGGGGAGGATGTTCTCAGCCATCAGCCACCAGGGATGGAAGTGGCGGATCGCGAAGTTCTTGTAGTTCGTGTGGAGCGGCCGGATGGGACGCTCCTGGGGATCGATGATCTCGTACAGCCCGACCCCCCAGCCGGCCCGGGGACTGGCCTCGAACGCCGCCGCGACATGGCGGAGGGCGTCGGGGGCGAGGAGATCATCTGCCGGCAGCGTCCCGACGACGTCCCCCGTGCACCGGCTGAAGGCCCTGTTGACCGCGTCGCCGAATCCCCGGTCGGGCTCGACGCGGACGTTGTCCGCGCCGATCAAGCGCGCTGCGCATTCGGCGCTGCCATCGGTGGAGCAGGCGTCGGCATAGAGGATCTCCACATCGAGCCCCTCCGCAGCGACGAGGATGCTCTCCAGGCAATTCGCCAGGTAGGGCATGCCGTTGCGGGCCGATGTGATCATCGTGATCTTCATCGGGCATCCTCGTTGCCGCCGCCCGTTGAGGTCGACGGATCACCGGAGCGGATCGTCTCGGCGACGACGTACAGCGGCCGGTCCTTCCCCTGAAAGTAGATGCGGACCACATATTCACCGACGATCGACGTGGCGATGAGATTCACCCCGCCGAGCATCGTGACGAGGACGACCAGGGACGTCCATCCGCGCTCCGGGGTGCCCCGGTAGATCAGGGTTGTGACGGCGAAATAGAAGAGAAATCCGAAGCTGATCAGGCAGGAGATGACGCCGAGGGCGAGGCCGATGCGGATCGGCACTTTCGAATACCCGAACAATCCATCGAGCGCACCCTCGATCCGCCGCTGGAGGCTGTAGCGGGTGGTGCCGGCATACCGTCCGGGGCGGTCGTAGGGGACGCCCGTCTGCCGAAAGCCGACCCAGCTCCGCATGCCGCGGATGAGCCGGTCGCGCTCGGGCATCGACGAGATCAACTTCGCGACCCGTCGGCTCATGAGACCGAAGTCGCCGGCATCGAGCGGGATGGGGCGTTCGGCGATCGAGTTGAAGAGCCGGTAGAACGCCTTGAAGCAGGTCCGCAGCCAGAGCGGTTCCTTGCGGTTCTGCCGGATGCCATAGACGACGTCGTTCCCCTCGCGGAACTTCTCCAGGAAGACCGGGATCAGTTCCGGCGGGTCCTGGAGGTCGGCGTCGAGAAAGATGACCGCGTCGCCGGTGGCATGGGCCATGCCGGCCGTGATCGCCGGTTGGTGACCGAAGTTTCGCGACAGTTGCACCACGGTCCAGGTGAGATTCGTCGTCGGTGCCAGGCTGCGGATGATCGCCACCGTGTCGTCCACGCTGCCGTCATCGACGAACACGGCCTCGAAGGAACAGTCGTGAACCGTCGCGACCACGTCCGCCAGCCGGCGCCAGAGGAGCCGGACGTTGTCCGATTCGTTGAGGACCGGAATGACCAGAGAGACGAGCATGATGCAGAGGGGGGAAAAAGTGCTGGATCCGACCCGACCCGGTCCTGGCCGGAGACCGCCTGCGGGCGTTTCCCCTGCCAGGATGCATTCTGATCCGCCCCTGGGCCCCGCCCCGTGCCCCGGCCTCCGTCGATGGCGGGCTGCCGGATGGGGGGCGCCAGCCCGGTGGAATGCGTCCGGGGGAATGCCGGGAGGTGTCTCGCCGCGGCTGCCATCATGGAGTATACAGCAGGGATTCTCCCCAATGACCGATTATCCCCGGAGGGGTCGTGGCCTTCGCACCGAAGAGACGTCGCCGGGATCGGGATGTCGGATTCGCCCCCCTTCCGACCTCGGCCAGCGGCGTCGAGGACGGTGCCGGCCGCATGATTGACCGCGAGTCGATCGACAACGGCCCCGAGTTCCCTCATCGATTCCCCTCCCGTGCCGATCTGGTCGCCTTGGCCGTGCTCCTGGTGACGGTGACGCTGGCCTGGTGTTCGGCCCACGGCACGTGGGATGCGGCCTCCTGGTCGCTCCCCACGAGTTACCCGGTGGCGGGGAACGAGGATCTCGAGAAGAGCGATGTTCTCGGGATGTTCTGCTATCTGAAGGCTTCCGGCGAGGGGCACCTCCCGCCGCTTTTCTGGAAGACGATCCCCAACCTTGGTGCGCCGTACGAGGCCAACTGGAACGACTTCCCGACGCTCGATGAGATTCCGTTCTTCGTCGACTCGCTCCTGGCGAAAGCTTTCGGCCTCTTCGCTGGCCTCAATCTCAGCATGCTCCTCGGTCACCTCCTCGCGGCGGCGGCGTTTTTCTGTGTCGCACGCTGGTCGGCGGGGACCGTGAGTTTGAGTTTCATCGCGGCCCTCGCTTTCGGGCTTTCCCCCTACGCCTTCCAGCACGGCCCGCACCACATGCAGGTGGCCTACACCTGGCCGATCCCGCTGTTCCTGCTCGTGTGGCGCTGGGTCTCCACGGAGCCTGGGATCGTGCCCTGGTCGCGGCGTTGGTGGTGGGCGATCGCGATCGGATTCATCGCTGGCCTTCATCACGTCTACTACACCAACATTCTCTGCCAGTTGACGCTCCTCGGCGCCCTCATCCAGTTCCGCCACCACCGTTCGTTCCCGGCGCTGCTTTCGGCGCTGGCCGTCATCGCCGCCGCCGCCGCCGCGTTCGTCCTCATGAATCTCGACACCTGGACCTACAAGCTGGCCCATGGTGCCAACGGCGGCGCGCTGGTCAGGGAATACCAGTGGCTCGAACTCTACGGCCTCAAGATCAAGGATCTCTTTGTCCCCCCGCTGAGCCATCGCTCGGAGTTGCTGGCGGGGTTTTCCCGCAGCCACCGCGCGGTGGCTCCGCTCCTCGACGAGCGCGCTTCCTATCAGGGCATCGTCGGCCTCGCCTGCCTCTTCTGGCTCTCGTTCGAGGCGGTGCGGGCGATGCTCGATCGCCGGGAGCGGGACGTGCCGATGGAGGCCTGGCAGGTGTTGTGGATCGTGCTGATGTTCACGACCGGTGGGCTCAACGCGATCCTCGGGACGGCCGGGTTCACGCTCTTCCGCAGCGGTTGCCGCTACAGCATCGTGATCATGGCGATCACGCTCCTGTGGGCGGTGCGGCGGGGGAGCACTCTCGAACGCGGGTTCATGCGAGGGCGCGTCTTGGACGGCGCCACCCTCGGCATGGTGGGGGCAGCCGCGGTCGCGGCCTGTATGGTGATCGTGTGGGACGAGGCGCCCCGGCCGCCGACGAGAGAGGAAACGGCCGCCATCGCCCGGCAGGTCGACTCCGATCGCGCCTTCACCAAGAAGATGGAAGCGTCGCTCCCCGAGGGGGCGATGGTCTTCCAACTGCCGATCATGGAGTTCCCCGAGGCACCTGTGCCTGGCATGACGCCGTACGATCACTTCCGTCCCTACCTCTACAGTAAGAATCTCCGTTACTCGTTCGGCTCGATGAAGGGGCGCCCGCGGGAGGCGTGGCAGCAGGAACTCGGCAAGCGGTCGCTCGAGGAGGCTGTCGCCGAGATCGAGAAACGTGGTTTCGCGGCGATCTACATCAACCGCAACGGCTTCCCGGAACGCGCCGAGCCGATCGAGAAGGCGCTGCGGTCGATGGGGTACAGCAAGCCGCCGATCGTCAGCGCCACCGGCGACCTCGTTTGCATCCCGCTCGAGAGGCCGTGATCGGCGTGGCCGCCCCCAAGGGCCTCTCTGTCAGGGCGACGGTCGGTGACGAGGCTTGTCGCTGCCGCGCGGTGGAAGGCGCGCGTGGACGCCGAACTCGAGGCTCCTCCCCGCAGCGTCGCTGCAGGTGAGTGGACCGGAGGTGATCTCTCGTTCCCGCCCCGCCGCGACGATGGCGAGCGTCTCTGCCAGCCGGCGAGCTGTCCAGCCGCTGGAGTGGCAGGAGAGGAGAAGGGGGCCGGCTGCCGGCGCGGGCACAAGCCCGGCGAGGTCCTCGAGAAGAGGGGGAAGGTCGCGGTCGATGGCAAAGGCCTGTCCCTTCGGCCCGTGGCCCCAGGAGGGAGGGTCGAGGACGACGCCGTCGTAGCGGCTCCCGCGCCGCAGTTCCCGCTGCACGAAAACCCGAGCGTCCTCGCAGACGAAGCGGATCGGAGCGCTGCCAAGGCCCGAAGCATCCGCATTCCGCCGGGCGAGCCCGATCGCCTGCCGGGAGGCGTCGACATGGACGACCTCGGCGCCTGCGGCGGCCAACGCCAGCGTGGCGGCGCCAGAGTGGGCGAAGAGGGAAAGGATTCGCGCGCCGCGGCCTGTCACCCGTTCGAGCCACGTCCACTGCGGCGCCTGCTCGAGGAACAGCCCGGTCTGGCCGGAGGCGGCGGGGCGGACTTCGAGATGGAGCGTCGTGGCATGGAGTGGGATCGCCACCCGCCAGGGATCGGGAAGGGGCCCGAATCGTCGCCAGCCGCGCGGGAGCGAAGGCGCCTGTTCCCCGGCCGAGATGCGGCTTTCCCCCTCCGGGCCACCGGTGTAGCTTAGAGACGATTCGGCCCACAGGGCGGGGAGGCGACGGGGGAGCCTCGCCTGGGGAAGGGGACGATCGACGAGGACGCCGGCGAGGCGTTCGAGCCGTCGCCCCTGTCCGAAGTCCATGAGCACGGCGGCGTCGGGCTGGGGCGATTCTGAGGGGCGGCTCATGATGCCCCAAGGATACGTCCTCGCCGGGCCGTTCCCAATTCCTCCGCATTCCCTTCGCTCGATCTTCCTCACCCAGCTGCTGCCGTTTTGCATCGCCCCCCAGGGTGCCCATCAGGAGACTTGTCATGCGCTGCTCGATCGATTCCTTGCTCATCGCCGTCCGTCGGGCGGTCGCGGCGGCAGGATGCTCGGCCTTTGTGATCGCGGGAAACGCGACATCCGCGGAGCCGGAAGCGGGGGCCGTGACCGCGCGGGGGCTTGAGCAAACCGCCGACGACGCGATCGCCAAGCTCGTCGACTTTCTCCAGCATCCTGAAGGGGGGCCTGGAGGGGGGGATGAAGGGAGGACTCGATCTCCTCGTCGCGCCGCGCAACCGAATCAAGGAGAGCAAGCCGGGGCCCCAGGGGGCTGGGAAGGGCCGCTCGCTCCGGGGCAGGGGGGGGCGATCGTCCTGCCACCGAAGGTGTCGGTGTTCTCCTTTGATGTCGAGGTCGGTGCGGACGGGAAGGTGAAGCAGGGCCCCGGCGGGCCTGCTGGCTTTACCCTCGACTCGATCGAAGGTCTCGAAGGGATCATCGCCCGGCACGTCCAGTCGATGCAGGGCCCGCCCCAGCAGCAACCCCAGCCACTCCAGCAGCCGCAGGGACCGCAGGGACCGCACCATCCCGGGCAGCCCCATCATCCGCAGCCCAATCCATACGGGCAGCCGCACCCCCAGTTCCAGGCGCCGCTTCCGCCGCAGGTCCCAACCCCATTCCCTGCGCCGGCGATGGCTCCCGTTCCCTTTGACGCGCACGCCCACGTCACCAAGCAGCTCGATCAGATCCTCGGCAAGCTCGATCGCCTCGAAGCCCGTCTCGGTGGGCCCTCTCCGCAGGGCCAGCCGCCGTTTGCGCCGCTGCCGCACGGTGGTCTGCACCAGTCGGGGCCCCAGCGCGGCGGCCCGGGGCCTCGGTTCCACGGTCGAATGGTGCCCCCCGGACAGCATCAGCCCGGCCCCGGCCCTGGTGGCCCCAATCCCGACGAACTCAACCGTCGCTTCGAGGAGCACGCTCGCGATCTCCACCGCCATGTCGAGGAGATGGCCCGCGGGCTCGGTGAGAAGCTCAAAGGAGCGGCTGGTGGTGGCGAGGAGCTGCGGCACATGCACGAGAAGCTCGCGAAGACGCACGAGCAGCTCCAGGATCGCTTCCAGGACATCCGCCGCCGCTTCGCCGAGCAGCAGGAGCGGATCGAGCGCCTCGAGCAGGAGGTGAGGCGGCTCCACGAAGCTCACGGCGTCGGCCATGCCGAGGGAGAGGGGCGCGAACGGAAGCGCGAGGAGAAAGCGAAGCGGAGAGACGGGGAGAAGCAGGGAGCCGTGCCTGGAGCGAATGCAACGCCGCACGTCTCGTACGAAGGCGAGGAAAGCGAGTCGCTGTGAACACGCTCCATGACAGCCGGCGGCGCCGGTGGATCTCAGCCCCATCGATCCGGCCAGGGATGGTGCTCCTGATTCTGGCGTGGGGCTTGTGGAGCGTGGTCGGCCTGTGGTCGCCGGTCATGGCCGCGGAAGCAGTCTCCCCGACACCCGCGACGGCGCCGATCGACTTCAATCGCGACATCCGGCCGCTGCTCTCCGACCGCTGCTTTTCCTGTCATGGCCCCGACGCAGCCAAGCGGCAGGGGGGCTTGCGGCTCGATGAGCCCGCTGGCGCGAGTCTCGTGCTCGACAGTGGCAGCCGGGGAATCGTGCCCGGCGATGCGGCGGCAAGCGAGGTGCTTTCCCGGATCGAGTCGACCGATCCCGATCTCGTCATGCCGCCGCCGCATGTCGGCAAGCCGGTGACGGCGGCCGAGGCGGAACTGCTGGGCCGCTGGATCGCCGCCGGCGCTCCCTACCGGGGGCACTGGGCCTTCGAGAGGGTCACGCGGCCGGAGGTGCCGGCGGTTCGTGGCACCGACTGGCCCCAGACGCCGGTCGATCGGTTCATCCTTGCGCGTCTCGAGGCCGAGGGGATGAGCCCGAACGGCGAAGCGCCGCGGGAGGTGCTCGCCCGTCGCGTGAGCCTCGATCTCACGGGCCTGCCGCCGACGCCGGAGGAGGTCGCCGCGTTTGTCGCCGATCCATCTTCAGAGGCGTATGAAAAATATGTCGATTCGAAGCTCGCCAGCTCCCACTTCGGCGAGCGGATGGCGATCGAATGGCTCGATGCGGCCCGCTACGCCGACAGCCATGGCTACCAGGTCGACTCCGGCCGCTCGAACTGGCCGTGGCGCGACTGGGTGATCGCCGCCTACAACCGCAACCTCCCCTTCGATCAGTTCACGATCCACCAGCTCGCCGGCGACATGCTCCCGCCGGCTGCCGGTGACGAGTCGGCAACGCGCGACGCGATCATCGCCACCGGCTTCAACCGCAATCACCGGATCAACGGCGAAGGGGGGATCATCGCCGAAGAGTGGCGGGTGGAGACGGTCATCGATCGCGTCGAGACGACCGGCCAGACCTGGCTCGGTCTTTCGGTCGGCTGCGCCCGCTGCCACGACCACAAATACGACCCGCTCACGCAGCGCGAGTTTTACGCCCTGTTCGCGATGTTCTGTAACGTCCCCGAGACCGGCACGATCATGGGGAGCGAGACGCGCAGCGGCGGCAACTCCGACCCGCTCTATCCGCTGCCGTCGGCCGAACAATCCGCCGAGGTTCTGCGGCTGGAGAAGACGATCGCCGATGCCGACGAGGCGGTGCGTGCCGGCGAGAAGGATCTCACGTCGCTCGTCGCGGATTGGGAACGCACGATCCGCCCGGTGCTCGATCTGCCGGACGAGATCTGGCAGACGCTCGAGCCTGTCGAGCTCAAGAGTTCCGGCGGGGCGTCGTTTCGCCGGCTCGAGGATGGCTCGTGGCTCGTCGAGGGGGCCATGCCGCCTCGCGACACCTACGAGATCGAGGCCCTCGTTCCCGCCGGCCCGTTCGGGGGCGTTCGTCTCGAACTCCTCGCCGATCCGTCCCTCTCCGGCGGCGGCGGCTTCGGCCGTAACCACAACGGCAACGTCGTCGTGAACCGGGTGGAGGTGGAGATCGATCCGCCAGGAGATGCTCCGGCTCTCCCGGTAGCGCTTGGCCGTGCCGAAGCCGACTACGAACAGGCCGGCTGGCCGGCGGCGAGCGTGCTTGGTGTCGGGCAGGGCTGGGCCATCGACGGCCACCTCCCCGACAAGCGCCAGCCGCGCCGGCTGGCCGTGTTTCCCACAGCGGCGGTCGAGGTGCCCGAGAACGCCAGGCTGTGGATCCGCGTGCGACAAGAGGTGATCGAGGGGCATGCCTTTGGCCGCTTTCGCCTGGCGCGGTCGGCGGCCCCGCCGGAGCTTGCTGGCGTCTCGGGGCTCGGTGTCCCGGCGCCGGTGCGCGACAGCCTGCGGGTCGATGCTCCGGCCCGGACCCCTGAACAGCAGCAGGTGATCACGGCGTACTACCGCGACAAGGTCGGCGGGCCAGTGAAGCAGGCGGAGGCGACGCGCGACATGGCACGGAAGGCGCTCGACGCCTACCGTGATGCGCTTCCCAGCGCCATGGTGATGCGCGAGGGGCCAGCGCGCGATGCCTTCGTGCTGACGCGCGGCGAGTACGACAAGCCGGGGGAGAAGGTCGAGCCGGGGCTGCCCGCCTTCCTCCCGCCACTCCCGCCGGGGAGGAAGGCCGATCGGCTGGCGCTCGCCGAGGGGATCGTCTCCCGCGACCATCCACTCACGGCGCGGGTGTGGGTGAACCGCCAGTGGGAGCGGCTCTTCGGCACGGGCCTCGTGAAAACGAGTGAGAATCTCGGCAGCCAGGCCGAGTATCCGAGCCACCCGGAGCTCCTCGACTGGCTCGCGGCCGAGTTCATGGAGGGGACGAACCTGCCGCTGGTGTCGGGCTCCCCGGCCCGTCCTTGGGACATGAAGGCCTTTCTCAAGCTCCTCCTCACGAGCTCTGTTTACCGGCAGTCGAGTCGAGTGACGGCAGATGCACTGGCCCTCGATCCGGCCAACCGCTTGCTGTCGCGGGGCCCGAGGGTGCGGCTGCCGGGGGAGATCGTCCGGGATCAGGCGCTCGCCGCGGCGGGGCTTCTCGTCCCGTCGATCGGCGGCCCGAGCGTCCGGCCATGGATGCCTGAAGGCGTTTGGGACGAGACGAGCAAGTATGGCAATCTCCGCGGCTACGTCCCCGACGCAGGCCCGGGGAGATTTCGGCGCAGCATGTACACGATCTGGAAGCGGACGGCCGGGCCGCCGACGATGCTCCTCTTCGACGCCCCCAACCGCGAAACCTGCACCGTGAAGCGCTCGCGGACGAACACGCCGCTGCAGGCGCTGGCGCTGCTCAACGAGACGACCTTCCTCGAAGCGGCCCAGGGGCTCGCCCGACGGATGGTCGCCGAGGGGGGCGTCGATCCCGCGGCCCGGATCGCCCGCGGCTACGCGCTCGCGCTCGGGCGGGCACCTGATGGGGCCGAGCTCGAGACGCTCCTCACCGGCTTTGCCGCCGATCAAGGGGCTTTCGCAGCCGATGAGCCATCGGCCGAGGCCTTCATCGTTGCCGGGGCTGCCGGCCGGCCGGTGGCGGAAGCGACGGCGGGCCTTGCGGCCGACGAGTTCGCCGCCTGGTGCCTCGTCGCCAACGTGATCCTGAACCTCGACGAATTCGTGATGCGGGAGTGACTCCGATGAACCGTCCCGGGAACAGCTTTCACCTCCAGGACGCGCTCAATCGCCGCGTCTTCCTCGGCGGTGCCGCCGGTACCGTGGCTGCGGCTGTCGCCGGGCTCTCCCGGCCGGCATCGGCGGCGCTTGCGGGCGTCCCCCATCACGCGCCGAAGGCGAAACGGATCATCTATCTCTTCCAGTCGGGCGCACCGTCGCAGATGGATCTCTTCGATCCCAAGCCGGCGCTTGCCGTGCGGCGCGGGGAGGAGCTGCCCGAATCGATCCGTCAGGGGCAGCGGCTGACGACGATGACGAGCGGCCAATCGAGCTTCCCGGTGGCGCCGACGATCTTCCCCTTCGCCCAACACGGCAAGAGCGGGATGTGGTTCAGCGACCTCATCCCGGGGATCGCCTCGAAGGCCGATCAGTGGTGCATGATCCGATCGATGCACACCGAGGCAATCAACCACGATCCTGCGATCACCTTCTTCCAGACCGGGAGCCAGTTGGCAGGCCGGCCGAGCATCGGCTCCTGGGCGAGTTACGGCCTGGGGAGCGAGAACGCCGATCTCCCCGCCTATCTCGTCCTCACGAGCTTCGGAAGCGGCCGTCCGGACGACCAGCCCCTCTACGACCGGCTGTGGGGGGCGGGGTTTTTGCCGACGGAGCACCAGGGAGTGCGGTTCCGCAACAGCGGAGCCCCGGTCCTGTATCTTTCCGATCCGCCGGGGATCGCCCGGCAGACGCGCCGGGCGACGCTCGACCGGATCGCGGCGATCAACGGCCGCCACGCCGAGCTCGTCGGCGATCCCGACATCGCCGCCCGGACGAGCCAGTATGAGATGGCCTTCCGGATGCAGACGAGCGTGCCCGATCTCGTGCGGATCAGCGACGAGCCGAAGCACGTCCTCGAGGCCTACGGGCCCGACGTCGAGCGCCCCGGGAGCTATGCCTACAACTGCCTCCTCGCCCGGCGCCTCTCGGAGCGTGGCGTGCGCTTCGTGCAGCTCTTCCATATGGGGTGGGATCATCATGGCGGCCTCCCCGACGCGATCCGCGGGCAGTGCCGCGACACCGACCGGGCGACCGCGGCGCTGATCGACGACCTCTCCGCCCGCGGACTCCTCGACGAGACGCTCATCGTCTGGGGGGGAGAGTTCGGCCGGACGATCTATTCCCAGGGAGGAATCAGCGACACGAGCTACGGCCGAGATCATCACCCGCGCTGCTTCACGACACTCCTCGCCGGGGCCGGGATCAAGGGGGGGCTGACCTGGGGAGCGACCGACGACTACTGCTACAACGTGACGACGCCCGACGAGCATGTCCACGTCCACGATCTCAACGCCACGATCCTCCATCTCATGGGGATCGACCATCTCCGCCTCACCTATCCCTACCAGGGGCGCGACTTCCGCCTCACCGACATCCACGGCGAGGTCGTGAAGGGGATCCTGGCGTGACGGTCTTCTCCATCCGCCCCACGTCCGGCATGCGCGCCGCAGGCTGACAGGGATCGGGGGGAGTCACGAGCGGAGAGACGAGTCCTCCGGAAACGAGGCGAGCGGCTTCTTCCACCCGGGAGTCTCGGCTCACCTCGGCGCGACGGCGAGTTCCGGGCAGCGTTCCAGGATTTTTCGATCCCACGTGTTGAGTTTCAGGTGGCGGTCCTCGGCAAGCGCTACGAACTGGCTGTCGTAGGCGCTGCACCCTGTCCGTCTGGCGATCGCCAGCACGCGCTCGGGAGGGACTTCATACGTGCCATCCTGCATCAGATCGACCGCGTCGCGGAGGATGGCGGCGGCCTGATCGGCATCGAGAAAGGCTTGCCGCTCGGAGGTGGCGAGCACATTGAGGAGTTCATCGAGCCAGAGCCGGGGGGCGATCCATTCCGGATCGGCCCGGTAGAGCCGTTCAGCGGCCGCCGTGCGTTCGCCTGGCATGAGGAGGTAACAGATGACGTTCGTGTCGACGACGATCACGCCCGCCCCTCCTCGATCGCCTCCTCGAGGCTGGCGTCGTCCACGAGGTGGTGGAGCGTCGATCGTCGTGCCCGAATGCGGTCGAGGAGCACGAGTCGGTCCGACTTGTGCGGCCCTACCGCCGTTTCCAGCAGCGTGAGGATCATCTTGTTCAGGCTGCGGCCAGTCTCCACGGCGGCGGCCCGCAGACGCTGATGGAGATCGTCAGGCACGTCTTTGAGCGTGATGTTTGCCATGGCACCATTTTGGCACCGTTTCGGAATCTGTCCAGAGAGTGCCGCCAACGGCTCCCGTGCGCGTGAACGGATCCCCGGTGCCGGCCGATTCTCGCCCGGTTTCCTTCGGCGTCACGGGTGACGGGGATGGGGCGACTTGCCGCCGATAGACTGGCGTCTCCAAAGCCCGAGGAGACGTTGATGGATCATGGCACCAGCCCCGCGCACCACCATGCCCATGGGGCCGGCCGGGGCAATCTCCTCCACCTGGCGTTCTTGGCGCTCGGCGTTGTCTTCGGCGACATCGGCACGAGCCCTCTCTACACGCTGAAAGAATGCCTCCACGTCGCCGCCGCCCACGGTGACGCGGTCGACCGCACCGATCTGTTCGGCATTCTCTCGCTCATGTTCTGGGCGCTGATCCTCGTTGTCACGGTGAAGTATGTCATCTTCGTGATGCGGGCCGATCATGACGGGGAAGGGGGGATCCTCGCGCTCCTGGCCCTCGTTCCCGAGCGCTACCGCCACTCCGCCCACGGGATCGGCGGTGTCTCCGGGATGACGCTCCTGGCCGTCGTCGGAGCGTCGCTCCTTTACGGCGACGGCGTGATCACGCCGGCGATCTCCGTGCTCTCGGCCGTCGAAGGGCTCGCCGTCGCCAGCCCGGCGCTCAAGAGCTTCGTCGTTCCGATCACCTGCCTGATCCTCATCGGCCTGTTCGCGATCCAGTCGCGCGGCACCGGCGACGTCGGGAAGCTGTTCGGCCCGGTGATGCTCGTCTGGTTCACGACGCTCGCCCTCCTCGGCCTCCGCCAGATCATCGAGGAACCGGAGATCATCGGGGCCCTCTCCCCGTGGTGGGGCATGGAGTTCTTCCTCCGTCACGGGATGCGGGGGATCCACATCCTCGGATCGGTCGTCCTCGTCGTTACCGGTGGCGAGGCCCTCTACGCCGACATGGGCCACTTTGGACTGAAGCCGATCAGGTTGGCCTGGAGCGTGCTCGTCCTGCCGGCGCTCGTCCTTGCCTATCTGGGACAAGGGGCGCTCATCCTCCACGATCCGACGGCTGCCGCCGAACCCTTCTTCCGCATGGTGCCTGCCGGAGCAGCCACGTGGGCACTGGTCATCCTCTCGAGCCTCGCCACGGTGATCGCCTCGCAGGCCCTCATCTCCGGCGCGTTTTCGCTCACCCGGCAGGCGATGCTCCAGGGTTTCCTCCCCCGGATGACGATTCGCCACACGGCCCGAGACAACGAAGGGCAGATCTACATCCCGGAGGTCAACGCGCTGCTGGCCATCGGTTGTCTGGCGCTCGTGCTCACCTTTCGCGAGAGCGTCCGGCTTGCCGCGGCCTACGGGATCGCCGTCACCGGCACGATGGCCGTGACCTCGATCCTCTATTACCTCGTCGTCCGTTACACCTGGGGCTGGTCGAAGTGGCGAAGCCTGGGCCTCCTGGCGTTCTTCCTCGCCCTCGACATCCCCTTCCTCGCTGCGAACCTGTTCAAGTTCTTCGACGGTGGCTACGTGCCGATGCTCATCGGTGCGGCGCTGATCGCGGGGATGCTCATCTGGAGTCATGGGCGGACCGCCGTCATCGACCGCTATTCCAGGCAATTCGGCCCTTGGGAAGAGGAGTGGCCGGAGCTCAAGACCCACGTGGCCTCGCGCGTACCAGGAGGGGCCGTGTTCCTGGCGCCGAGTGTCGAGCACGTGCCCCCTGTCCTCGTTCATCACGTGGAACTGACCCGGGCGCTCCAGGAGACGGTCCTTCTCCTCACGGTCTCCGATGCTGCCGTTCCCGAGATCCCCGAGGGGGAGCGGTCGAAGGTCGAGCGACTCGCCGACGGCTTCTGGAGGATCGCCGTCCGCTTCGGCTACATGGAGCAGCCGCTCTTGATCCCACTCCTCCGCCGACTCGCCACGGAGCACTACATCCCGATCGACGTCGACACCGCCACGTTCTTCATTGGCCACTCGACGATCATCGCCGACGAAGGGGGACGCCTGTCCCACATCCCCGAGGCGATCTTCGCCTATCTCAAGCGGAATGCCGTCCAGGAGGAACGCCGTTACCAGGTGCCGGCCGACCAGGTGATGGAGATCGGCGAGCAGATCTCGCTGTAACGCACGCTCGTGTCCCGCATGGCTCCGCGGGGCCTGGCGACGTAAACTTGCGATTGGAGTCTTCCCATGCCAATCCCATCAGAGCCATCGGTCCGTTGCACCGTCATGGCGTGGACCGCGGTGGCGATGATCGCGGTCGTTGCGGCGGTCGGAGCGGCGCGCGGCGATGAGGCCATCTCGGCCGAGGCACGTGCCGCCGATCAGGCGTTCTTCGAGTCGCGCATTCGCCCGCTCCTCCACGACCATTGTCTGGAGTGCCATGCCGCCGGGGCCGAGGGGGGACTGCGCCTCGACTCGCTCGCCACGCTGCTCGCCGGCGGGGATTCGGGTCCTGCGGCAGTCCCTGGCGAGCCGGACGCGAGCCTGCTGCTGAAGGCCGTTCATTACGGAGACCCGGCCCTCCAAATGCCCCCTGCCGGCAGGCTCGCCCCCGCCCAGATCGAGTTGCTCGAGGAGTGGGTGCGGCGTGGGCTCCCCTGGCCCGGCGCGGAGGGAGAGCCTGTGGCCGCCGTCCGTCGGGCCGGGTTCACGATCAGCGCTGACGACCGGGCACGCTGGGCCTATGGACCGGTCGTCCGGCCTGCCGTGCCGACCGCTGGAGAGGGTGCCAATCCGGGATCGGGAGCCATCGACGCGATCCTGGAATCCCGGATGGCCGCGGCCGGCATCAGCCCCAATCCCACCGCGACGTCGCACGAGCAGGTGCGGCGGCTGTGGTTTGACACCGTAGGGCTCCCGCCGCCGTTGGAGGTGGTCGAGGGGTTCGCTCGCGACGCTTCAGACGCTGCCTGGGGGGCGCTTGTCGAGAGACTCCTGGCGATGCCCTCCTACGGGGAGAGGCAGGCGCGGCACTGGCTCGACGTCGTTCGGTATGCCCAGACCAACGGCTATGAGCGCGACGACGAGAAGCCCTACGCCTGGCGCTACCGCGACTGGGTGATCGGGGCGATCAATGACGACATGCCCTTCGACCGCTTCATTCGCGAGCAGATCGCCGGCGATCTCCTCGAACCTCGCACCGACTCCGCCGTCATCGCCTCCGGGTTCTGGCATCTGGGGACGTGGGATGACGAGCCGGACGATATCCGTCTCGCCCGGTATGACGAGCTCGACGACGCCCTCTCCACGATCGGCCAGGCGTTCCTCGGCACGACGCTCGGCTGTGCCCGCTGCCACGACCACAAGTTCGATCCGTTCTCGCAGGCCGACTACTACAGCCTCATCGGCATGATCCGGGGTGTGAAACGCTACGAACGGGCGCTGCTCCCGCCGAAGCCAGACGCGGCGATGTTCCTGCCGATCTCCGCAGGAGAGGAATGGGCACTGTCGGCGCGCGAGGCCGAAGGCCCGATGGAACCCTGTCACGTTCTCATCCGCGGCAACCCCGCCACGCCCGGTACGGTCGTTTCTCCCGGCCTCCCCGAACTGTTCCGAAGCGGAGGCGCGGCCCCATCCGGCCTCGAAGGGCGGCGGGCGCTGGCGGAATGGATCGCGAGCCCTGCCAATCCGCTCACGGCCCGCGTCGCCGCCAATCGGCTCTGGCAGCACAGCTTCGGTCGGGGGCTCGTCGCCACGCCGAACGACTTCGGTGCCGCCGGCCTCGCCGCCAGCCATCCGGAATTGCTCGACTGGCTCGCGGCTGAGCTCGTCGACTCGGGCTGGAGCCTCAAAGCCCTCCACCGCACGATCCTCCGGTCGCGGGCCTATCGGATGTCGTCGCGGGCCGATCGGCCGGAGTGTCTTGCGGCGGATGAACCGAACACGCTCCTCTGGCGGCAGAACCGGCGCCGGCTCGAGGCGGAGATCATTCGCGATGCCTTTCTGGCTGCGTCGGATTCGATCAATCCGACGGTCGGCGGCCGCGGCTTCTTCATGCAGGTCGGGCCCGATTCGCTCTCCGGTCAGTCGCGGCCCGGTCTCGGCTGGGAGATCTCGCATCCGCGCGAGCAGGATCGCCGCAGCATCTACGGCTTCATCAAGCGCACGCTTCTCGTGCCGGAGCTCGAATCGCTCGACTACACCAACACAACGAGCTCCGTCGGCGAGCGCGCCGTGACCATCGTCGCGCCGCAGGCGCTCCTCATGGTCAACGGCGACTTCGCCCGGAACCGCGCCATCGTCCTCGCCGAGCGCGTCGCGGCGGAGATCGGGCCGATCGCGCCCGAGGGGAATGACGAGGCGTTCATCCGTCGTCTCTTCGAGCGAGCGCTGTCGCGCCGGCCGACTTCGGAGGAAGCTGCGGTTGCCCACGCCTACCTCGCCCGGCAGATCTCGACCTGGGCCTCCCACGCTGACGCGATTCAGCTCCGCCCCCTCGTCCCCCGGGCCCTCCAGGAGGGCTACCGAAAGATTCTCCGCCCCGAGCAGATCCTCGAGGTCAGCCCGGCGGCGGGGTGGAGTGTGGGCGGGGGCAGTTGGGGGGGGAGCTACGAGGGAATCGTCAATGCCGACCCGGCCGCAGGGCCGTTCGCGCTGTTCGGTGGCGAACCGTCGGCCGGGCCGCCGGCCGGATTCACGCCGGGAATGGCGTTCCGTGAAGGCGTCATCGAGGCCGAACTGTTCGTGCGCGACGCGGCTGACGTCGTCGCCCTCGTCCTCGCCGGCGTCCCGACCGGCGAACCCGCCGCACAGCGTTCCAGCGGCTACGAGCTTGTCGTCGTCCCCGAGGATGGCGTCGTCGAACTGCGGCGGGTGAATCCCGATGGCGTGACGGTGCTGGCGTCGGCGAAGCGTCCTGTCCGTACCGACGCGTGGAGCCGACTGCGGCTCGAACGGCGCGGGGGGCAGTTGACGGCGTGGCTGGCCGACGGCGAGTCCCCTTTTCCGACCGTGCCATCGCTCGAGGCTGTCGATCGGGAGCCGCTCGACCGTCCCGGTCAGGCCGGCTTGAGAACGCTCGGGGCCGGCACGATCGCCCGCCGGTTCTTCGTTCATCCCGCCGGTGGCGAGCCGTTCCGCGTCGATCCGACCGTCCCTCCGAGCCTCGACGAGGCCCGGCGCCGCGCTCATCGCGATCTCGCCCTCCTCGTCCTCAATCTCAACGAGTTTGTCACCGTCGACTGAAGCGGAGCCCCGAGCCGATGGATGATCAAACAGCCCCTGCATGCCCCACTGGAGCCCGCCGCCGGTTCCTCCTCGACGCCGGGGCCGGCTTCACCGGCCTTGCCCTTACGGGCCTCCTCGAGAAGGACGGTTTTTTTGCGTCGGCTGCCGGCCCGGCCGACCGCCGTCCGCTCGCGCCGAAGCCGGCCCATCGCAAGGGGGCGAAGGCCTGCATCTTTCTCTACATGTATGGCGGTCCGTCACAGATG
The DNA here is from genome assembly GCA_947453375.1 of Planctomycetaceae bacterium. Lineage (GTDB taxonomy): Bacteria > Planctomycetota > Planctomycetia > Pirellulales > UBA1268 > QWOP01. The sequence continues at coordinate 18,318 of CANGGT010000053.1, forward strand.
GACCTCTTCGACTTCAAGCCCGAGCTCCAGAAGCGTGACGGCCAGGAGATCGAGCTCGAGATTCGCCGCCGCTCACTCCAGAAGCAGACGCTCCTCGGATCGAAGCGGACCTTCCGGCAGCATGGCCAGTCGGGCCTCTGGATCTCCGACGCCCTCCCGAAGCTCGCCGCGCATGCTGACGACCTGGCCGTTGTGAAGAGCCTATGGGCTGATTCCTTCGCCCACGGCTCGGCAAATCTGCAGATGAACACCGGCAGGATTCTCCAGGGGTATCCAGCCCTGGGGAGCTGGCTCTCCTACGGCCTGGGGAGTGAGAACGACAACCTCCCCGGCTTCGTCGTCATGCTCGATCCGCGCGGCGGGCCGATCCCCGGCGCTGCCAACTGGGCGGCCGGATACATGCCTTCGGCCTATCAGGGGACGGTGTTCCGCTCGGCCGGCGAGGCGATTCCGGCCCTCGATCCGCCCGCCGGGGTGACGCGGCGGATGCAGCGGGACGGCGTCGACACCCTCGCTGCCCTCAACCGGATCCACGCCGACGCCCGCACCGCGACCGGTGATCTCGACGCCCGCGTGGCCGCCTACGAACTCGGCTTCCAGCTTCAGGCGAGCGGCCCGGAGCTGTTGGATCTCTCCGACGAGAGTCCGATGACGATGGCCGCCTACGGGCTGTTCGAGAAGAAGGGGGCCCACCCGCTTTCGCTCGGCCCCGCCCCGTTCGGGCGGCAGTGCCTCGTCGCCCGCAGGCTCGTCGAGCGCGGCGTCCGCTTCGTACAGATCTACTCCGGCGGCGGCCATCAGCAGCAGAATTGGGACGCCCACAACGGCGTCGAGGAGAATCTCGCCATCCACTGCCCGGAGATCGACCAGCCGATCGCCGCGCTGCTTGCCGACCTCAAGGCCCGCGGCCTCCTCGAAGACACGCTCGTCGTCTGGGGGGGAGAGTTCGGCCGTCAGCCGGTGGGGCAGGGGGCCAACGGCGGTCGCGACCACAACCCGAAGGGCTTCACCTATTTCCTTGCAGGTGGTGGCGTGAAGGGGGGAACGAGCTACGGAGAGACCGATGATCTCGGCCATGAAGCCGTTGTCGACCGCCACCACGTCCGCGATCTCCACGCCACGATCCTCCATCTCATGGGGCTCGACCCCGAGCGGCTCACCTACTTCTACGGTGGCCTCGACCAGAAGCTCACCGGCGTCCAGCCAGCCCGACCGATCCAGGGAATCCTCGCATGACTCCGCTTCCATCCTCGCCTCCGCTTCCATCCTCGCCTCCGCTTCCATCCTCGCCTCCGCTTCCGAGCCGCCGTCTCCGCGTTGGTTGCGGTGAGTGGGGCTTTCGCGCGCTGCCGATGGCCGATCACTTCCGGATCGCGGAGGAGTTCGGTTTCCGTGAACTCGAGTTCGGGATCGGCGGAGGTCAGCCGGGCCGCCTGCCCGAATCGCCCTCAGCGGCCGACGTCGCCGCTTTCCGGACGCTGGTCGCTTCCAGCGGCATCGCGACCCCCGGCTGCTGCATCGAAAACGATTTCTCCGCCGGCGGGCCCGAAGAGGTGGCAGCGGCGGTCGTGAAGGCGATCCGCCAGTCGCGGGTGGCCGCCGAATGTGGCGCCAGGCAGGTTCGATATTTCGCAGGCTTCACGCCGTGGGCTGCCATGGACGACGCCCGCTATGCCCGGATGGTCGACGCCTGTGTGGCCTGCGACCGGGAACTCGAACGCCTCGGGCTGTCGATGGCGATCGAGACCCACGGCGCGATCGATCACCGCCCCGACGGCTCCGCCGTCCACACCCACACCGTCACGACCCACCCCGCCGGCCTCCGCCGGCTCCTTGCCGATCTCCCGGCGAGGATCGGCTTCAACTTCGACCCCGGCAATCTCCGCGCGGCCGATCCGGCCGACCGTTCCTGTGGAGTCGATCTCCTCCGCGGCCGGATCACCTACTGCCACCTCAAGGACTGGGCTCGGGACGGCGAGGGCTGGCGGGCCGCCGCCGTGGGCGACGTCGCCGACGGCATCGACTGGGCCGATCTCCTCCCCCGTACCGGCTACGATGGCACGTATCTGGTGGAATACGAACCGCTCCACGACACCAGCGACGGCATCCGCCGTAGTCTCGCGGCGCTCCGTGCGGCGGGGTTTGTGTTGGAATATTGATCCGCTCCCCGTTGGGTGAAGACGTCGAGGTGAGTTCCGCGATGCGATTCATGTGGCTTTTGTGTCTTCTGTCGGCGCTGGAAGGCGCCGCGGTGTTGGCAGCGGATCCGCCGGGAGAATTGCTCCCTGATGCCCCGGCAGGCAAGCCGATTGCCGCCGAGCGGCTCGAACTCGAGCCACTGAACGGCGATCGCGTGGCCTTTTCCGATCTCCTCGGGGCCGATGGCCGGGCGGTGTGCTTCGCCTTCCTCCATCCCACCTGCCCGCTCGCCCAGGACTACGCGCCGGTGCTCGAGCAACTCGCTGAGGAGTTCGCCGGCGATGGGATCCGCTTCGTCGGGGTTGTGTGTGAGGTCGACGCTCCCGGCGAGATCGACGCCTACCGGCAGGAGTACAAGATCACGTTCCCGATCGTTCTCGACCATGACTTTCGTCTGGCCGAAGCACTCGATGTAACGGTCACCCCCGAGGTGGTCCTCATCGATGGCGACCGGTGCGTACGGTATGCCGGCCGGATCGATGACCGCTACAAGATTCGCGGCGTGATGGCGCCGGGGACGCCGGACGCCGAACTGCGCGAGGCGATCGTCGACCTTGTCGCCGGCCGCGCGGTCCGCGAGCCCCGCACCGATGCCGTGGGCTGTCCGATCGATCGGCCGGAGCGGCCGTTGCCCGATCCCTCGTCAAGCGAATCGCACGCCGTGACCTACTTTCGTGACGTGCTGCCGTTTCTCCATGGCCATTGTCAGCAGTGCCACAGTCCTGGGCAGGCAGGCCCGTTCAGTCTCCTTTCCTACGACGACGCGGTCGACTGGATCGACGTCGGGATCGAGGAGATCGAGGCTCACCGGATGCCACCGGCGCAGATCGAAAGCGACTTCGATTTCACCGGATGGAAGGCGCCAACGGCTGCCGAGATCGCCATGTTGCAGGCATGGGTGGCCGACGGAAAACCGGAGGGGATTGCCGCCGACGCGCCGAAGCTCGAGCCGCTGCCCGATTACACCGCCTTCGAGGAGGATCTCGGCCCCCCCGACATCGTCCTCGAGCAGCCCGAGCCGACGCAGATTGGTGCCCACGGCAACGATGTCTACCGCAACGTCGTCTTTCCGCTCGATCGGTCGGAGGATCTTCGGCTCCGCGCGATCCAGGTGCTCCCCGGCAATCGGAAGGTCGTGCACCACGCCCTCATCGGGCACCTGCCGCGCGAGACGGTGAACGAAGCGGTGCGTGAGCATGGCGGGAGAGAAGGCTTCAGCCATCCCGACGATTCCGCCGGGGGCTTCCAGGATCCACACGGCATCGGGTTTCGTGTGCCGCCGATCCGCGCCGACGGCCAACCGCGGGCCTCGTTCGTCAGTGGTTACGTGCCAGGGGTGCGGGCCGTGGTCGCACCCGCTGACGCGGGCGTGGTGATCCCGGCAGGCTGCGACATCACGGTGCAGTTTCACTACGTGCGGACAGGCAAATTGGAGACCGATTCGAGCCGGATCGGCATCTGGCTCGAAAAGCGGCCGCCGCGCAACGTGATGAACATGATTTACCTCTCCGGCGATTTCGCGGTGGTGCCGCCGGGTGTCAGCGACTTCCGCGTCATGGGCAGCTACACGCTCCCCCAGGATGCCGAACTCGTGGGGGTCATCCCGCACGCGCACCAGTTGGCCCGCTGGTTGGCGATCAGGGTCCATGTGCCAGGCGAGGAGCAAACTCGCTTGCTCCTCCGGGTGCCGCAGTGGGATTACAACTGGCAGTCCCCCTACAATCTCGGGAAACCGGTCCGGTTTCCCGCCGGGACGCGTTTTGAAGCCGAGTGTTCCTACGACAATTCCGCCGCCAATCCGCGGAACCCGTTCGATCCACCGCAGAACGTCTGGCACAACGAGACGATTAACGACGAGATGCTGCTGCCGATGTTCACGTTCGCCTCCGAGCGGCCGCTCGACCCCAAAGGCGACTCGTTCAGGAAATTCTACTCGACGATCGTGCGATCGCGGTTTTTCAGGCGCCAGGTGGATCACCGCCACAAGTACGTCGCTGATCCCCAGGGCGACATCATCGTCTCCCCCGACTTCGATCCCGACGATCACCACTACTAGACCAGGCCCCCGATCCATGACGCTCGCTGCGAAGACAGGCCTCTCGGTCGTAGCCGACGGATTGACCGTGACGGTGGCGGATGGCCGCACCGGCCGGGAGCGGAAGACGCTCCTCGATCGGGTCAGTTTCCGGATCGAGCCGGGCGAGTTCGTTTGTGTGCTCGGGCCCAGCGGGGCTGGAAAGAGCACGCTCGTGCGGAGCCTGCTCGGCGAACGGGAGATCGCCTCCGGCCGGCTCCTCGTCGGGGGGCATGACGTCTTTCGACAAGCCGATGCGCTCCGCGGCGCGATCGGCTATGTCCCCCAGCGGGACATCAATCCGACGGCTCTGTCGGTCGAGAGGGCGCTCCAGTTCGCGTCGGAGATGAGGCTTCCGGCGGGAGCTTCGGCCACCGAGAAGCGTTCCGCGGTCGACCGCGTCATCGCGGAGTTGGGCCTCGAGAGGGTGCGTCATCAGGCGATCGGCGACCTCTCCGGGGGGGAGATGAAGCGAGCGAGTCTGGCGGCCGAGATGCTCGCGGCACCTGGCCTTCTCGTCCTCGACGAGGCGACCTCCAGCCTCGATCCGGCCTCCGAGGCCCGGATCATGGCGCTCCTGTCGGAACGGGCCCGGGCGGGCATGACGGTGATCGCGGTCACGCACCACCTCGACAATGTCGACGAGGCCGACAGGCTTCTGATCCTCGGCCATGGCGAGGTTGTCTGGTTTGGCTCCCGGGTGGAAGCCCTCGGCCACTTCGGGGTGCAGCGGCTCGCCGATGTTTACGTCGCGATCGAAGACGAGCCGCCCGGCTTCTGGTCGGCCCGCTGGCGGGACAAGCTCGCTGAAGATCTGCGGCTGGCGGAGACTCGAGAGCCAGGTGGGGCGGCCGTCGATTCTGGCTTGGAGCCGGCCGCGTCCCTTACGGCGGTCTCGATTCCCGGATTCGGCCGGCAGTTCGCCTCCTTCCTCGGCCGTGAACTCGAGACGCTCCTCCGCGACCGCGTGGGCCTGCGGATGGCGACGCTCC
>CANGGT010000054.1 GCA_947453375.1 Planctomycetaceae bacterium
AGAGTGGCGACACGCCGATCGCTGACATCATGACGTCGTCGGGGCTCGTCACGGCCACCGGGAATGTCACGCTCGACGAGGCCGAGAAAGTCCTCATGGCCAAGAAGGTGGAGAAGCTCCTCCTCGTCGATGCCAGGGGCCATCTCACCGGGCTGATCACGATCAAAGACATCGACATGATGAAGCGCTTCCCCAACGCCTGCAAAGATCCGCAGGGGCGGCTGCGGGTGGGGGCGGCGGTCGGCGTGTTCGATTTCGAGCGGGCCGAGAGCCTGATTGCAAAGGGGGTCGACGTCCTCATCGTCGACAGCGCCCATGGCCATTCCGACAACGTCATCGAGACCGTTGCGGCAATCAAGAAACGCTGGGCAATCGAGGTGGTTGCGGGAAACGTGGCAACCCGGGAAGGCTGTCGCGATCTCATCAAGGCTGGCGCGGATGGAGTCAAAGTCGGGATAGGTCCCGGGTCGATCTGTACCACACGGGTCATCTCCGGTGTCGGCGTTCCCCAGATCACGGCGGTCTGGGAAGCGGCGCAGGAGGCGGCCAGTGCCGGCGTGCCGGTGATCGCAGACGGAGGGATTCGCTACTCGGGAGACATCACCAAGGCGATTGCCGCCGGGGCCCACTGTTGCATGCTCGGCGGGTTGCTGGCGGGTGTGGCGGAAAGCCCGGGCCAGACGGTGCTCTACCAAGGGCGCACGTTCAAGGCCTACCGCGGCATGGGATCGCTCGGGGCGATGGTCCAGGGATCGAGTGAACGCTACCGGCAGCGGTCGAGCGGGCGCGGCGGTGACAAGTTGGTTCCGGAGGGGGTCGAGGGGCGCGTGCCCTTCAAGGGCCCGTTGAGCGTGTTCGTCTACCAGCTCGTCGGCGGCCTGAGGGCCGGGATGGGCTACTGCGGCACGCGAACGATCGATGAACTGCGGCGCGACGCCCGGTTCATTCAAGTGTCGGCGGCCGCCGTGCGGGAAAGTCATCCACATGACATCGTCATCACCCAGGAAGCCCCGAACTATAGTGCTCACCCCAAGCAGGAGTAAGCGCTTTTCGGCCCGGCCGTTGATCGTCGGAGGGCTGTGCGGCGCTCTCATCGCGGCCACCGGATTCCTTGTTACCGCAACGTATGCCCGAAGAGCTGAATCCCTTCAGGCCGCCGATCGCGTCGAGGAGCGGGAGAGTCTGGTGGAACCGCGGGCTTCGACGGCAGCCCAAACAAGCCTTGGACACCATGCCGCCGCGAGGGACGCAACGCGTTCCGCCCCCACTCCCCGCAGCTATTTTCAGCAGTCGCCAGAGTTGAAAAAATCTGTGGCGGAGGCCACCGGACTCCTTCTTGCCGCACCCTATGCCCCGAGAGCTGAATCCCCTCAAGATGCCAAGCGTGTCGAGGAGCAGGAGAAGTTGGTGGAACCGCGGGCTTTGACGGCAGCCCAATCCAGCCGTGGACACCATGCCACCCCGAGCGACGCAACGCGTTCAGCCCCCAATATCCGCAGCTATTTTCAGCAGTCGCCAGAGTGGAAAAAATCGGTGGCAGAGGCTTTTCTCATTCCTCGAAAAGGAGGCTTGCTCGACGAAGGCTCCGCCGACGCGATCGCTCTTGTCGCCGGCACGCCTTCCCCGCTCGATGCCGACCGCGGAATCATCCTCGTTTCGGCGGGGTCGGTGGAGCCCGACGCGGTGATCGAGCCGGCCATCGGCTTGTCCGACGTGCCGATGATCGCCCTAGCCGACGAACCGGCCGCCCCCAACGCCCTCCGCGATCGGCCCCCGGCGGGCAGTCGCCTCCGCCCCCGCGACTCCGGTACCGAGCGGCGAGACGCCGCCCGCAGGGATCCCTGCGGCGAGGCATCGAAGGCCTGCAAGGATGCCCTCCAATTCCTCCGCGATGACGACATCGCGTCGATCGACCTCGACATCCGGGTGGGCGGCACGCCGGGCAACGATTATCCCTGCGAGTGCCGGCTCGAGGGGGAGACTTTCCAGCCGCGTCGCTTCGCCTCCACGACCATGACCTGGAAGGCGGCCGGATACTGCCACAAGCCGCTTTATTTCGAAGATTGGGAACTGGAACGCTACGGCCACTCCCGCGGCATGTTCCTCGATCCCTTCATCGCCGGTGCCCACTTCTTCGTGACCCTGCCGATCCTCCCCTACAAGGCGGGAATGCAGGCGCCGTGGGAGTGCGTCTATCCGCTCGGCTACTACCGCCCCGGGAGCTGTGCGCCTTGGACCGTCCCCGGGGTGCCGTACAGTCCCCGCGGCTTCGCCGTCCAGGCGGCCACGGTCACCGGACTGGTGTTCCTGCTGCCGTGAGCCACCGTGGCCTGGCGGCCTGGCTTGGCTGCTAGGCGGCCGTGGGACGGACGGTGGCGAGGTAGGCGTAGCGGCGGGCGACCGATTCGATCTGCACCTCCGCCCGTCCTGACCGGCCCAGGCCAATCAGGGCGTCGTGGATCTCCGGTCGGTAGCCGGCATGCCAGCGGCTGAGGCAGCGCCGCATGCCGGCGGCGAACGGCGTCGGCAGGTCCTGTTGATCCCAGAAGTCGACGATGAGGATCACGCCCCCCGGCCTGAGGTTCGCAATCGCCGCTCGGAGGGCATCCGACCAAGCGGGCACCATCGAGAGGCAGTAGGAAAAAAAGATCGTGTCGAAGCGATCCCCGCAGCCGAACATCCGCCGCGCGTCGAGTTCCTCCGCCAGCCCCTGTCGGAGCACGATCCCGCCTCCTCGCGAATGGTGCCTTGCGGAGTGCCGGATGCTCCGCTCGGCCGTCGACAGCATCGCGTGCGAGGCGTCGAGCCCATAAAGCCTTCCCGGCTCCCGCCGCGCCGCAAGCTCGAGGAGGTTTCTCGCCGTCCCGCAGCCAACTTCGAGCGTGGCCGTTGCCGGGGAGGTGACCACCTTGGCGAGCAGCTTGTCCCGCCCCAGGAGCGAAAAGCGCCGGGTGACGTCGTAGAAGTGCCGGCTGAACCGATAGCGCCGGTCCATCGCGACAGCCTGTGCAGAAAACCAGGGCCCGCGGTTGTTCGACGACGATCGCGGCCATCCTCCCGGCGGCGGATCGGGACGGAATCCGTCGCGACCCGGATGGCTCATGCCACCCCCGGTGTTCCGTCCCCGGCGGCGTCGGAAAACCGGTAGAGGTGGAACATCCCGTAGATCGCCGAACGATCCTGGAGGTGGAGACGGCGGGCCTCCTCCTGCTCGTAGACGAACTTCGCCCGTGTGGCAGGCTCGAGGGCCGTCTCCACCGGGGACTTCTCTCCGGCGGTCCGGAAGATCACCCTGGTGCCTGGCGCACCGACCTTGGCGACGTGATCCCAAAGCTCCTCGATCACCGGCGGCGGCATCCAGTCCTGGCTGTCGAGGAAGATGAAGCTGTTGAGCGCCCCCTTCTTCTCCGTGCGGAGGTGGTCGGCGAGCGACGCGACGTGGGTTTCAACGCGGCCCACCATCGACTTGATCGTCTCGTAGTTTTCCGGCTTGAGATAGTCGGGGAGCGCCTTGCGTCCTTCGTGGTCATACCGACGACCGAAGGCTTGCCAGGCGAAGTAGTTGTCGTCGAGCGGGAATCCGCAGGCGAGGCGGCGGACCCGGTCGCGGTACATGTCGAACAGCTTCGAACCGTTGTTCTCCTGCTCCTCGAGCATGGCGGCATGCTGGCTCGGGGGGATGCCGAGGCTGTACACCGCCACCGGTTGGCGGCCGCACCAGCGGACGATCCGATTCTGGAACAACGGGTCGAACAGCCCGTCGAAAATCTTCTCCTGCTCCGCGACGCTCTTGGCGGTGAGGAGCTTCGACGGATCGCGGCCGAGGGTCTTGGCGAGACCGTGAACGACCCGGAAAAACTGCCCGAGCTTCGATTGCTCGTAGTAGCCGCGGCGGAAATAGCTGATTCGCTTCGGCCCCACGGCCCGCCCGGGCCAGTCGCTCGTCTCCCAGAACGACCGGGTCATCGGGTCGAGATGGTTGCGGAGATATCGCTGGTAGTTGGTGATGTTCTCCGGGTGCTTCCCGTAGCCGAAGAATTTGTAGAACGTCTCGTAGTCGGGAAGGTGCTCGAGGGCGGCCAGCTTCAGCCGCGTCACCGCCATGTGGTTGGCGTTGAGATCGACCGCGACGATCCGTTCCGGCTTGTGGATGAGGTAGTTGAGGACGTTGCAGCCGCCGCTGGAGATCGTCATGATCCGCGACCCCGGCCCCATCCGCAGGGCCTCGGCGTCGACGCGGGGATCCTCCCAAATCTGGTTGTAGACGAAGCCCTTGAACCAGAGGGTGAACATCCGCTCAAGCATCCCCCGCCGGCTGGTCGCCTTGTGGTGATGAACGGCCTTGCGGAGGTGGGCCGTGGTCACGGCATGGGCCGCATCAGCGTGGGTGGAAGGGGGCCGGGCTGCGGAACGGGCCATGGTCGTCGGGGCTCGCAGGGAGGGAGGAACCGGAGGGGCGTCAGTGTACCGCAGGCCACCCGGGCTGCGGAGGGAGGGCTCGGAAACGAGCCCGGGGCGCATGCCCGCGAAGCGGGGCAACGTCACGGTGCCGACGGCCCTCCAGCGGCGGGCAAAAGGCCCTCTCGCCGGGGAAACCGGCGGGGAACAGTGGCCTGATCAGCGAGCGATGTCGGCGGGCACCGGCGGACGGGAGGGCGCGGGGGCCGATTGGTCGATCGCCCGGGTCAGCGTTTCCACGGTGGCGTTGAACTCACGGCCCAAAGCCCCGATCGCCGCTTCCGAGGCCGAGAGTTGCCGGCGGATCGAGGAGAGCCTCGACGCGAACGACTCGGCCGTCCGTTCGGCGGCATCGACGTCGCCCTGCCAGTGGCCGATGTCGTCCTCGAGTTGACTCTGCTCGGTCTTGCGGAGGGCGATTTCCTGATCGGTGCTCGCCTTGGCCCCCTTGAGTTGACCGATCGAGGAATCGATCGAACGCTTGTCTTCTTCGAGAATCCGCCGCATCACCACCAGGCCGTTGACCTCGATCGGCAACGCCTTGCCGTCCGACTGGAATTGCCCCGCCCCACGGAGGGCGACGTTCCCGTCGGCGAGCGGACGCCGGAAGATCACGGAGGTGATCGAGGCGATCCCGTCCTTCTCCAGCCCCTTGGCGGTTTCGAGATCGAACTGGACGGTGCGCCCCGGCTCGAACTCGATCGGCTCCCCCTGGGCCCGGGGAAAGGAATGGGCCTGCTTGAACTCGACGTTGGCCCAGTAGAGCCCCGGCGGGATCGACCAGGTCGAGATGAAGTCGGCGCCGCTCTGGCGGAGGAGGGCGACTTGCTCGGCCGGGATCGACGGCAGGACTTCCCCGTCCTTGAAGTTGGAGGTCGTTCCGTCCGGCCAGGTGTAGTCGAAAGGCTTGTTGAACACGACCCGAGCCCAGCGGACCCCCAGCGGCGGCGTCTCGGAGAGTGTCGGATCGGCCACCGCCCGGCTCGCGCCGGGCGCGACGCCCCCCTCGGCTGCGGCCGTGCTCTCGGCGTCGGCTGGCACGACCCCCGCTTCGGGCTCCGGAGCCGTCGCCGGATCGGTACCTTCGGCCCCCCCGATCACCGTGTCGTGGAGGCGGAACTCCTCGAGTTTGCGTTCGAGGTGGCGGAGCATCGCTTCGGGGTCGCTCTTCCGCGGGCCGGCCGAGCCGTCGAGCGGTTCGGTGGTCGACGGCGTTGCGGTGCCGGCGGCCTCGCCGCCATCGCCGCCATCGCCGACCGCGGCGCCGCCGCCTGCGGCCGCGGGGACGGGGGTGCGGTGGAAGGCGATCGAGCGGTCGATCGGCAGGTCCTCGTAGACCACGACCTTGCCGTCACGCGGTTGCGCCAGGGCTTTGAGATCGGCCGCATCGGGGACCGAGATGTTCGAGACCTTGAAGACGTTCTTGTCGACGGCGTCGACGCGGTAGGCCCCCAGGAACCGCCCCCCCTGCTCGATCGCCGTCGTGTCAAAGACGTAGAGTTCGGCGCCGGGATTGATCGTGGAGTTTTCCAGGCCGGAGATCGTGATGGTGCCGGGGCGGCCCTCCGCCGGGGGAGAGAACTCCGCGTCGTCCCAGTGGCGTCCCCGCCAGGTGTTGATCCTGTCGCGGACACGGGCCCAACGGTCGCGTTCGATCTCGAGCGTTGCCAGGGGCTTCGAGGCCGGATCGGGGCGGAGGTTGCCGGCGGCCGGCACCAGCGCGTCGCGTTCGCGGGCGATGGCCGCCTGGTAGGAGGCGACGATCTTCCGCCATTCGCGCTCGCGCTGGCCGAGCATGCCGACGAGGAAAAACGCCCCGACCGACGTGAGGAGGACGAGCCAGGCGGCGGCGACTGTCCCCCAACTCCATCCCTTGTGGCCGATCCCGAGGGCAATCGCCCCGACGAGGAACAGGATTCCGAGGATGATCAGCGGGATCAGCGGCATGCGGCACCAGTCGCTCGGGCCCGTGGAGGGGGGCCAGGCCGGCGGCCGTCCAGGGCGTCGCGCCCAGGACGTGAAGCGGGACTGGAGTATATCCCCTGCCCCTCGTTCCCTCCGTGGTCTGTTTCGTTTCCGTGCCGCGGCTTTCTTGACACATTCGCCGCCCCGCGTCGCATCCGGTCGACCCGGCGGCGACGCGCGTCGCCCGGCGGCGACACCACGGGGGAGGGATCCCCGTTGGCCGGATGCCGCAAAGGGGCATTTTCTGCGGGAAAACACGAGGTCGGCGGTCCCGTCGCCCGTCTGGCATCCCGGATGCACGGCATGAGCGGAAGACCTTGCCTGACCCGTGCACTTTGCCCGAGAGGAATCCGATGCGCCGTTCCCCCGATCTGCCCGCCGTTCCCCCCCGTCGCCCGGTCGCGAAGCCCGCCGCCGCTCGGAGGATCGGGGCGATCGACGATCCCGTCCGCCTCTACCTCCTCCAGATGGGTGGGATCCCTCTCCTCACCCGCGACACCGAAGTTTCGTCGGCGCAGCGGATCGAGTGGTGGCGGCGGAAGTTCCGCGACACGCTCCTCGGCAACGATCTGATTCTCGCCGGCGCCATCCAACTCCTCGAGAAGATCCAGGCCGGCCGGGTGCGTCTCGACCGCACGATCGAGGTCTCCGTGACCAACACGCGCGAGAAGAAGCGGGCTCTCCGTCGCCTCGGCCCGAATCTCGTGACGCTCCGTCGCATCGAGGAGGAGAAGAAGAAGCTGTTCCGGGTGGCGATGTCGAAGCGGACGCCGATGGATGTCCGCCGCGCGGCGTGGCGCCGCCTCGTGCGTCTCCGTGGGAAGGCCGTGCGGTTGGTGGAGGAGATGAATCTCCGCATCCAGAAGCTCATGCCTTTGGTCCGCGAACTGCGGGCCGCCGGTCGGCGGATTGACGACGCGACCGCGGAGATGGCAGGCCCGATGGGACGCGACCCGCAGGTCCGATCCGAGCTCCAGCGGCAGTGTCGCGGCCTCCTCCTCCTTGCCCGCGAGAGTCGCGTAACCCTCCGAAAGCGGCTGGCCCGGCTCGACGACCTCCAGGGGAAGTACGACGCGGCGAAGCGAGATCTCGCTGCTGGCAACCTGCGCCTCGTGGTGTCGATCGCCAAGCGGTACCGCAACCGAGGTCTGTCGTTCCTCGATCTCATCCAGGAGGGCAACTCGGGCCTGATGCGCGCGGTCGACAAGTTCGAGCACGCCCGGGGCTTCAAGTTCTCCACCTACGCGACGTGGTGGATCCGCCAGGCGATCACCCGCGCCATCGCCGATCAGAGTCGGACGATCCGCGTGCCGGTCCACATGATCGACACGATGACGAAGCTGCGGAACATTTCCCGTGAATACCGGCAGCAGCATGGTCGCGAGGCGACGGTGGCAGAACTGGCCGATCGCGCCGGCATGACGGTCGAGGAAGCCACCTGCGTGTGGCGGATGTCACGCCAGCCGCTGTCGCTCGATCAGCCGGTCGGCGAGGGGGACGAGGCCGGTTACGGCGACTTCCTCAAGGACCAACGCGAGGAAGATCCGCTCCGCGGGATCCATCAGCAGTCGCTCAAGGACTCGATCCGGACAGCGCTCGACGGGCTCTCCTACCGGGAGCGCGAGATCATCCGCCTCCGGTTCGGCCTCGCCGACGGCTATGCCTACACGCTCGAGGAGGTAGGCACGATCTTCAGCGTCACCCGGGAGCGAGTCCGGCAGATCGAGGCCAAGGCAGTCGAGAAACTCCGCCAGCCCGGCTTCAATCATCATCTGGCCGGATTCGTCGCCGACGGGCAACTCGAACGGATCGGGTTCCTGCCCCCGGGGCGGGCCACTGGGCGGGGCGAAACCGTCAGGACGATCGGCCGCGACGCCGTTGCGCCGGGCATCGGCATGTCGTTTGGGGCCGACTCCCTGTCGGCCGAGTTTGCGGCCGGAGAGATGGAGGCCGCCTGCCACTGATGGCCCGAGCGGGCGTTGTCAACGCGAGCAGGCTTTGGATGAAGTGCCCGCCGCTGGATGCGGCGCCTGAAACCTCCGAAAAACCTCGGCTTTTTTTGGGGGTGTCTCGAGTGGACTCCTCGAGCCGGCCGGCACGCGACCGGGAGGGGCAGGGATGACGTTTTCCAAGGACTTTTCGACATGCAGCCCTCCGGCCTTCGGCCGGAGGGTGGTTCGCGGCGGGCCGGCTGGGTGGGGCGCACCACCCAGCCGGCTGCCTGCCGAAAAAAAACCTCTGGCGGTCGATCAGGCTTTCGCCTCGTCGAGCGCTTGCTGGAGGCGGGGCTTCTGCTGAACCCCCATGAACTGCTGCACGAGTTTGCCTCCCTTGAAGATCATCAGGGCGGGGATGCTCGAGACGTTATAGGCCATGGCCGTCTCGCCGTTCTCGTCGACGTTCACCTTGCCAACCTTGAACGTTCCCAGGTTCTCCTTGGCGAGTTCCTCGATCGTCGGGCCGATCATTCGGCAGGGGCCGCACCACGGGGCCCAGAAATCGACCAGCACCGGCACGTCCGAATCGAGCACTTCGCGCTGGAAGTTCTCGTCGGTGAACTCAAGGGCATGTCCTGCCATCGCAAACGGCTCCTTCATTTCGGCGGGGACGAACGTCATGATGTCCTTGCGGCCTTCGAACGGCCGAGACACCTTCCCTCGCAGTATACAGGCCCCCCACTGGGGACAATCTCTTGGTCGAATCCGATCGAAACCCGGGCCATCGGATCTCGCTCCAAGGGGCGTGGCAGCCCCCTGACGTCACGGCGAACGATTGGATCCGTTCCTTTGGCCGCACCGTCGATCTCCCGGTCGGCGAATGCGTCGATCTCGTCATCGTCGCGCCGAAGCCGATCCTGGATTCGGCGGTCCTCAACGGCCGACCTGTTTCCTGGCGGATCCAATCGGCCGATGCCGCAGGGATGTTCCTCGGGCGAGCCGAGGTGACGGCCGATCTCGCAGCGAGAAACGAACTCCGGCTCCGCGCCGAATCCGGGCCGGACGGCGTGGAGGCGACAAGCGGCCGCCGCGGCCCGCTCCCGGAGCACGTGGCGAGGGTCTGGCTCGAGATCCACGGAGCGTCTGCTCTGGATCGGCCTGGTTCCGAGGATCATCTTGGATCGCCGGCTTGACCGCGGGCCGGGCGATCGGTACCACACGGCCTGACGGCCGACCGCCAAGGCGCCGCGGGACGACTCCCCGGCCGGCGATCGAGCTGGACTGCAGCAGGAGTTTCCCTGATGTCCGTGATCCGTGTCGGTTCCAACAGCAAGTACGCTGATGGGTGGAGCAACATCTTCGGCAGCTCGAAGGCTTCCGCCGGGAAGGCGACCGCGAAGGCTTCCAAGAAGTCCGCCAAGAAGTCCGCCAAGAAGGGGACAACGAAGAAGGCTGCCGCCGTCAAGAAAAAGCGTTGAACGTCACCTGCCTTCGGTGGCGATCGATGGCCGGAGGCATTTGGGCGGCGTGCCTGATCCCCGCCGGCGATAGACCGGCGGGGTTGGATCGCGTGGAATCTGCCCACGCTGAGTCCCGTGGATCAGCGTCCGGTGGATCAGCCGCCGGACGGTTTTCCCAGGGCTCGCGCCCGATCCGCGGCCGCGACGACCGCATCGATCAGCGCGCCGCGGACGGCACGCTGCTCGAGGACGGCCAGCCCCGCGATCGTCGTGCCCCCGGGGCTCGCGACGCGGTCCTTGATCTGGGCCGGGTGTTCGCCGGTCTGCTCGATGAGAGCGGCGGTGCCGGCGACGGTCTGGATGGCAAGTGCCTGGGCCAGCCCGCGCGGCAGTCCCGCCTTCACGCCGCCGTCGGCCAGGGCTTCGGTGAGCAACGCGACAAATCCCGGTCCGGATCCCGACAGGCCGGTGACGGCATCGAGGAGGTGTTCGTCAACTTCGTGGACGCTCCCCACCGCGGTGAGGAGGCTGGTGGCACTCCTGGCGGCCGACGCCGGCACCTCGGGCGCACGGCAGATCACCGACACCCCTTTCCCCACCAAGCAGGGCGTGTTCGGCATCACCCGGATGATCCGCGCCGTGCCGAACCATTCGGCGAGGGTCGCCACCGCGACGCCGGCCACGATCGAGACGACCGTGGCCCCGGCGTCGAGAGCGGCAGCGCAGTCACGGGCTGCACCGGCGGCCTGCTGTGGCTTGACGGCGAGGAAGACAAGGCTCGCCCCCTTCACGGCTGCGGCAGAGGATGACGCGAAGCGGATTCCTGGCACGCGTTGGCTGAGCCGCTCGCAGGCGGCGGGCACCG
The DNA here is from genome assembly GCA_947453375.1 of Planctomycetaceae bacterium. Classification (GTDB taxonomy): domain Bacteria; phylum Planctomycetota; class Planctomycetia; order Pirellulales; family UBA1268; genus QWOP01. The sequence goes on from CANGGT010000054.1 coordinate 10,686, forward strand.
GGTCATGGACAGTGATCGCCGCGGGGGCCACCAGTCCGGCGCGGCAGAATCCTTCGGCGAGCGCAAGCGCCATCTGTCCGCCCCCCACCATCGCGATCGGGCCGATCTGGGGATGTGCTCCTGCCGGCTGGCTCATCGGCTTCCCTCCGCGGTTCGGGCAGGCGGCACGGCGGGGAGATCTCGCTCGATCGCGTCGAGATCGGGACGGGATACCCACAGTTGGCTGGCCGAGCGTTCCCCGTCGCGGCTGGCCGTCCACATCAGGAGCGTTCCGTCGGGGGAGAAGACCGGGAGGACGTCGGCACCGACGTGGTCGGTGATCCGTAGCGGTGCCCCGGTTCGGAACGTTCCCGTGGCGGGATCGGCTTCGTACCGGGCCGCCCACAGGTCGTAGTTGGGACGCTGCGTCGGATCGGAGTGATCGGCCCCGGTCCAGATCAGCCACGGCTTGGTCGGATGCCAGTACGGAGCCCAGTGGACCCCCTTGCCGGCGGTGATCGCCGTGTCGCCGCTGCCATCCGCCTTCATGACGTGGATCTGGAGCATGTCCTTCTCGACGCGGTCGGTGCGGTAGCAGATCCATTGGCCGTCGGGGGAGAAGAACGGCCCGCCGTCGTAGCCCGGGGCGTCGGTCAGCTGACGGACGTTGCCCCCGTCGCCATCGGCGACGTAGATGTCGGCATCGCCGTCGCGGTCACTGACGAAAAGCAGACTCCGCCCGTCTGCCGACCAGGAACACTCGGCGTCATAGCCGGGGCTGTCGGTGAGACGCTTCAGGTCCGACCCGTCCGGACGAGAAGTGAACAGATCCATGTGCGGATCGAAGTCCCACTGATAGCGACGGCGTCGTCCCGTGCGGGCGTCCTCCTCGGCCTGGGCCTTGGCGTCGGCCTCGGTCTTGTCGATCGCCGGATCGGGGTGGCTCGAAGCAAAGAGAAGCCGCGTGCCATCGGGCGAAAACCAGCTGCAGGTCGTCCGCCCGCGTCCCGGGCTGATCCGCGTGGGCGTGGACGGTCGCAGCGCGGCGGCGTCGAAGGGCTGCACGTAAATCTGGTAGAAGGGATAGCCGGTCGGCACCCCCTGGTAGCAGATGTGTCGACCGTCCGGGGCGAAGTATCCCTCCCCTGCTTTCGAGAGTCCGTCGGTGACCTTGACCGGCGGGGAGAGGTATCCGGCTTCGAGCGCCGAACCAGCTTGCCCAGCGCTCGACGGCGGCCGTGGTGTCTCGTCCGCGGCGAGCGCGGCAGGGGACCCGGACGGGGAGCCCATGGAGGCGGTGGCAACGGCCACCACGATGACTGCACAACGGGCCAGGAGCCGGTGAACAATGCTGCGGTTGAAGGTTTTTCTCATGGGCAACAGTATACGTCCTGAAAAACATCCACGCTCCCAGAGAGGTCGACGATGAAGATCTACACGAAGACCGGCGACGCCGGCGAGACAGGCTTGTTCGGGGGCCCCCGGGTCCGGAAGGACCACCTCCGCATCGAGGCTTTCGGTACCGTCGACGAACTCAACAGCCACCTCGGGGTCGTCCGCACCCTTCCCGGGAGCGGGCCGATCGACGACTTCCTCCGGCGGATCCAGTGCGACCTGTTCGAGCTCGGGGCCCAACTCGCCACGCCGGGGGATGCCGCCGAGCGGATCACCGCGGCCCATGTCGAGACCCTCGAGGAGGCGATCGACCGACACGATGCTGCCCTGCCCCGGCTGGTGAACTTCATCCTCCCCACCGGGACGCCGCTGGCCGCGGCGATGCATGTCGCCCGCACCGTCTGCCGTCGCGCCGAGCGGCGCGTCGTCAAGCTCGGTGCGGCGCCCGACGCGGAGATCCCGGTCAACGCCATCGAATACCTCAACCGCCTCGGGGATCTCCTCTTCGTCCTCGCGCGGCACGCCAACCACCAGGAACGGGTCGCGGACGACCCCTGGCATCCGAGTCGGCCGTGAGCACCCGTCCAACCGGGCCAAGGGAGGATCGTGCGGGGCCGATCGATGGAGCGGCCATCGGCGGAGGATTCTCTCCCACCGTCGTCGAGGGGCGGGCGGCGCTTGCGGCCCTGCGCCTTCAGGTGGCGGCGGAGCGTGCCGCCGGCACGCCGCCGCGGACGATCACCCGGATCGCCTCCGACCTCACCGATGGGTTGGTGCTCGATGTCTGGCGTTCGGTGCTCAACGACCTCCGCAGCGGGGCCGGTCCGAAGGGGGGCATGGTCGACCGGCTCGTCCTCGTCGCCCACGGCGGCTATGGGCGGAGGTGCCAGTTCCCCTTCTCCGACATCGACCTGATGCTCCTCCATCCCGCCTCGGCCGACTCGGTCGTGGCGGCCGCGGCGCGTCGCCTCCTTCAGGACCTCTTCGACATCGGCCTCGAGGTGGGGCAGAGCGTGCGGACGGTGCCGGAGGCGATCCGACTGGCCCGGACCGATGCCACGGTGTTCAGCACGCTCATCGAGGCGCGGCTTCTCGACGGCCCCTCCGGCCCTGGGGAGCCGTTCGACAAGCTCTCCCGCGATCTGGCGGCGCTTGCCCGTCGCGCGCCGGAGCGGTTGGCCGCCAAACTCTGCGAGGCGCGGGGGGAAGAGGCCGCCCGGTACGGGGAGTCGGCGGCGCTGCTCGAGCCGAACGTGAAGCGGTCGCCCGGGGGCCTGCGCGACGTGCAACTCGTCCACTGGCTCGGGTATGTCGCGCATGGCAGCACCGACGCCGCGGCGCTCGTCGCCTCTCGAATGCTCGCCCCGCGCGACGTCGCGGCGCTCGAGGCCGCGAGCGACCACCTCACCGGTATCCGCATCGATCTCCATCTCGCCGCTGGCCGGGCGGCGGACGATCTCACGCGTCAGGAACAGCAACGCCTCGCGGAGACGCTCGGCCTGGCTCCCCCGCCCGGCCTCCTCCCGGTCGAGGTGTACATGCGGGAGTATTTCCGACACACCCGTGACGTCGTCCGAATCGCGGAGAACGTGAAGGCTCGGGCGCTTCGTCGGCCGCGCCGGGCGACCTGGGTGAGCGGAATCCTCGGGCACCGGGTCGACGATCGCTACCTCGTCGGGCCGACGACGGTCGCCGTCCTGCCGGCGCACCGCGCCGAAGTGGCCAAAAATCCCGCGGCGATCCTCCGCCTCCTCGAGCTCTCGCAAACCTACGGCTGGCCGGTCGACAGCGACACATGGGAGGCGATCCGGGTCTCTGGCGGGGCCTCGGCCGATGCCGACACGGCGGCCATGTCCCCGCTCCCCGCCGATGTCTGCGCGGGGTTCCTCACGCTGTTCGACCGCCCCGAACGCCTCGGGGCGTCCCTCCGCCGGCTCCATGACATCGGGCTGCTGGAACGGATCATCCCGGAGTTCGCCCACGCCCGGGATCTCCTCCAATTCAACAACTATCACAAGTACACCGTCGACGAGCATTCGATCCGGGCGGTCGAGGCCGCAGTCGCCCACGGCGGCGCGAAGGGGTGGATGGCGAACCTGTGGCGGCATCTGGGGCGGAGACGGCTCCTCCTGCTTTCGCTCCTCATTCATGACCTCGGGAAGGGATATGAGGAGGACCACAGCGAGGTCGGCCGGAGGATCGCCGAGCGGATCGCGGTCCGGCTCGGCCTTGCCACCGAGGAGGGGGAGATTCTCGCCTTTCTCGTCCATCGTCATCTCGTCATGGCCCACCTCGCCTTCCGGCGCGACTCCAGCGACCCGGCGCTCGTCGTCCGCTTCGCCTGCGAGGTGGGGTCGCCCGAGGTGCTCGCGATGCTCACGCTCCTGACTGCCGCCGATGTCACGGCCGTGGGGCCGGGAGTGTGGACCGACTGGAAATCGGATCTCCTCGCCGACCTCCATGCCCGGACGCTCGGCGTTCTCGACGGCGAGGGGCCTTCGCTCTCGGCCGAGCGTCACCGGCGCGGCCTCGAGGCGCTCCTGACGGAATGGGAGCCGGATGACCCGGTCGTGCGGATCGGTCGCCAGTTGCCGACGGCGAGCCTCCGCGATCTTCCCCCCCAGCGGATTCTCGAGGAATTGGTGCAACTCGCCCGGCTCCCCGCCGACGGCATCTTCGTCGCCACACGCTGGCAGCCGGAGACATCGACCGTGGCGGTCACGGTCGGCACCAGGGAGAGCGTGGCGCCGGGCGTTTTCCACCGGGTTACCGGGGCCCTCACCAGCCAGCGCCTCGAGATCCTCGCCGCCGGCATTCACACCCTCGACGACGGCATCGTGATCGATCACTTTACCGTGCTCGATCCCGATTTCACCGGCGCTCCGCCCCCCGATCGGTTTGCCGACATCGCCACGGCGATCCGTGCCGGGATCAAGGCCGACCGGGCCCCGACGTTTACCCCGCGGCTCAATCCCCTCGCCCCGCGCGTCTGTCCTGCGGGGCGCCATCCCGTCCGGGTTGCGATCGACAACGCCAGTTCGGACAGCTCGACGATCGTCGAGGTGTTCGCCACCGATGCCCCCGGCCTCCTCTACCGGATCGCCAGCACGCTCTTCGACGCCGGCTTGTCCGTGCGATCGGCGAAGGTCGGCACGTACCTCGACCAAGTGGTCGACGGGTTTCATGTCACCGACCAGGCGGGAGGGAAGATCACCGACGCCGAGCGCCTCGAACGCGTCCGCAAGGCACTCGAGTCGGCGGTGACCTCGGCCCCCGGTCACTGACGCATTCCGGGGCTTCGCCGTTCATCCCGGCGACGCTGTTCATCGCGGTGTACCCGGTGAACGGGGCGTCATTCGTAGGAGAAGATTCCCATCGCCCCGGCGTAGGCGCGTTGAGCCCGGCGAAGATCCATGAGGAGGGAGCTTTCGGCAATGCTCATCGACTGAAAGAGTTGGCCCGCCTTTTTCGTGCGCTGGGCAGGGGGAAGCACCGGGTTGCGGATCGTCTCCAGGAACGGCGTCTCGAAATCTGCGATCAGCTTCTGCCGCGCGGTGACGACCCGCCGGTAGGTGGAGACGAGGGACGTCGCTTCGGTCGTGTCGGGCACGCTCCAAGCCAAGGATTCCTCGAGGAGCGTGGCGATCGAGGCCTTGAGCTTTTCGAGCCCGGCAGCGACGTCGTCGCTGGTGGCGGCCCCACCCTCGTCGAGGTGGGCGGCGGCGATGTCCTCGAATCGCTTGAACGAGATCGTATGCCGGCGGTTCGCCTTCGCGATCGATTCGAGGAGTTTCTTCGCCTCGGTCCGGCGCGGGGAGGCGCAGCCGGCGGTGCCGACCAAGGCCGCGATCAAACCGGCCCGTCCTGCCGTCAGGAACCACCGCCGGGGGAACGCGGCCTCCGGCACAGCCGCCCGCGGGAGACGCTCACGAGAAGCCCAGGATCGGTAGCAGGAACGTTCTTCGATCTTCGGACGCATGACTGTCTCGCGGGGATAGGGTTACCCGGGATTTCACCAGCAGCGTAACGCACCACGCTTCCCAGGCAATTCCCTTCACTCGGAGGGGGATTGGCCGGCGAGCCGTTCCCGGATCGTCGGCGCGTCGAGCCCGTCGATTTCAAAAGTCTTCAGCGGACTCGAGCCCCCGGCCTCGAGCGTCACCGCAGCCGTTTCAACGCCAAGCGCGGAGGCCAGCACCCTGGCCACCGCAGCGTTGGCCCGCCCCTTCTCCGGCGGCTGCCGCACATGGATCTTGAGACGGTCTCCGAGCCAGCCCGACACCCCTTCCCGGGAGGCCCCGGGAACGACCTTCACGTCGAGTCGGGCCATGGTGTCGAGTCCTCGTCGGGCCGTCCCGGAGCGGATCAGATGTAGGTGTTGACGAGGTTCTCGAAGAGCTCCTGCCGTCCGCTCGAACACGGGGCCGAATCCCCCTTGGCGAGCATCTCCTTCTCGAGCGAATCGAAGCTCTCGCTGCCGGCCTCGATCCGCCGCCCGAGCGGGCCCGACCAGCTCGCATAGCGCTCGTCGACGAGCTTCTGGAGCGCGCCGTCGGCCCGCATGGCCGCGGCGATCTTCAGGCCCCGCGCGAAGGCGTCCATGCCGCCGATGTGGGCGTGGAACAGGTCGATCGGCTCGAAGCTTTCCCGCCGCACCTTGGCGTCGAAATTGACGCCGCCCGGGTTCAGGCCGCCGTATTTGAGGATCGTGAGCATGATCCTCGTCGTCAGGTAGATGTCGGTGGGGAACTGGTCGGTGTCCCAGCCGACGAGGGTGTCACCGGTGTTGGCGTCGATCGAGCCGAGGTAGCCCTGCATGCCGGCGACCTCGAGCTCGTGCTGCATCTCGTGGCCGGCGAGCGTGGCGTGGTTGGTCTCGATGTTCATCTTCACGTATTTCTCCAGGCCGTAGGTCTGGAGGAAGTTGATGCACGTCGCGCAGTCGTAGTCGTACTGGTGCTTGGTGGGCTCGCGCGGCTTCGGTTCGAAGTAGAACTGGCCGGTGAAGCCGATCTTCTTGGCATGTTCGACGGCCATGTGCATGAACTTGGCGAGGTGGTCGATCTCGCGCTTCATGTCGGTGTTCCACAGGCACTGATAGCCCTCTCGGCCCCCCCAGAACGTGTACCCGGCCCCGCCGAGGGCATGGGTCGTCTCGAGGGCCTTCTTCACCTGGGCCGCCGCGTAGGCGAAGACCTCGGCGTTGCAGCTCGTGGCGGCGCCGTGGACGTAGCGGGGATGGGAGAAGAGATTGGCGGTGCCCCAGAGGAGCTTGATGCCGGTCCGCTCCTGGTGGGTGCGGAGGGCTTCGGCAACGGTGTCGAGGTTGGTGTGGCTCTCGGCGAGGTTCTTCCCCTCCGGGGCGACGTCACGGTCGTGAAAGCAGTAGAAGCCGACCCCGAGTTTCTCCATGAACTCGAACGCGACGTCGACCCGGGCGACCGCGGCGGCGAGGGAGTCGCCACCGATTTCCCAGGGGCGGATCATCGTCGCAGCCCCGAATGGATCGCTGCCGGTGCCGCGGAAAGTGTGCCAATAGGAGACGGCGAACCGGAAGTGGTCGCGCATCGGCTGCCCCTCGACGATCGCGTCGGCGTCGTAGTGCCGGAAGGCGAGCATGTTCTTCGTGCCCGGGCCCTCGTAACGGATCGGCCCAATGCCGGGGAATGCCTCTTTCGCCGCCATGAATCGAATCTCCTCGGATGCTGCGAGCCGCTGTTGGGCACGCAAAAGTGCACGGACCCGCTCCGCCGGGCGCCATCATGCGGGACGATGGTAGCGTCGCGCGGAAATTTGTGTCAGCCCCAGCCCGCGGCCAATCCAGCCGACGGCCTCACGGGGAGTTGGTCGGCGGGGGGGTGAAGCGGGCGAGGAGCCGGCGTCCCCAGTCCGGGCACCACTCGACCAGCCCGGCGAGCCAGGCCGCCTTCCGGGGGACGACCAGTTCACTCGACCGCCGCCGGCAGGCCTCGAGAACCTGTTCCGCAAGGCGGTCGGGATCGAGCCGCTTCAAAGGGGCGCCGCCACCGGGCCGGTTGGCCTCGGGCGGCAGGCCGGCGGCCGCCACCTCGTCGGCGTAGCGGTCGAACGTGGCATCGTCATCCGCCGCCTCGCGGCGGATCGGCCCGGGGGAGACCAGGAGCACATGGGCCCCCTGGGGGGCCATCTCGAGGCGGACCGCGTCGACATAGGCCGCCAGGGCCGACTTCGCCACCGCATACGGCCCCATCAGCGGCGTGACGAGCTTTCCGGCGAGGCTCCCGACGTAGACCATGTGGCCTCGGGCGCGGGCGACGTCTTCGGCGGCGGCGGTGGTGATCTCCACGGCGGTGCGGAGGTTGGCGTCGAGGAAGCCGGCGAGTTGATCGGCCGAGGTGTCGAGGATCCGCGCCCGCCCCGATCGGCCGACGGAGAAGAAGAGATCATCGACCCCCCCGAGCCGGTCGAGGGCCTCCCCCACGACGCGCCCCCCTTCCCCAGGACGGGCGAGATCGGCGGCGGTGCCGAGGCTCTTCGATCCGGCCAGCGGCTCGGGGAGCCGCTCGAGGGCCCGACGAACGCCATCGGCCGACCGGCCGACGAGGAGCACGCTCGCACCGGCTTCGAGGAGGTGGCGGGCGAGGACGAGCCCGAAGCCGCTGGTGCCCCCGGCGACGATCACACGGCGCCCGTGCCAGGGAGATGCGCGGTCTGTTTTTCCTGGAGCGTTTTTTCCTGGAGCGTTGATCATGAAATCGAGTGTAGCGACTCGTCGATGTGGCGATCGCCGGGGAGGAGCTGCGCCCCTGATTCGCGCCCGCGGGCTCCCGCGGTAGGCTCTCCCCCGCCACGCCCGCCTCCCCTGCCCTTCCCGTTTCCTGCCTTCGGAGGGCTCCATGTCCACCGCCTCGACCGATTCCTCCAGGGATTCCCGCGCTTCCGCCGACGCCGCCGCGGCCCGCCGGCACGGCGCCGATCCGGAGCTCGTCCGGACGAAGATCGTCGCCACGCTCGGCCCTGCCTCCGCGTCGGAACAGGCGATCGGCGGCCTCATCCAGGCCGGGGTCGACGTCTTCCGACTCAACATGGCCCACGGCTCGGTGGCGGAACACCAGGCGACGCTCGACCGCGTCCGGCGGATGTCCGATGCGTTGGTCCGCCCCGTGGGCGTGCTCGTCGACCTCGCCGGTCCGAAGATCCGCCTCGGCGAGCTCCCCGGCGGCGGGGTCGAGTGTGTCGAGGGGGGACGGGTGCGATTCGTCCGCGGGAGCGGGGAATCGACCACCGACACCTTCACGACCACCTACGCGCCGCTCGTCGACGAGCTAGGGCCGGGGGATCCGGTGATGCTTGCCGATGGGACGGTGGCTCTGGTCGTCGAGGAGCGTCGCCCCGACAGCGTCGTCTGCCGCGTCGTCCAGGGGGGCACGGTCCGCAGCCGACAAGGGGTCAATCTCCCCGGCGTCAAGCTCTCCGTCGCTGCCATGACCTCCGCCGACTGGGAGCATGCCGAGTGGGCCGCCAGCGCCGGGGCCGACTTCGTCAGCCTGTCGTTTGTCCGTTCGCCGGTCGAGGTTCGCCTCCTCAAGGAACTCCTGCGGACGCGCGGGTCGGTGGCCCACGTCGTCGCCAAGATCGAGAAGCGCGAGGCGGTCGACGCCATGGAGGCGATCGTCGAGGCGGCTGACGTCGTCATGGTCGCTCGCGGCGATCTTGGCGTGGAGATCGACGTCGCCACGATGCCGATGGTGCAGAAGCGGATCATCCGCGTCTGCCAGCGCTTTCAGAAGCCGGTGATCGTCGCCACGCAGATGCTCGACAGCATGCAGCATTCGCGGCGGCCGACGCGGGCCGAGGCGACCGACGTCGCCAACGCGATCCTCGACGGCGCCGATGCCTGCATGCTCTCCGGCGAGACGGCGATCGGCGACCACCCGCGCCTCGTCGTCGAGATGATGCGGCGGATCGCCCGGGCGACCGAATCGCAGTACCTCGCCGACCGCTGGTCGTCGCTCGAGGAGCGGCAGCGGGCCCCGTGGCTGGCGGCCGCCGTCGATGCGGCGACGCCGGAGGTCACCCCGGAGGGGCTCCATCCGATCACCCAGGCGGTCGTCGACGGCGCCGGCCGGATTGCGGCCGACATCGGCGCCCGCCTCGTCGTCGTCGCCAGCCGCACGGGGGTGACGGCGATCGCCCGCTCGAAGCGACGTGGGGCGGTGCCGACCGTCGGGGTCAGCGACAACGTCAGCACCCTCCGGCAGATGGCCCTCTACTGGGGCGTGACGCCGCTGGCCGGCACGGTCTCGACCGACGTCGACGCGCTTTTTGCCCACGTCACCGCCTGGGGCCTGGCCGGCGGCCGGCTGACGAAGGGGGACAGAATCGTCTTCGTGGCGGGTGTCGGCTTCGGGACGGGAGGCCATAATATGGCCCTCGTCAAGGAAGTCTGACGCCCCTCTGGCTCACGGCCGAAGGGAGAAATGCCGATCTCGGAACGACCGGAAACCGGGCGGCGGCGAATCGAACCATCACTCGAGCGAGGAATCTTCGTGAGCGGAAAGCGGACCAAGTGCGTGCTGGCGTATTCGGGGGGGCTCGACACCTCCGTGATCCTCGGCTGGCTCATCGAGCGCGGCTATGACGTGATCGCCGTCTACGTCGACCTCGGCCAGCCCTGCGAGGACCGGGCGGCGACGCTCGAGAAAGCCCGCACTTGCGGCGCCATCCACGCCGAGATCGTCGATGTCCGCGAGGAACTCTGCCGCGACTTCGCCTTCCCGGTCCTCCAGTGGCAGGCCCGCTACGAGGGAACTTACCTCCTCGGTACGTCGATCGCCCGGCCGCTGATCTCGAAGGTGATCGTCGACATCGCCCACCGCGAGGGGGCCTCGGTATTCGCCCACGGCGCCACCGGCAAGGGGAACGACCAGTGCCGCTTCCAACTCGCCGCCGAGGCGCTCGATCCGAAGATCGCCGTCCTCGCCCCGTGGCGGATCCGCGAGTTCCGCGAACGCTTCCCCGGCCGCACCGAGCTCATCGATTTCTGCGACGAGCGCAACATCCCGGTGAAGGCCTCGAAGGGGAAGCCCTACAGCTCTGATGAAAACTGCCTCCACACCAGCTACGAGGCCGGCCTCCTCGAGGAGATGACGACCGACGGCTTCGAGCTGGTCGAGTTCGGGATGACGGTCTCGCCGCAACAGGCCCCGGAGAAGCCGGAGACGGTGCGGATCGACTTCGAGTCGGGGGTGCCGACGAAGGTCAACGGCAAGACGCTTGCACCGCACGAGATCGTCCTCGAGCTCAACGCAATCGGCGGCCGCAACGGCGTCGGCCGGTCTGACATCGTCGAGAACCGGTTTGTCGGCATGAAGAGCCGCGGTGTCTACGAGGCGCCGGGCATGACGCTTCTCTACGAAGCCCACCGGCTCGTCGAGCAGCTCACCCTCGATCGTGACCTCGTTCACCTCCGCGACCGGATCGCACCGGAGGTGGCGGAGATGGTTTATTACGGCTTCTGGTACTGCGCGAAGATGGATGCCCTCTCGGCCTTCATCCGCGAGGCCCAAAAGCCGGTCACCGGCACCGTCGAGCTCAACCTCTACAAGGGGAACATGCTCGTGAAGAGCCGGACGAGCCCCAACAGCCTCTACGATGCGGCGATCGCCTCGATGGAGGGGGGCGGCTCGTACGACCAGACCGACGCCGAGGGCTTCCTCCGCATCATGGGGCTTCCGGGGCGCGTCCAGGGGGCGGTGCGGCCGCGCGGCTGACTGCCCGCTCTGCCGCCTCGGGCTCGACCCGCTGCAAGGCGACTTCGAGGGGAGAGTTCTTTCCGCTCGTCGCGTCCGCTGCTGCCGGGAGGGCGACGGCGGCGGTGTGACCGGGGCACGGCGTGAAACAGGCGACCCGCCAGGACCGTCCATCCGCGGTCCTGGCGGTGCCGCTGACCGTGCCGTCGAGGGTGAGTTGGATGACCACCTCGTCGAGCGTCGGCCCTCCGCCGCCGATCCCCGTGCCGAGGCACTTGAGGCAGGCCTCCTTGCAGGTCCAGAGCCGGTAGAAGACTTCCGTTGCTTGACCATCGGGGAGTGATTGCATGAAACCCGCCTCCTCCGGCGCGAAGTGCTCGGCGATCCGGCGAAGATCGGCAAGCGTCCGCCTGTCGGTGTCGATCCGTTCGAGATCGACGCCGAGTGCCGGGCCATCGGGGGCAGCCGGGCCGGTGACGGCGTGCGCGTCCTTCGGGGAGAGGAATGCATAGAGCGCGAGGCCGCCGCTCCGCGCCAGATTGAAGCACGGCGCGCCATCCGCGGCGGCAACTCCTGCGCGGTGGAGATCGACTGCGGCAAGCATCGGCTTGCCGGCTGGGCCGGGGGCGAGCGGCACGCGCGAGGCTTCGATCCCGAGTCGCTCGGCGAGGAGTCGGCGAAGGAGACCGCGGCGGACGACGAACCTGTCGCAATCGATAGCATTGCGAAAGCGATTCGCCCGCGCCTGCTCTTCGGCCGAGAGCGTCGCGGCAAAGAGGGTCGGTCGCCAAGCGTCGCAGTCGGCGATGTGGAGGGAGAGGGGGGGCATCGTGGGCGCTGGTGATTGATTGACGGATTCGTCAGCCGTTCGGCCTCGCGAGTGGTGGAAATGGAGTGACCTGACTGTCACAATAACCTCTTTCACGAATTGTCAGTCGGGTACCGACGCCGCCTTCTTCATGCTGACGCCCCACCGACAGGCCGAGACACCCACCCGAGAGTCGATCGCGGCCGAGGGGTGCATCCACCGCCGGTTCGAGCGGTGGGTGGCCGCCACTCCGGATGCCCCTGCGGTGACGTGCGAAGGACGCACGGTTAGCTACGGCGAACTCGACAGGCTCGCCGAGAGGGTGGCGCGACGCCTCCGTTCGGTGGGTGCGGGGCCTGACGCCATTGTCGGCCTCCTTGCCGATCGGTCGATCGACCTCATCGCCGGGCTTCTCGGCATCCTCAAGGCCGACGCGGCATACTTCCCCCTCGATCCGGGCCATCCGCCGGATCGTCGCGCTTGGATGCTCGCGGACGCGAAGGTGAGGGTGGTGGTCACCCAGGAGCGCTTCGAGGAGGAACTGCGTCAGACGGGAATGGCGACCGTCCTCGTCGACGGTTCCGCCGTCCCGACGCCGACCGTGGACGAAGTCCTGGCACCGTTCAGCCTTGACGCTGGGAAACCGGCCCCGCGTGCCGGCCATGCGGGGCCAGACCACCTCGCCTATGTGATCTACACCTCCGGGTCGACCGGGCGGCCGAACGGGGTGATGGTAACGCACCACAACGTCGTCCGGCTGATGGCGTCGACCGAGCCGCTGTTCGGGTTCGGGGCGTCGGACGTCACGACGCTGTTCCATTCGATTGCCTTCGATTTCTCGGTCTGGGAGCTCTGGGGGGC
>CANGGT010000055.1 GCA_947453375.1 Planctomycetaceae bacterium
GGAAATCCGCTGTTCGTCGGGATCGCAGGAGAGCACCTTGCACTCCACCGTCTCTCCTTCGCGGACGACGCTCGACACGCTCTGAACATGCCGATGGGCAAGTTCCGAGACATGAACGAGGCCTTCCACGCCCGGCTCGAGCCGCACGAAGGCGCCGAACTGGGCGATGCGGCTCACCGTGCCCCGGACGGCGGCGCCGATGTGGTACTTCTCGGCGGCGTTCTTCCAGGGGCTCTCCACCGTGTCACGGATCGACAGGCCGATCTTGCCAGTCTGGCGGTCGACGTTCTTCACCGCCACGCGCACCTTCTGGCCGACTTCGAGAACGTCGGTCGGGGTCTTCACCCGATCCCACGACATCTGGCTGACATGGACGAGGCCGTCAACGCCGTTGCCGACGTCGACGAAGGCGCCGAAATCGCGCACGGAACGGACGATGCCGTCGAGGAGATCGCCGATTTCGAGCGTTTCGAGCATCTTCGTGCGGGCATCGGCTGCTTGGCGCTCGAGCACCGCACGGCGCGAGAGGACGAGCCGCCGTGCGGCCGGCACGATCTCGGTCACGAGCGCCTCGACCGTCTGACCGACAAGTTCCTCGAGGTTTTCCACGCGCCAGTTGCTCACGAGGCTCGCCGGCATGAAGCCACGGAGCCCGGCGACGTCGCACTCGACGCCCCCCTTGTTCGCAGCGGTGACCTTCGCGGCGACGATCATTCCGGCTTCGAGTTGCGACCAGTCCTCGACGGCGATCGCCCGGTTGGCAGGCGCCACGTCGTAGAGGCCGTCTTCTTCGTTGAAGGTCCCGACAGAGAGTTCGAGCACCTGGCCGATCTCGGGATTGCCGCCATCGAGGCCGATGAGCTTGAGGGCCCCCTGACGCCTGCCACCGAGATCGACGAAGGCGGTGTCGGGGCTGACCGACACCACGGTGCCGGTGACGCGGGTGCCTGGATCAAGGGCAGCCGCTGCCTTTGCCGGGGCGGCCGTGGCGAGGATCGTGTCGACCTCGATCCCTTCCAGGGCTGCCTGGAAATCCTCCTCGAGATCGTCCTCGAGGCCGGCGCGGAGATTCGGGACGGCGACCCGTTTCGAGGGCGGAATGACGTCGGTGAATGCGGAACTCGGGGCACGATCGCCGCGCCGCTCGCGCCGCGGACGGTCTCCCCCCTGATCACCACCTCGCCGCGGCCCACCGCGCGAATCACGCGGGGAGTCGCCGCCGCCAGCCGCCGCAGCCCGAGCTTCGATGTCGGCCGCACTGACGACCGGTCCCTGGGGAGCGGGGGGAGCCGAGGGGGCCGAAGCCGCTTCGTGGCCAGTCCCAGCGGGAGACGCCTGGCCGGCGGCAGCCGGCGCCTGCGGCGCTGCCGGCCGAACCGGCGGCAGCGGAGCGTCGCCGAGCACCGACGAGGTGGCCGATGCCACGAACTGATGACGCGGCGGCAGTTTCGGCGGGCGAACCCCCGGCCGTTGCGTGCCGATCGGAATCCGCCGCTTTTCGCCCCCAGCTTCCGCGTCGCCAGCGGCCGCAGCCTCGGCAGCAGGCCCCTGATCCGTCGTCGGGGCTGGTGCGTGGCCCAACTGGTCGGGGGAGGGCGAATCCGGGGTCGGGGAGGGATCGGCGGTCATCGGCGGCACTCGTCGGAAGGGAAGAGGCCGACGAACCGTGCCGGCCCCGAAAAGAGACGCCCGCGGAGGCAGCGGGCACGAGACGGAGTCAGGGGGGCATCAATGCGGGAAACAGGACTTGAACCTGCACGGTATTACTACCACCAGGCCCTCAACCTGGCGCGTCTGCCAATTCCGCCATTCCCGCAGCGGTACGAACAATCGAATCGATGGTTCCGCAGCAACAACACCTGCGAACCCCACCTGACTCCTCCGGCCATTCTGCGGCCGTTTCTCCGCCAGTCAAGAACCCCTCGAGATTCGGCCTGACTGGCTCACTTCTGCCGCTCCGGCGTCAGGTGGATTCCGCCGACCGAAAGGGACGGGACAAGGCCGGAACGGCCACCAAGGTCGCCGAGAGGGCCAGAGCCCAGGCAATGTCACCGACCGGAGTCCAGCGGTAAAAGGGGAGGGCGGCGAGGTAGCACTCGACGAGTCCCCCGGCGGTGTGAGCGTAGTCGGTGGTCAGCCACCAATGGGCAAGATTCGTGGTGAGAAAGAACACCAGCGAACCGGCCATGGCCCCGCCGAGGGCACCCCACCCACGATGCCGGCGGACCAGGCTCCCCATCAGCACCGGCCACGTGAAGGCGGCATAAATGATCGCTGCCATCGTCCAGCTTCCGTAAACGCCTCCCCCGGGCAGGGCGTAGTTGCTCGCCGCCAGGGCCACGGCAGGAACGGAGGCGGCGACGAACCTGTTCGCGAACAACGCCCCGGCACAAAGGCCGATCCCGATCAGCGGGGAAACCCCGTACGCAGGCTGCCAAAGGCGGCCGAGGATGCCGATCCCGACGAGCGCACACCAGGCGACACAGAGGAACCCGACCGGAAGATCGCGGGGATCGAGATCACGGGGGGCAAGGCCGAACCGACGCCCGCCTGGCCCCGATCGGGGCACCTGGGAAACGCTTTCAGGGGACTGGCCCGAAATGCTCATGCTCGACGACCCCGGAGGATTTCTCACCGATCCGATCACGTCCCGATACACTAACCGTTTTCGGCCAATGGGCAAGCCGAAGGGATGCCCATCCCTTCTGAATCGGACCCTCATTCTCCGGTGACGCCATGGTCGCCAGCCCCCGTCAACCGCCATCCCCTGGGACCACGCCCCCGTCCGCGGCCAAGTCCGCCGGGCGTGGCTCGATCGTGGCGGTGCGCGACCCCAGCGGCATCGTGACGCTCGAGATCGTCGCCGGGAGCCGGAGTCAGAACGTCATCGACGCCCGATTCCTCGGGGATCTCCGGCAGTCGCTCGACGAACTCGAAGCCGGCCCCGCCCCACGGGCAGTGCTTCTCTGCTCCGGCCGTCCGGGGTCGTTCTTTGCCGGTGCAGACATCGATCGGCTGGAGACGATCCTCGGGGCCGATTCAGCCGCGATCGAGCAGGCCTGTTCCGCTGGCCGCCAACTCTACGCCCGCCTCTCCTCCAATTCCTGGCCAACCGTGGCGGTCATCGATGGCGTCTGCCTCGGGGGCGGGCTGGAGATCGCGCTGGCCTGCGACTACCGGGTGGCAACCTCCGCGGAGGGAACGCTCCTGGGATTCCCGGAAGTAAAGCTCGGACTGTTGCCGGGATGGGGAGGCACGGTGTGGCTTCCGCGGCTGATCGGGCCGGGGCCTGCGGTGGAAATGATCGCCGCCGGCGAGACGATGAGCGGGGCCGCCGCCGCACGCTTGGGGCTCGTCGATGCGTGTGTGCCGGCCGAAAAGGCTCTTGCCGCAGCCCGACTCCTCGTCGACTCCGCCACCGCGACCGGCGTCCACCTCGAACAGCGGAGGCGTCGCTCGCTGCCGATCGAACTGGCCCCTGAGGAACGGGAGTTTCTCGAGGCGACGACAGGTGCCGTGATCCAAGGGCGGACCGCAGGGCATTATCCGGCGCCGCCGGCGATTCTCGAGGCGGTCCTGGCGACGTCGCTCCTGCCGGCCCTCGAGGCCGGCGCCATCGAAGGGAAGGCGTTCGCCTCGCTTGCCCGCTCGCCGGTGGCCCGGCAGTTGGTGCGGGTGTTCCGTCTCGGCGAAAAGAACCGACGAGATCGGGGTATCGAAGCGGATCGCGTCACGCCTGACGCCGCGTCACCTGATGCCGACGAACGAGCCTTCGAGCGGCCGGCGGTCGTCGGCGCGGGGATCATGGGGGCAGGCATCGCCGCCGCCCATCTCCGGGCCGGATGCGCCGTGACGCTTGCCGACGTGCAGGCGGAGGCGTTGGCCCGCAGTGTGCCGGAGATCCTCCAGGAGGCTGCCTGGGATCGGAGCCGTCGTGCCACCGATCAAGCCCGGGCCGTCCGACTCGCCGGGCAACTGCGTACCGTCACGCACACCTCGGCGCTTGCCGATGCCGATCTCGTCATCGAAAGTGTCCTCGAGCGGACGGATATCAAGCGAAAGGTGCTTGCAGAGATCGAGGGGGTGGTCGGACCGGAAGCCATCATCGCCACCAACACCTCCACCAACCCGATCGCGAAACTCGCCGAGACGCTCCGCGATCCGTCGCGGTTCTGCGGCCTCCACTTCTTCAATCCCGTCCGGAGAATGATGCTCGTCGAGGTGGTACGCGGTCCGGCGACCTCCGATGCCACCGTCGCCCGGGCCGTCGCCCACGCCAAGCGCCTGGGGAAGTGTCCGATCGTCGTCCGTGACAGTCCGGGATTCCTCGTCAATCGGATGCTCATGCCCTATCTCCACGAATCGGTGGAGATGCTCCGGGCCGGGGTCGATCCCAGGAAAATCGATCGGGCCGCGAGGGCCTTCGGCATGCCGATGGGCCCGCTCGAACTCTACGACATGATCGGGCTCGACACGGCGTTTTACGCGGGCCTTGTCCTCAACGACGCCTACGGCGATCGGATCGAGCCCTCTCCGGTGATCCCGGCGATGGTCAAGTCGGGACGCCTGGGGCGGAAGAGTGGGGGGGGATTCTATCGCTACGGCGGCACCGGCCCACGGGCCAGAATCGAGCGCCCCGATGACGGAGTGACGGCGGTGGTCGCCCCGTACGCGCTCCCACCGTGTGCGAGCGACGAACGGACGATCATCGATCGTCTCGTTCTTCCGATGGTGCTCGAGGCCACGAGGGTGCTCGACGAGGGAATCGTCCGCGACGGCTGCGACGTCGATCTTGCGGTCATCCACGCCCTCGGATTTCCGCCGTTCCGTGGTGGGCTCCTCGCCTGGGCCGACACCATCGGGGCGGCGGAGATCGTCCGCCGACTCGGCCCCCTCGCCGAGTTCGGCATTCGGATGCGACCGACGCCCCGTCTCGAATGCCTCGCCCGCGACGGGGGCCGATTCACCGGCTGACCGCCTCGAGTTCTCTCACGCCAAGCCCTTTTTACCGATGCCCGTCCTTTCCCGTACCCCCGAGCACACGCCCGTGATCGTTGCCTGCTGCCGCACGGCGATCGGGCGGTCGCACGCCGAGCGCGGCCTGTTCCGGCAGGTGCGTGGCGACGAGTTGGCCACCGCTGCGGTGGTTGCGGCGGTCGAGCGGAGCGGTGTCGATCCCGCGACGATTGAGGATCTCCTCCTCGGTGCGACGCAGCAGCGAGGCGAACTCGGCGGCAACGTCGCCAAAGCGGTGGCACTGATGGCCGGCCTGCCGCTCTCCACCGCCGGTGTGACGATCAATCGGCTGTGCGGATCGGGCCTCGAGGCGATCCTCCAGGCAAGCCGCGCGATCATTGCCGGGGCCGAGAACGTCCAGGTCGTGGCCGGCGTCGAGCACATGCACCACCAGCCGATGGACGAGGGGGTCGACTTCCATCCCCGGGTCGTCGCCCGTTCCAGCCGGGGCATGCTCTCGATGGGGCTGACCGCCGAGCATCTGGCGGCGTCGCGGGGCATCGATCGGCGTCGGCAGGAGGATTGGGCTCTCGAAAGCCATGCCCGGGCCGTGCGGGCGATCGACGCCGGGGCCTTCGCAGCCGAGATCGTGCCGGTCCTCGGCCACGACGAGGCCGGGGCGCTGGTCGAGGCGACGATCGATCAGTCGGTGCGACGCGACACGAGCCGCGAGTCGATGGCCCGCCTCGAGCCGGCGTTCCTCCCGAAGCTCGGCACGGTGACGGCCGCGACAAGCGCGCCGCTCAGCGACGGCGCCGCAGCGCTCGTGATCATGTCGTTGGCCGAGGCCCGACGGCAGGGGCTCGAGCCGCTGGCGCGGGTTGTCGCCGGTGCCGTGGTTGGGGTGCCGCCGGCCGTGATGGGGACTGGCCCTGTGGCAGCCACCGCCAAGTTGCTCCGTCGGTTGTCGATCGACCTCGGGGCGATCGACCTCATCGAGCTCAACGAGGCGTTTGCCGCCCAGACGCTGTGGTGTGTCGACGAACTCGGTCTCGATGCGACAAAAGTCAATGTCCGCGGCGGGGCGCTGGCCATCGGCCATCCGCTCGGTGCCAGTGGTGTCCGCATCGTCACCACGCTCGTTCACGCCATGCGCGACCGCGGCGATCGGCTCGGCCTGGCGACGATGTGCATCGGACTCGGTCAGGGAATCGCTCTGATCGTGGAGAGGATCAGGACGTGACGACCCGCACGGAGTCGGCGTCAGCGGTCGACGATGTGCCGGGCCAGGCCCGCGTTACGACGCTCCTCGATCTCCTCGTCTCCCGCCTCGATGATGCCGCCACGCGGCCGGCGCTGGCAACGGAGCCGTCAGCAAGCGATGCGACGACGACATGGACCTGGCTCGAGACGGCTGCGGCCGCCGTCGATCTCGCCGTGGCCCTCGAGGCGACCGGCCTGCGACGTGGCGACCGGGTCGTCCATGTCGGCACGCACTCGGTCGATTGGGTTGTCGTCGATCTCGCTTGTCTCCTCGCCGGTGTCGTCCACGCGGCGCTCCACGCCGATTCGCCGCGTGCCGAGCTCCTCCAGCAAGTCGCCTGGCTCGCCCCGAGCGGCATCGTTCTCAGCGGCGGGGATGGGCCGTTTCCTCCCGCCGATGCCGCACGGCTGCTCGGCGGGCTTTCCGATCCGCGGCGTGCCATCGACCTACGCTGCCCGGCGCGGCGGCGGGAGGGGCGATCGGCACTTCCTTCGGTAGGGCTCTGCTCGGAAGCCTGGCGGAGTCGGGCTGCCGATCCGGGGGCGCTTCGGGGCGAGGTGGCACGGCGCTCGGCGGCGATCGACCCCGACGCGCCGGCGCGGATCGTCCTCTCCTCGGGGACGACCGGACGGCCACGCGGCTACGTCCATTCGCAGCGGTCGCTCGCCACCAATGCGGTTGCTGCCGCGGCGATCTTCCTCGACGAACCGGCCGACGTCCGCCTCTCCTGGCTGCCGATGAGCCACGCGCTGGCCTGCACGGGGGATCTCTCCACGGCGCTTGTTCGGGGCGGATGTCTCAACGTCGTGCCCGACCGGCGACGGCTCCTCGATGCCTGCCGCTTCCTGCCGCCGACGGTGATCCTCGGGGTACCGGCCCTCTATGAACGGCTCGAGCGGGGCGTGCGGTCCGGGGCTATCCCCGATCTCGCCGCCGCGCTCGGCGGGCGGGTGCGGGTGTGCATCTCCGGCGGCGCTGCGCTGCGGGAACGGACGCAGGCGCTGTTTGCCGCGCGGGGCGTCCCGCTCGTCGAGGGTTATGGGCTCGCTGAGGCCGGTCCTGTGGTGGCGCTCGACAGCCCGCGCGGATTCCGTCCGGGGTGGGTCGGCAAGCCGCTTGCCGGCATCGACGTCCGGCTCGATTCGGCAGGCCAACTCCTCGTCCGCACCCCTTCGCGGGCGCTGGAGCAGCTTCTCCCTTCCGATGCCCCGCCCCCAGCCCGTGCTGATGTCGGTGCCGACGGCGCTGACGCATGGATCGCCACCGGCGACACCGCCGAGATTGCGACCGATGGCCGGATCCGCATCACCGGTCGTGTCGTCGACACGCTCGTCCTCTCCACCGGGACGAAGCTCCCGCCGGCCGAGGTAGAGCGCGTGCTCGCCGATGATTCAATCGTCGCGCAGGTTTGTGTCTGTGGCGATCGACTCCCGGCGCCGGTCGCCTTGATCGTGCCGGAGCCCGCCGTCGTCCGAGCGGCGCTGCGGTCGCTCGGGGTTCGCGTCGCGTCGCGGCGGGCGGCCCTTCGTCATCCTCGGCTTCTCCGTTTCATCGCCCGCAGGATTGCCAGACGGCAGGCGTCGCTCCCCCGACCCTGGCACGTGCGTCGCATCGTGCTTGTGAACCGCCCCTTCGACATCGACCACGGGGAGATGACCCAGTCCATGAAACTGAAGCGTCCCACGATCGCCGATCACTTCGCGGCCACGCTCGACGCCGCTTCTGCTCCCTCCCCGCCCCCGGGCGTGGCCGTCGTGCCGCGCGGTGATGCCCCGATCGAGACCCGCGCCACCGCCGGCATCCCAGCGGCGCTGTGGGGGCGACCGCGCGGGGATGACGGCGGGTTTGCCGCTGCCGCCGCCCTTGCCGCGCACCCGCTCCCCGACGAGATCGCCAGCGTGCTCGACGAGGCCACGCGGCGGCTCGGTATCCTGCGCGCCGAGGGAATGCTCTATGCCCCCCTGTCGGCGACGGGGCTGCCTCCGGCCCCCCTCGACGACGCGCCGCCGCCGCCGGAGGGGATGGTCACTCCCGCGGCCGAGGCGGCGCTCGGGGAGACGGGGCTGTGGGGCGTACACGTCCCGGTGGCTCACGGTGGCAGCGGGGGGACGCTTGCCGATCTCGTGAAGAGCGTGACGAGGCTCGCCGGCGTCGTCCCATCCGCGGCGGGAATGCTTGCGGTCCACTCCTCGATCGGGGCGGTGTCGGCGCTCGTGGCCTTCGGGACACCAGACCAGCAGGCCCGTCATCTTCCCGGACTGGCGGCGGGGAAGCCGTTGTCGGTATTCGGTGCCACCGAGCCGGAGGTGGGATGCGACCTCGGGGCGGTGCGGACGACGCTTGCGCGGCGGGATGGCCGGCTCGTCGTCGACGGCACCAAGATGTTCATTACCAATGCCACGTACGGCCGGCTCGTGAAGCTCCTCGTCCTGGCCGATGGCAAGCCGGCCGTGGTGCTCGCCCGCCTTCCCGACCACGACACGCCTGCCTTCCGACTCCTCCCCTACGCCCTCCACCCCCTCCGTCACACCCCCAACCACGCCCTCGAGTTCCGCGGGTTCACCATCGACGAGGGGGACGTCCTCGACGGCCCGGGGGGGGATGCGATGGCGGTTGTCTGGCACGGCCTCAATCGTGGCCGGAGCACGCTGGCCGCCCAGGCCGCTGGCACCCTCGGGCTCCTTCTCGCCCATGCCCGCGAACATGCCCTCCGCCGCAGCACCTGGGGCCAGCCGATCGCGTCGCGGCAGCTCGTCCAGGGAAGGCTCGCGCGGATCGCGGCGGGCAGCCTTGCCTGCGAGGCGCTCTCGACCTGGGCAGCGGCGTCAATCGACACCTCAGGGGGCGCAGGGGGCGAGCTCGAAGCGATCACCGCCAAGGTTGTGGCCAGCCAAGCCGTCCGCGAGGGGGCGATCGACGCCCTGGGAATCCACGGTGGCCGGGCGTTCCTTGTCGGCCATCCGCTCGGCGACTCCTTCCATGATCATCTCGCCGTCGGCGTCTACGAAGGGGAGAGCGACCTCCTCGGGCTGGCGCTCTTCAAGGGGCTCTCCAGGCGTCATCCGCTCTCCGAGAGCCTCAGACAGGGGAACCGGTTCGGCGCCGCGGTCGGTTGGCTCGGCTGGCGCATGGCCCGGTGGGCTGGCGCCGGACAGGACTCGGGAATCCTCGACCGCCGTCTCCGGGAGCATGCCGCGGCGGCCCGGAGGGTTCTCGCCAAGATCGCCGTGGCGATCGACCGGGCGATCCGCCGGCACGGCCGCGGGCTGGCGGAGCGGCAGTTGGAGGTGGGGGCGCTGTCCGCGGTGGTCAGGGATGCGGCAAGCGTTCTCGCCGTGGCCCACCATGCCGATGTCCGGGGAGACGACACGGCGACGGCGACCGCCGATGTGTGGTGCCGGATGGCGCTCGCCCGGGCCACCGGTCGCCGGCTCACCCCCGCGGATCATGCGGCGATCGGGGCCCTGGGGCGGGGGCTGGTCGAAGGCTAGCGACCGCTGGTCACCAACGCCGGCCACGCACTGCACAGATACCACGCGCGCGGGGTGGTCCATTCGACGAAGGCGTCGAGGACCGACCTGGAGAGGAACGCCTCGGAGAACGTGCTCCCGGCCGGATCGCCGGCGCTGCGGGCAGCGACATCGAGGCCGAGCAGCTCGTCGAGAACCCCGCGGGGGCGGATGTAACGGACGACCCGGGCGGTGTCCTTGGTGAGACCCGCCAGTTCGACGGCCCGGTCGACGGCATCTTCGAGGAAGCCGATCCGATCGACGAGTCCAGCGGCCTGGGCCTGCCTGGCCGTGAACACCTGACCGGTGGCCACGGCATCGACTGCCGCCTCGTCGAGCTTCGGTCGCCCTTCCCGGACGACCTCCTTGAAGCGGGCGAACATGTCGTCGACGAGGGACTGGAGCACCTTCCGCTCCCGTTCCGCAAGCTCGGGCGCCCGCTCTTTGGTCGGGGAGAGCATTTCCTTGAGGGGTCCGCTGGTGATCGAGTCGTCGGTGACGTCGAACTTCCGCAGGGCCTTGGAGAAGTCGTAGTGGGGGATGATGACGCCGATCGAGCCGGTGAGCGTGGCCGGCTCGGCGAAGATCACCTCCTCGCGGCCGCCGTTGGCCATCGCCACGTAGTATCCGCCGCTGGCCGCGATCGAACCCATGCTGACGACGACCGGCAGATCACGCTTCTTCACGAGCGTCGAGAGCCGGTGGAAGATCTCGTCGCTGCCGGCGACCGTGCCCCCCGGAGACTCGACCCGGAGGACGATCGCCTTGACCGATTCGTCCTCCGCGATCCGGTCGATCTGCTGCCGGGCGAATCCCGATCCCCCCATGATCGCACCGACGACATCGACGATCGCTACCCGGCTGGGGGCATCCTTGGAGAGGGAGTGCCAGCGTTCCTCGAGCTGTCCCGGCTTTTGGAAATAGCGGGCGTTGGCCCCGAAGCTCGCCACGGCCACCAGGGCCGACACTCCGGCGATCGTCCAAGGGAGCCACGAGAAGCGCCCCCGGCTCCGCGGGGGAGGCGTCGGGGCCGACGGGGCGGGCAGGGACGGAGGATTCATCGCGGCAGGCTCCCGTGGGGTGACCTCGCTCCGGCACCGGCTTGGAGGCCGGTGCGGAGGTGGAACGGAGGATCATGTTGCCATCCTGAGACAGGGACCGCTACCCTTGCTGTGGAGTTGATCGTGGAGAATTCCGTCTCAGACAATCGTCCACGCTCTCCACAGCCTGCTCGGCGGCGACTCCGCCGGAGGCCGCCACCCATCAGGAGCGACGCAGCGTGATCGTCAGCGTGAGCACGGAGTGTTTCCCGGAACTGCCCCTTGCCAAGGCCATGGAGCGGTTGGCGGAGCTCGAGTACACCGCCGTCGAGATCGACGTCCACGAGCATGGCGGTCACCTCCAGCCCGCCCGTGTCGCCGCCAATCCCGACCTCGCGATCCGCGAGTGCAGCGATCTGCAGCGGCTCCGCCCCGTGGCCGTGTCGTTCGTGGCGGCCGAGTCGCCGACGATGTACGACCAGTTCGAGTCGTGCTGCCGGCTGGCGAAGTCGCTCGGCGTGGTGACGATGGTCGTGGAGTCGTCGGAACTGGGGACGCCGTTCAATGGCGAGATCGAGCGGCTCCGGAAGCTCGTCGCGATCGCAGCCAGCCTCGACGCCATCGTGGGCGTGAAGACCGAGGCCGGGCGGATGACACAGGACGCCGAGACGACGGCCTCCCTCTGCCGCAATGTCCCGGGATTGTGGGTGACCCTCGACCCGAGCCACTTCATCTTCGGGCACAAGAAGGTCGCCAGCTGGGAGTCGATCCTCAAGTACGTCTGCCATGTCCACCTCCGCGACACCAAGCCCGATGCCTTTCAGGTGCGGATCGGGCAGGGAAACGTGGAGTATGGCAAGCTCTTCAACCAGCTCGAGCGGGTTGGCTACAAGCGCGCCTTGAGCGTCCACCTGCCGCCGCTGGAGAACGTCGATCAGGTGGCGGAGCTCCGGAAGATGCGTCTGCTTCTCGAAAGCCTGCTCTGAAGCCCGCCGCAAATGACGGAGGGACGCGTCCTTCCCTGGACGCGTCCCTCCCACTCGGTTCATGGGCCCCATCCATGGGGCCAGGCGAACCGGATGCTCACTTCCGCCGTGCCGATGCCTCGGCGCGGCTGGCCATCTCGGCGTACGTCTTGCTCCGCTCGTCCTCGCCCTGCTCGGCGTACATCATCGAGAGGTTGCCGTAGGCGAGGGCCAGGGACGGCTCGTCGAGGAGGCGGTTGTCGACCGCAGTCACCATGCAATCGATGCCGCGGCGGCACAGATCGAGCGCGTCGTCGCGGCGGTCGACCTGCCAGTACGACACCGCCATGCTCACGTACGACTCGCCGAGACGGCCCACTTCGCCGTGCGATTCGAACGAGGCGTTGCGGTCCCAGTAGGACTGCGTCTTGTCGAACCAGGTGACCGCCGTGGCGTGGTCCCCGTTCTGGAGGCTGTGGAGCACGCCGATCCGGAAGAGGAGGTCACCCACCGAGGCCCGTTCGGCGTCGGTCAGTTCCCGCTGTTCGGCACCGCGTTCCAGATAGGCGACGGTCAGCGTGGCGTTGTCGAGGATGTCTGACGCCTCGCCACGCTTCTGGCTGGCGGAGAGGGCGTCGGCGAGACCGAGCCCAACCTCCCAGTCGACTTGGCGGCGCTGCCAGGCATCGGTGAGATCGTCGTTGATCCGTTCGCGGGTCACCAGGAGCCGCTTCACCCACGGGAGCGGATCGACCACATCGCTGCCGGCGGCAGCGGCGAGGGCCCCGCGGCAAAGCTGGATCTCGAGGAGGGAACGATCGGCAGCGTCGGGATCGACGTCATCGACCATCTTCGACGCGGCGGCGAGCCACTTGGCAACCACCTCGCCCTTCCGCTGCCACTCCCCCTTGGCGATCGCCACCGCCATGCCGAGGTTGGCATCGAGGAGGACCTCGCGGGAGGCTTCGCGGATCGACTTCGAACGGGCCTGACGGAGCTGCAACGCGGTCCGGATGGCGGTGTCGAAGTGCTTGACGGCTGCCTTGTTGTCCGGCGTGCTGCACTCGATGTCGATCCGCCCGAGCATCCGCTCGACCTGGGCGGGGCCGACCCCTTCCAGATGCGGCATAACCTTGACGGCGAGCACGCGTTCCCTCGCCTCGTCATGGCGCCCCATCGCCATCAGCACGCTGGCAATCTTGAGGCGGGTCCAGACATCTTCGGGGTCGAGTTCCTCGGTGACCGTTCCGAGCGCCAAGGCCTGCTGCCACTTGCCCTGCTCGCAGAGCAGCGCCAGGAGCATCCGTCGGGCCCGGAGGTGCTGGGGGTCGAGTTCGACGGCAAACTTCAGGTCGATGATCGCCAGATCGGTGTCGGTCTCGATCTCCCCCTCGGCGCGGAGCACGAAGGCCTCCGGGTCGAGCGGCTCGATCATCACCGCCAAGGCTGAACGCGTGCCGGGCTTGAGGCTGAAGATCAGGCCGCACTCGGGATAGACCTCACCGATAGACACGCCCGATTCGTCGAGGATCGCGACGGAGTTCAGGTCACCGATCTCGAAGAAGCTCGACAATTCGTCGACAGACAACGGATCGGAGAGCTTGATGCGGATCGAGTCGACGACGTCGCCGTCGAGTGTCGCCTCGGCTCGCTCCAGCGGCCCTTCTTCGAGGGCCCACGCGTACCCCTTGGCTCCGTCCTCGCGGGTGAAGGCCTCGCCGAGCCCGAACTTCGGCTCCATCTTGGCCCGGAGTTCGTTGCGGGTCGTTTTGCCGGGGCAGATCCCGTTGAACGTCACCGGGTCGACGGCGAGCGTCGGTTCGCTGCGCGAGTCGGGCAACGGTGGGCCTTCAGGCTCGAGGTGTGTCCGCGGGGCGGCGACCGTGGCCACGGGGCCCGGGGTCGGCTCCGGCGCGGCCTCTGGGGCCGTGTCGGAGGACGTCTCGGAAGCGGTGTCGACCGGGGTCGATTCGTCACTCACGGTGAGGACGCTCGTCTCAGGGCCGAGCTCGGCGGCCTGGATCGGTGTCGTAGCCCCTTCATCGGCGGTGAACTCGGCCGCCTGCTGGGGGCCGAGGGGAGCCTCATCGCCGAGGGCTCCCCAGCCACTGACAAGGCGGACCTGGGGATTGAGGTCGGAGGGAGTCCGCGAGCGGAGGAGGGCGCGGCCAGGCTTTCCTTCGCTGTCGGTCGTCGGCGTGGCGGCGATCGTCAGGGGAGTGGCGGAAACCTGCGGCATTGTCTGGGGAACAGCGCTCGGCAGCGGCGCCGGCGAGTTGGCCGTCTGAGGGAGGGCGTTTCCGGTGGACTTGCCCCGTGCGGTCGACTTCCGCGAAGCGGCAGGCTTTTCGGCCTCGCCGATCTCCTCGATCCAGCGCGGCACACGGTAGCCCCCGCGTGCCGGAGTGCCATCGGCCGCTTCGGCTGCTGACACCCCGATCCACGGAAGTGCCGTGCCGAGCAGGACGACGGCGAGCCGCTTGATTCCCCGAGCCCGTGAATCCCGATGCATGGCCACGACGTGTTCCTCCTTGAACGTTCGGACGGCCTCCGGCGGAGGCAGCCCGTGATCCAACGGGGGACAGTAGGCTTCCCTGCTTTTCCGGTCCAGACCAGCTTTCCGAGTCTGTTTTTCCCGTCCAAAACGAGGGGCCGATGCCACTCCCCCCGCGGTAGAATGGGGGATATGAACGCAACCAGGGAAACGACATCCTCCAATCCAGGCCATCGCTCACCGGTGGTCGTGGTCGTGGGGGGAGGACTCGCCGGCCTCGTCGCGGCCGAGTCGCTCCAGGCCTTGGGGGCCGGGCCGGGAGAGGCCAGCCTGCCGCGCGTGATCCTCGTCGAGGCCGCCGGGCGCGCTGGCGGCGTCGTCGAGACGATCCGCCGTGGCGGGTGGCTCATCGAGCGAAGTGCCGACAACTTCCTCGCGGCCCGCCCGGAGGGGATGGCCCTCGTCGACCGTCTCGGTCTCACCGACGAGTTGATCAGCGTCTTCGAGCCGGCGCGGCGGGCGCTCGTCTACCGGGCGGGGCGCACCTTCCCGGTGCCGAGCGGATTCCGCCTCCTTGCCCCCGGGCTTGCAGCAGGGATCGAGGGGACGGAGATCCTCTCCGCCGAGGGGAAAGCCCGGCTCCTGGCCGAACGAAACGTTCCCCCGAAGCCGACCGCACCGGGGGATCGCGGCGACGAATCACTCGAGTCGTTCGCCCTCCGCCGGCTCGGCCGCGAAGCCTTTGACCGCCTCGTTCAGCCGCTCGTCGCCGGCATCTGGACCGCCGATCCGGCCCGTCTCAGCATGGCCGCCGCCTGCCCGGAGTTTCTCCGCATGGAGAAGGAGCATGGCAGCCTCTCGGCTGCGGAGGAGGCCCGTCTGGGCGACCTCGGCACGGCCCACCGGGCGGAAGGGGCCCGATACGGCCAGTTCGTCACGCTCGCCTCCGGTATGGGGACGCTGCCGGAGCGGCTCGCCGAGCGGATTGAAGCGTCTGGCGTCGAGCGGCGCCGGGCCGCCGTCACGACGCTCGAGCGCCGTCCGGGGGGGGCGTGGCGCGTGTCGTTCGATCGAGCGGTTGCGGGCACCGATGCGATCGAGGCCGACGGCGTCATTCTCGCGCTGCGGGCGCCGATCGCCGCCCGCCTGATGGCAACGGCCGACGCATCCCTCGCTGCCGACCTCGCCGGCATCGAGTACGCCAGTTCGGCCGTCGTCGTGCTCGGGTATGCCCGCGAGCAGGTTGCCCATCCCCTCGACGCCGCCGGGGTCGTCGTGCCGCGGATCGAGGGGCGGCGGAGCTTGGCGGTGAGTTTCTCGACGTCGAAGTTCCCCGGACGTGCCCCCGAAGGCCATGTGCTCCTCCGGGTGTTCCTCGGCGGTGCGCTCGACCCTGAGCGGCATCTCCTCGACGACGAACAACTCGTTGCCCTCGCCCGCGAAGAACTCGCAGCGATCGTCGGGGCCTCGGGGCCCCCGAAGCTCGTCGAGATCGCCCGTTGGCCCGCGGCGATGCCGCAGTATCACCTCGGGCACCTCGATCGGCTCGAGCGGATGACGCGTCGCCTCGACACGCTCCCCGGGCTTGCCCTCGCAGGTGCGGCGTATGAGGGGGTCGGTATCCCCCAGGTCATCGCCTCCGGGCAGGCGGCCGCCCGGCGCGTGATGGCGGGCTTGCGGGTTTCCGGCTGAGGCTTCGGCCACCTGGAAAAAAGCACCGCCGTCGCGATCGACATCGCGACGGCGGGCTGGAGTGTTCGCGGCGATGATGCCGTGACCGATGTGGCAGGCCTTGCGCACCGACGGCCGAAGCCGTCGGGCGGGCCAATCACTTCTTCTTGGCGCCGGCAGCGCCCTTCCCGGCAGGGGCCTTGCCTGCGGCAGCGTCAGCACCCTCTTCCTTGGCCTTCTTCTTTTTCTTCATCGCCATCTTGTAGACGCGGACCTTCGGCAGTCCGAGGGGGCTGCGTCCGTCGCCCCAGCGCTCCTGCTCCTTGAGCTTCACGATCCGCTCGGCGCGGGAGAGCACGCCACGGGCGGAAGAGGAGCCCTTTCGGACGCGGAGGCTTTTGTCCATGGTCATGATGGAAATCCTTGGCTGGAGAGACGGGGATGGGGTGTTTTGGCTCGGTGCCACGGCTGAGGCCGGCGGCCCGCCACCTGGGGCATGAGGGACCGGCGGGATGGGCCGGTGGGCCCCCGGAGGAAACCAACAGCGTAGAACCGTCGGCCCCCCCCATCAAGTCCACCCCGCCCGACTGCGGCGCAGGGGCTTTGTGGCGGCGGAAATGGGCCTCCGAGGTGGCCCGCAGCCCCCTCCTCATCGTGCCCCCCCTCGGTGCAGGGGCCTCAGTCGATGGAGACTTTGGCGATCCGGGCGAGGAAATCCTCGCAGCCTGCCGGCCGCTTGTCGGGATCGGCCGCGATGCAGGCCATGATCGCGTCGGCGAGGGGGGGCGGGATGTCGGGCCAATGGTTGCGGATGTCGTCGGGCAGGATCGTATCGTGGGCCAGGGCCGTGCGGCCGGTCGTGCCACGGGGCCAGGGGAGGGTGAGCGTGCAGATCTCGTAGGCGGTGATGCCGAGCGAGAAGATGTCGATCCGCTTGTCGGCCTGACGGCGGCGCACGACTTCCGGTGCCATGTAGTTGGGAGTGCCGATGCGGTTGCCGGGCTGGAGGAAGACCGGTCGGTCGGGAACCGTCAGCCCGAAGTCAAAGAGTACGAGCCGACCTTCGGGATCGAGGATGAAGTTCCGCGGGCAGATGTCCCGGTGCACGAAGCCGGCCCGGTGGACGCATTCCAACGCCGTGGCCGCCTGCCGCACCAGGTTGAGCCGCTGATGGGGAGGAAGCGGCTCCCTTTTCGAGATGATCGCGTGGAGCAGCGGCCCCTCGATGAACTCCTCGACGATGAACGAAGCGTCCTCCGTCGAGATGCCCCAATCGATCGTTTTGACGATGTTGGGGCCGAGGATCTGGTCGCCGATCTCCCCTTCGGGAGGCTTGTTGAGCCCCTTGTACCGCCCCTCGATCGGGGCGCACTTCTTCGGGTCGAGCACTTTGAGGCCGACGATCTTCCCTGTCGCCCGCTCGCGCGCTTTGTAGAAGCTCGACATCGTCCCGGAGATGCTGCTGTGGAGCTTCTCGAAACGCTTCCAGATGTCGGTCCTCGAGCGGAGTTTGCTCGCTCGGGTCTTGAGCCGCGCCTTCTCGGCAGCCTTGTCCTCTGCCGTCGGTGCGGCCGGGCCCGCCCCGCGCGCGGCGCCCTTCGGAGAGGATGCCGGGTTTGTCGCCGGTTTCTTGGGACCGAGGCCGAAGAGTGCGAGGAGTCCGTCCAGCCCCATGGGCGCGTTGTTCCTGAAGGTGCCGCTGACCCTCCGATCGTACCGCATTCCGGCGCCGGAAGCCCGCGTGCTCAGGTGGAAAAGAGCACGGGGTTGAGCGGATCGGCCATCACCTCCCCCACCTGCGTCGATGGGGTCCAGGCACGGTGGTCGGCCTCCTGCCAGGTGTTCTTCGGCGGCGCCAGCCGCATCGCCTCGTCCATGTAGATCACCGTATGCACCCGCCGGGCCTCGGTGGTCGTGTTCGGACCGGCGCGGTGGAGCGTCCATCCGAGGTGAAAGGACACCTCCCCGGCGGCATACGGCTCGATCACCTCGGTGATCCCCTCGGCGGCGATCGCGCTTTTGATCAGTTGCTCCGATTCATCCGAGATGGCGAGATCGCGACCGATCCGCTTCAGATGGGTGCCGGGGGCGAACGACAACGGCCCTCGCTCGAGCGGCACGGCATGGAGCGGAATCCACGCCGTGACACACAAGCCAGAGGCCATCGGCCAGTACTGCTGATCGGCGTGCCATGGCGTAAAGCCGCCGCCGGGCTCCTTGAAGAGCGCCTGATCGTGCCACAGCCGCACCCCCGCCGTGCCGAGGAGCGCGGTGGCGATGCCGGCGAGGCGGCGCGACATGCTCGCGGCCCGCGCCTCGTCGGACTTCAGCCACAGATTGAAGACCTGGGTGAACGCCTTGCCGTAGGTGTCGCGCGACTCCATCGGCACGCCGGCGAGGGGATTGTTTGCCTCGACGATCCGGCTGATCGTGTTGTCGATCCAGGCGAGCGCCCCGGCGGAAAACACCCCGGGAATCTTCAGGTAGCCCTGTTCCAGGAAACGACGGCGCTGGTCGTCGGTGATCGGGAACGGGGCGTCGAGTTCGGTGGCCACGTCGGCTGGCACGGTGTTCATGGGCGACTCCTGGAAGCGGTCAGCGGGAGAGAAGGAGGATCCCCTTGCCGGGGCCGCCCGGGATACCGAGCCGGGGGATCATCGCTCCTCCATCAGCCCTTCTTGAGATTGGCAAGCTCGGCATGGGCCGCGGCGAGTTCCTTTTCGAGACGCGGCACCTCGGCCGGATCGTCGGGCTGCTTCTTTGCCCCGGCGAGGAGCTGCTGAAGCTTCGAGATCTTCTGCTGCAGCACCTCGATCCGCTTCTTGTCCTTCTTGTCCATCGTTGACGTTCCTGGGAATGGCGGGAGGAGAATCACTTTGCTTCGGCCGGCGCATCGGCGCCAGGCTCGGGCTCGCCTTCGTCGGGCGGTGGCACCGGCTCGCTCGGCAGCGCCGCGGCCCCGTCGTTCGCAGCCGGCGGAATCGGCTCCGGCTCCGGAGTACCCTCGTCGGGTGGCGGGGCATCGCCACCGCGCGGCCCACGGCCACGGCCGCCGCCGCCGGCCCCGCTGAAGCCTCCCCCACCACCGAACTCGTCGTCCATCATCATCCCACCGCCGAATCCGCCCCGCGGGGCCCCTTCCCCGCCGTTGCCGCCGAGACGCTCGCCGTCTTCGGCCGCAGCCACGGTGTTCGGGCCGGTGTGCATCTGGCGGAGGTAGCCGGAGAGGATCACCACGGCCAAGCCGAGGCCGAGGGTGATCGTGAGCCACTTCTTCCGGTCGTCCCGTGCCCACTGCGTTGCCTCGCCGCGGCCAACGAGGGCGCTGGCGAGATAGAAGAGGGCGAAAGCAAAGAGGATCTTCGCCCCCATGAAGGCGTGGTAGCCATGGGCCTTCATCCACATCCGCCCGTTCCCCCCCCAGGCCTCTGTGTTGGCCCGATTGATCATGAGGAGGTAGTTGGCAAGGCCGGTGAGAAGCAGGATCGTGATCGATCCCATCACCCACTTCATCCACGATCGGCGGATGCCGGCATGGACGCTGGCCCGCGTCTCCTCGTCGAGGTCTTCCAGCGCCGGCAGGAGGGCAAACCGCGAGAAGATCAATCCGCCCAAGGCGGTGATCGCCGCGAGAAGGTGGCTCCAGCGGAGGAGGAGGCCGAGGGGTTCCTGGAATTGCTCGAGGATCTGCATGGGGGCTGGCTCTCCCGGGGCCGGAGTCGTTCGGCCGGTGAATCGTCTGGGTGGGGGGGTGGGATTCCGTCGATGCCGGGTGGCGGCATGGATGAATCCCCGGCAGAATCGTACCGCGGCGGCGCCGGGCGAGGAAGCCACGGAGCCTGCCGCCGGAGCCCATCGATGGACGCTTCTCTTCTCCCCGGCGACTCACTGCACCACCGCTGGATGCGGATGGCCCTCGACGAGGCGCGGGTGGCAGAGTCGGAGGACGAGGTCCCGGTGGGGGCGATCGTCGTAGCCTCCGGCCGCGTCGTGGCGGCGGCCCACAACCAGCGCGAGCAACTCGCCGATCCCACCGCGCACGCCGAGATGATCGCGCTGACACAGGCCGCCGCGGCCCTCGGCTCTTGGCGGCTGGAGGGCTGCACGCTCTATGTCACCCTCGAGCCCTGTCCGATGTGCGCCGGGGCGATCCTCCAGGCCCGGGTGCCGATCGTCGTCTGGGGCGCGCCCGATCCGAAGGCCGGGGCGGTGGAATCGCTCTACCGGCTCTTCGAGGATCCCCGCCTCAACCACCGCGTCGACCATGTCGGCCGGGTGATGGCCGACGACTGCGGCCGGATCCTCAGCGACTTCTTCAGGCGGAAGCGATTGAAGCCCGGCTGAGGCGTTGGGCCGGGGGCTTCCAAGTGAGCTTTAGCTCCGCTCGCTGATCGGAGCGAAGTCGCGGAGCTTCTCGCCGGTGTAAACCTGCCGCGGACGGCAGATCTTCTTCGTCGGCGAATGGTGCATCTCGATCCAGTGGGCGATCCAGCCGGGGAGGCGGCCCATGGCGAAGAGCACCGTGAACATCTGCACGGGGATCCCCATCGCGCGATAGATCACGCCGGAGTAGAAGTCGACGTTCGGATAGAGCTTCCGCTCGACGAAGTATTCGTCGGCCAGAGCCACTTCCTCGAGTTGCTGGGCGATGTCGAAGATCGGGTCGTGGCGGGCGATCTTCGCCAGGAGGCGGTCGCAGGTGGCCTTGATGAGGCGGGCCCGCGGGTCGTAGTTCTTGTAGACACGGTGGCCGAATCCCATCAGGCGGAAGCCCGAATCCTTCTTCTTGGCCAGGTCGACGTATTTCTTCACGTTGCCGCCGTCGGCACCGATCTTCTCGAGCATTTCCACGCACGCCTGGTTGGCACCGCCGTGGAGCGGTCCCCAGAGGGCGGAGATGCCGGCCGAGATGCTCGCGAACAGATTCGCGTCGCTCGAGCCGACCATCCGCACCGTCGACGTCGAGCAGTTTTGCTCGTGGTCGGCATGAACGATGAGGAGCATGTCGAGAGCGTCGGCGAAGTCAGGATCGACGTGGTATTCCTCGCACGGCACCGCGAACATCATCTGGAGGAAGTTCTCGCAGTACGACAGATCGTTGCGCGGATAGATGAGCGGCTGGCCGATCGACTTCTTGTGGGCGTAGGCGGCGATCGTCGGCAGCTTCGCCATGAGCCGGTGAACGCTCACCTCCACCTGCCGCGGATCACGGACGTCGAGGGAATCCTGATAGAAGGTCGAGAGAGCGCCGACGACGCTCCCCAGCGTGGCCATCGGGTGCGCGTCGCGGGGGAAGCCGCCGTAGAACGCCCGCATGTCCTCGTGGATCATCGTGTGGTGCGAGAGCGACTTGCGGAAGGCGTCGAGCTCGGTGGCGTTGGGGAGCTTGCCGTAGATGAGGAGGTAGCTCACTTCGACGAAGTCGCACTTCTCGGCGAGGACTTCGATCGGGTAGCCGCGGTAGCGGAGAATCCCCTGCTCGCCGTCGAGGAACGTGATCGAACTCGTCGTCGATCCGGTGTTGACGAAGCCCTCGTCGAGGGTGATCGCGCCGGTTTGGCCGCGGAGCTTCGAGATGTCGAGGGCCCGCTCGTTCTCGGTCCCCACGATCACCGGAAGGTCGTACGCCTTGCCGTCGAGTTCGAGTCGCGCCGTCCCGTCGAGCTTCGTGCCTTCCCAGACGGGGGCGGCGGGCACGGTGGCGGGCTTCGGGGCGGTGGAGCTCATGGATGGGGTTTCCAGCAGAGGCGGCGGCAGAAGCACGGCCGCGGAGCGCGGGGAAGAAAGGACGCGCCAGTTTATCCCGTGGAGTGGGTGTCGGCAATCAGCGACGCCCCGCGGCCGAGCGGAGATTCGCCGGCTTTCATGCCCGCCGCTCGATGCTCCAAGCCGGTCGTGCGGATGATACCGAGTGGGTGGGCCACGGGTTCCCGTCGGGAGGGCGCCTCGGGTCAGCGCTGCCGGGGGCCGCTTGCCGACCCAGAGGTGCCGGAGGCGGTCTGCACGCCGTTGCCGGCATCGACGTCGAAGATCGTCCACACCGGTGTCCGCTCCCGGAGTTTGGAGAGGTAGTCGTCCATCTCCTTCTTACGGCGCTCGAGCATGAGCTGATCCTTGATCCCCACCTGGGCCTCGATGAATGGCGTGCGGCCGGCATCGACGCGTTCCACGACGCGGACGATGTGGAGGGCGTTGCCATCCTCGAGGATCGCGGAGAGTTGGTCGGTCGGGAGCGTGAAGATCGCCTCGTCGATGACCTTCGAAACGAGGCTTCCCTTCGTGGTCCAGTCGAACTGACCGCCACGCGAGGCCGCCGGCCCCTCCGATCGCTCCTTCGCGACGTCGGAGAACGACCGCCCTTCGAGGACGTCGTTGCCCATCTCGGCGAGCTGGTTCCACGCCTCCTGCCTGGTGCGGGTCTGGCCGAACTTCACCGTCAATTGCTCGAAGCGCGCCTTGGAGGGGTAGTCGTATTCGGCGAGGTGGGCCTGATACCAGGCGATCATCTCGGCGTGCGGGATCTCGGCGTCGGAGTTCACCTTCTGCTGCACCCACTGCTGGGCGAGGGCCCGCTCGAAGAACATCTTCCGGACGCGGTCGATCGACTGCCCGCGCGACCGGAGTTGGGCCTCGTATTCGGCCGCCGAATTGAGCCCGGCTGCCTTGACCATCTGCGGGAGCTGCTGGGCGTCGAACGCCTCGTTGACCTTCTTCTCGATTTCGGGGAGCCGGTCCTCCGGAATCGTCCGGCAGGCGTCGACGAACACGATCAGCGAATCGACATGCTGCGGCAGCACCTGCTTGCAGATCTGGACTTTCAGCTCGCGCACCTGCTCCGGCTTCATCCCCGGGGTGACCTTCGCCAGCCACTCCAGGGCCGTCGGCGTGAGGAGATCCCCTTCGAGCACCACCTCGGGGCCTACGCGGGCGACGACCTTCGTGTTACCGAGCGATTCCGCGCCCGGGCCCGGCGGGCCATCTTCCACCGGCTCGTCGAACGACGCCTGGATGACCCCTTCCGGCGCTCGGCTCTCGACAGGCTCTTCGTCGAGCGGCTCGAGGGGCTCACCGGGGATCGTGCGGATGGTCGAGAGAACGTGGTTGTCGCCGGTCGGGCCGCCGGGCTTGCCGCTGGGCCACGACTTCGGCCGCGTCACCGGGCGGGGGATATGCGGGGTGAGGTTCGTCGTCGTGGTCGATGTCGACGACGGGCCGTTGGCCATCGTCATCGGGGCCTGCGATGCCCCGGCCGATTGCTGATCGAATTGCTGGGCGATCCGTTGCGCGAAAGCCTCGGGCTGGCAGGCCACTCCGGCGGCGAGCGCCAGCAACGCCGCGATCGGGGCGACAAAGCGGGGGTGGCGATCGGGACCGGTCAGCGGCATGTCGTCCTCCGGCCACCGTGGGGGCGGTGGCCC
>CANGGT010000056.1 GCA_947453375.1 Planctomycetaceae bacterium
GGCCACGAGCGCCGGAACGATGAGAAAGCCCCCGCCGACACCGAACAACCCCGACAGCAGCCCAACGACGAGGCCGACGAGCAGCAGGAGGATGACGCAGCGTGCGGTCATCCGCAGTCGGCCGCTGGAGTCACGGCTGCAGGTCGGCCCCACCCCTGCGCAGAACACTGACGCGGGCATCCGCTCGCCGGTCTCGGCGGCCTTCCGCCACATCCGCACGGCGATCACGAGCATCAGGCAGGCGAACGAGGCCAGGAGCAGCCGCGGGGGCATGCGGCCGCCGAGCCAGCTCCCCACCGGCGCGGTGAGCATTCCGGCGCCGGCGAAGAGGAGGCCACTCGACACCTCCACCTGGCCGTACCGCCACCGCTCGACCGCGCCGACGAGGGCCGTGACGGCGACGGTTACCAGCGAGATGCTGACGGCCGTCGTCGGATCGACTCCGACGACATAGACGAGGAGTGGCACGGCGAAGATCGCCCCCCCGCCGCCGGTGAGACCGAGGGAGAGCCCCACGATGCCCCCAGCCGCCATCGACTGAAACACCATCCACGCCGGGGGGAGCGAGGCGAGGGTGAGGTCGACGGTGGCCGGGAGGGAGAGCATCGGAGGCATCTGGAGCGCGGTGACGGGGGAAGCGACGATCGATCAGACCTGCGTCGGAAGCTTCGCTGCCATCCACGCCTTGTAGCCCCCGACGAGATCGTGGACCTTCCCGACCTCGAGCTTCTGGAGGAGGCTCGCGGCGATGGCGGAGCGGTATCCCCCTTCGCAATGAACGACGACCGGCCTGCCGGAGGGAATCTCCCCGACCCGCTCGGCCAGATGCGTGAGGGGGAGATTCAGGCTGGTAGGGAGATGACCGGCGGCATACTCGGCCGCGCTGCGGACATCGATGACCACCGGCAGGGCACCGGCATCGGCACGTTCCCCACGGATCCACTCACCGAGCGCCGCAGCCGTGATCCGCTCGGTGCGTTCGACGAGATCCTCCCGCATCGCAAGCGCGCTCATGCCGCCGGCCAACGTGCCCGCAACCTGATCGAACCCGATCCGCCCGAGCCGCATCACCGCCTCCTCCTCGGCGCCTTCCTCGGCGATGACGACGATCGGAGCCTCGACGGAGAGCATCGAGCCGGCCCAGGTGGCGTACTTGCCGGAGAGGGCGATGTTGAGGGCGCCCACGAGGTGCCCCCCTTCAAAGTCGATCCCGTCCCGGACGTCGAGCACCTGGACTCCCGACTGCTGCATCCGCAGCACTTCGGCGAGTGGTAGGGCCCGCAGCGATCGCTCCATCGACGCCTCGAGCGGATCCCGCTCCTTGCGGTTGAGGATCGCGTCGTGGACGAAATACTCGGGGGCCTCGGGCTGGTCGGCGGTGACGATCTGCTTGAAAGCCTCCCGGCTCATCGGCTGGAGGGCGTAGTTGAAGACTTTCTGCTCGCCGATCGTGGAGACGGTCTCCTTCGACAGGCTCTTGCCGCACATGCTCCCCGCCCCGTGGGCCGGGTAGACGAGCGTGGCGTCGGGAAGCTTGACGAGCTTCTCGGTGATGCTGTCATAGAGCATGTCGGCGAGTTCGTCGGCGGTGACCCCGATGCTCGCAAGCAAGTCGGGCCGCCCCACGTCGCCGATGAAGAGCGTGTCGCCGGTGAGCACCGCCAGCGGATCACGGTCGCTGTTCGCCAGATCGTAGACGAGGATCGAGATCCCCTCGGGCGTGTGCCCCGGGGTCTCCATCACCTCGAGGCGGACATCCCCGAACTCGACCTTGTCGCCATCCTTCATGGCAACGTGCTCAAACTCCGCCCCTGCCCGTCTGCCGAGG
This sequence comes from Planctomycetaceae bacterium, assembly GCA_947453375.1. Lineage (GTDB taxonomy): Bacteria > Planctomycetota > Planctomycetia > Pirellulales > UBA1268 > QWOP01. The sequence continues at coordinate 1,829 of CANGGT010000056.1, forward strand.
TGAATCGCGGCCCCGACCTTATCGCGGAGTTCGATGTGACCGGCGACGAAGTCGGCATGGAAGTGCGTCAGGAAGACGTGCTTGATCGTGTACCCTCCGGCCGCGGCATCGGCGAGATACTGGGCGATGTCGCGCTGCGGATCGACGACCGCGGCCGTCTTCGACCTCTCGTCGGTGATCATGTAGGAGGCATGTGAGAGGCAGGCGAGGTAGTACTGCTGGATCTTCATCGGGTGGGTTCCTTGGATTGGGGTCCGTGCATCCGGAGCAGGTTTCAGGTGCGGCAGCAAGTCTTTGCCGAGGTGCAGGCCTGGTTCCACGGCATCCGCGCGATGAGCATCCCCATCCCGCAGGTGTCGGTGATGCCGGCGAACACCAGTCCGCAGCCGACGAAGGCGGCCAGCCCCGCTCCCACCTTCTGCCAGAGCGGATCGGGGCAGATGCCTGCGGTGGCGGCGCCCAGGGCCACGAGCGCCCCGGCGGCGATCCGCACCTGACGCTCGAGCGACATCACCTTTCGACCACGGATGACCGGCAGGCCGGCCTCGACGCAGGCGCTGGTGCCCCCTTCGACACTGACGATTCCTTCGAGCCCCGCAGCGGCGAGTTTCTCACAGGCTTGCTGGCTGCGATTGCCCGACTTGCAGATCACGTACACCGGGCCGTCGCCGGCCATCGCCGCAACCTCCCGGGCATCGAGAGTGCTGAGGGGAAAATTACGGGCGAAGTCGACATGCACCTCCCCGAACTCGGCGGGCGTGCGGACGTCGATGAGCGTCACCTTGTCACCGCGGCGGCGCAGGTCGTTGAGCAGGGACGGAGCGATCGTGGCAACCATGACAGTGCCTCCTGTTGTCGGGTCGGAACTGGTGGGGAACGAAACACGGATCGTAATATCGAAACCTTACGACACTTTTGAAACGTCGAGGGTTGGTCGACGGCTGAGGGTGGATCAGGGGCGAGGGGCGGTTCGTGGCTTAGGGGCGCCGCCGAAGCGGTCTTCGATGCAGGCCATGATGCTGGCCAGATGGGGCTCGGCGATGGTGTAATAAACGCGGCGACCCTCTTTCTCGACATCGAGAAAACCGCATCGCTGCATGAGCCGGAGATGCTCCGAGCCCATGTGGCTGGGGATCCCGCAGGCGTCGGCGAGTTCGCCGACGGTGTAGCGCCCCTTGAGGAGCATCTGCACGATCCGCAGCCGGTGGGGATGCGCGAGGGTTTTCAGGCACTCCGCGGCCTCACCGAGCGACTCGAGGCTCGTGAGCTTCACCGTCGCCCCGCTCCCCCGTTGCTTCTCGGCCATGGCCATCACTCCCGGCAGCGATTGAAGGGGGCACCAAGCCCCCGCACCCACAAATATATCGGAACATAACGACATGTCAATCCAACAATTCCATCCGTTCTCTCTGGGCAGCGGCCGGAACACTCGAAGACAAAAAAAGGGGGGAGGGGGGAGCGCGGACCGGGAAACGCCGGCCCGTCCCATGGGCCACCCTCTCACAGCGACGCGAGCAGTTCCTTGACCTTCGCTTCGATGAGGTCGCGGACGCCGCGGAACTCCTCCGGCGTCATGTCGCGCGGATCGGGGATCTTCCAGTCGACCCGCCGGTTGGCGAGGACGAGCGGGCACTCGTCACCGCATCCCATCGTGATCGCGACCTCGACCGGCTGGCCGTTGAAGGACTCGAGCCCCTTCGAGCCGTGCGTGGAAAGATCGTAGCCGAGCTCACGCATCGCTTCGACGGCCTTCGGGTTGACCCGTCCGGAGGGGCGTGAGCCGGCGCTTGCCGCCTCGATGTCGGCGCCGCCGTGAATCCGGGCGAAGGCCTCGGCCATCTGGCTGCGGTTGGAGTTTTCGACACACACGAACAGGAGTTTCTTCATCGGGAGACCTTTTTGGCGGTCCAGAACGACACACCGCTACACTTTCCTTGTCTCACGGTTCGCCGTCAATCAGCCTTGCCTCACCTGGACAGGAGTTACCCATGGCTTCGCTGCAGGTGTTCGATCGCCCCCTCTGCTGCTCCACCGGGATCTGCGGGCCCGAGGTCGATCCCGCGCTTGTGGCTCTGGCGGCCGATCTCGCCTGGTTGGCAGGCAAAGGGGTGGCCGTCGAGCGGATCAACCCCGCCCAACAGCCCCAGGCCTTTGCCGCCAATCCGACGGTCCGCGAAGAGCTGCACACCCACGGCAACGACTGCCTGCCACTGGTGCTCGTTGATGGCGTGGTCGTAAGCCGGGGCCAACTTCCGGGCCGTGTCCAGCTGGCGGCATGGACGAGCGTCCCCCTCGAGACAAGTGTCGCTTTGCCGGTGATGACCGAGAGCTGCTGCGGCGGCGGGACGAGCGGCCCTTCGGCCGGATGTTGCTGACCAGCGGAGCGATGAAATGCACCTCGTCGACCACCCCACCCGCCTCCTCTTCTTCACCGGCAAAGGGGGCGTCGGCAAGACGTCGCTAGCCTGCGCGACCGCCGTGGCCCTTGCCGACCGGGGCAATCGCGTGCTCCTGGTCAGCACCGATCCCGCCTCGAATCTCGGCCAGGTGTTCGGTTTCACGATCGGGGAATCCGCGCCGACGCCGGTGCCGGGAGTGCCCAGGCTCTCCGCCTTGAATATCAACCCCGAAGCTGCCACGCGGGCCTACCGCGACCGGCTCGTCGGCCCCGTCCGCGGGGTGCTTCCCGCCGAGACCGTCAAGGCGATGGAGGAGCAGCTCTCCGGGGCCTGCACGACGGAGATCGCCGCGTTCGACGAGTTCACCGGCCTCCTCGAGCGCACCGGCACCGAGCAAGCCTTCGATCACGTCATCTTCGACACGGCCCCGACCGGCCACACGCTCCGCCTCCTCCAGCTCCCCACGGCCTGGACCAACTTCCTCGATTCGACGACCTCGGGGGCTTCTTGTCTGGGCCCACTCTCCGGCCTGGAGAAGCAGCGACACCAATACGCGGACGCGGTGGCGACGCTTGCCGACAAGGAAACGACGACGGTCGTCCTCGTCGCCCGCCCCCAAGCTGCCGCGCTCGAGGAAGCCGCCCGCACCTCCCATGAGCTCGGGCTCCTCGGGATCGGCAACCAACGCCTCATCGTCAACGGCGTCATGCCGGAGGGGGAGAGCCCCGACCCAGTGGCCCGCGCCGTCCGCGAGCGGGAGCGCAAGGCGATGACAAACATCCCTGCCGCGATCGCCACACTCCCCCGCGAAGCTATCCCGCTCCAGCCCTGCAATCTCGTCGGACTGCCGGCCCTCCGGGGGATGCTCACGGAAAATCCGGCCGCTGCCGTCAGCGCCCCCTCCCGCCCCGCGGCCCCCCCGCCGCGACGCCGGCCGTCCCTCCGAACGCTCGTCGACGGCATCGAGAAGGACGGGCATGGGCTCGTGATGGTGCTCGGAAAAGGTGGTGTCGGGAAGACGACCATCGCCGCAGCCATCGCCGTGGAACTCGCCTCGCGGGGTCACCCGGTCCACCTCACCACGACCGACCCAGCCGCCCATCTCTCGATGACCGTCGAATCAGACATCCCCTCGCTCACCGTCAGCCGGATCGATCCCCACGATGAGCGGGAACGCTACCGTCATCACGTGATGGAGACGCAGGGAGGGAGCCTCGACGACGCCGGCCGGGCGCTTCTCGAGGAGGATCTCCGCTCCCCCTGCACCGAAGAGATCGCCGTTTTCCAGGCGTTTTCGCGGGTTATCCAGGAATCGCGACAGTCGTTCGTGGTCGTCGACACCGCCCCCACGGGGCACACACTCCTGCTCATCGACGCCACAGGGGCCTACCACCGCGATGTCGTCCGGCACATGAATCCCGACCTCCACGTCGTCACGCCGATGATGCGTCTCCAGGATCCCGGGCAGACGAAGATGGTGATCGTGACGTTGCCGGAGACGACGCCCGTGCTCGAGGCCGAGGCGCTCCAGGCCGACCTCCGTCGCGCAGGCATCGAGCCGTGGGCCTGGGTCGTCAACGCGTCGCTGGCGGCCGCTGGCCCCACCGACCCGCTCCTCGTCGCCAGGGCCGCGGCCGAGGAGCCGCACATCGATCGGGTGGAGAGCAGGAATCCACGGACGGCCGTCATCCCCTGGCTGACCGAGGAGCCGATCGGCAGCCGGCGGCTCCTTGAATTCGTGCGTGCCTGAGGCCCCGCTGAAAGGAATCGCCGGTGAGTTCTTCCCCGGTCGTCCCCCCCGATCCGCAGGAGGGCTCGAATCGTCCTGGGGAGCCGGGCAGTATGGGCTGTGCCCGTTTCTCAGATCGGCCCTGGAAAACGGACCCTGAAACAACCTTGCAACCATCGCAGGCTGCGTCACACTTGAGTTTCAGCGGAAGACCGGGACGATCGTGAGAGCTCACAGAGGCCACCCGTGCAGTCCCTTGTCGGCATCATCACGACCATCGCGACGGTGATTCACCTCACCTTCGGGTGTTGCCTGCATCCGTGCCACTTCGGCGGGCACGGCGAACGGGAGACGCCCACGGGGGGGTCAGTCACGGCCGAGGCTTGTTGCCACGACCACCTCCCCGACGACGTGGCAAGCGAGTCATGCACCGACGAGTTCAGACACGGCGTCAAGGTCGATGGCGTGATGCTCTCCGCCTCCGAGGCCTGCGGTGACTGTGACGCGTGCCACGGTTGTCAGTGCGCAGCGCTGTCGACCGAGGCGCTGCCGATCCTTTCCTGGGCGCCGCTGGTATCCGGCATTCTGGCCACCGTTGACGGAGCCGCGATCACCAACTCCCTGGCCAGAGGCGGACAGCCTCCGCCAGATCGCCATCCGCGAACCAGGCGGCCTGCGCTCTTTGAGCGTCTCTTGATCTGAAGCCGCGCGCGGCCCGGCCGCGCGTTCTTACCGCTTTACCCGACCGCGTGCCCTCGTTGGGCCGCACGCCGCCGCGGGCTGTTGCCGGCAGCGTATCGGGCCTGATCACCTCGAGCCCGCGCAGGCGCTTTCATGGCCGCATCACCCACCCAAACCTTCCTCATTCGCCTCCTCTCCCTCGTGGCGTTGGTCCTGCTCACCGTCACGGTGATCATGGGCGCCACCCCCGGGTCAGGCTTCCAGCCTCTTCGCGATCGCGCCATCCGGATGCTCGGCGGCATTCCCGCCGACAGTGGAGCGGCCGAGGCGGCGCCCCAAGGCGAGGGCCATGCGCATGGGGATGATCATCACGACGACCACGACCACGACCACGACCACGACCACGACCACGACCACGATGACCACGGAGGCCACGACGAGGAAAACTCGCTCCGTTTGAGCGATCAGGCCCGCCGCAGCATCGGCCTGCGGGAAGGGATTGTCGCGCTGTCGACGTTCGACCTGACGATCGGCGTGCCGGGGATCGTGGTCGAACGTCGCGGCCGATCGAAGCTCACGATCATCGCGCCGATCACCGGCTCGGTGACCCAGATCTTCGCCACCGAAGGGGAAGCCGTGACCCCGGATCAACCCCTCTTCGAGATCCGGCTGACCCACGAGGAGCTTGTCCAAGCCCAGGCCAACCTCCTGAAAACGACCGAAGAGGTCGATGTCGTCCGCCGGGAGATCGGCCGCCTGGAGGGGATCGGCCCGGAGGGGATCGTCGCGGTCAAGACGATCCTCGAGCGGAAGTATGAGCTTCAGAAACTCGAAGCCGTCCGCACTGCCGAGCGTCAGGCCCTCCTGCTCCACGGGCTCTCCGAATCCCAGGTCGACGAGATCCTCGTGAAGCGGACTTTGTTGGGGAAGATCGTCGTCCGGGCACCGGCCGCGACCACGCCCCCCGCTGGCTCGAACGCCGAGATCACCCTCGTTCTCCAAGAACTCGCGGTCGAGCGCGGCCAGCACGTCACCGCCGGCGACACGCTCGCCATCCTTACCGATCACGCGAGCCTCCTCGTCGAGGGGGAGGCCTTCGAGCAGGACATCCCACAGATCACCCGGGCCGCTGCCGGAAACCTTCCGGTCGTCGCGATCCTCGAGTCGAAGGGGGGGCCGGAGCAGAAGGTGGAGGGACTGGAGATCGACTACATCGCCAACCGCATCGACCCGGAGTCGCGGGCGCTCCATTTCTATGTCCGGCTTCCGAACGAGATCGTCCGCGACAAGCGAGGTGACGGCGACGGGAGTGCCCGGTTCGTCGAATGGCGTTACAAGCCCGGCCAGCGGATGCAGCTCCGCGTGCCGGTGGAGTCGTGGGCCGATTCGATCGTGCTCCCCACCGGGGCGGTGGCTCAGGACGGCGTCGAAAACTATGTCTTCCGGGTCAACGGCGACCACCTCGACCGGCAGGCCGTCCACGTCGAGCACCGCGACCCGCAAACGGTCGTGATTGCCAACGACGGAGCGTTGTTCCCTGGCGACACCATCGCCATGACCGCCGCCCAGCAACTGCAGCTGGCACTGAAAAACAAATCGGGCGGGGCGATCGACCCGCACGCCGGCCACAGCCACTGAGCCGAGTGCCCGTGCGGTGACTCGACCGACCGACTCCCTCAACCGATTTCAAACGCCCAATCCCAGGCGATCCATGCTCGACGCTGTCATCAAGAATGCCCTCCGCTACCGCCTGCTCACGATCGTTCTCGCGATCGCCGCCATGGCCTACGGCAGCGTCACGCTCTCCCGGCTGCCGATCGACGTCTTCCCCGATCTCAATCGGCCACGTGTCACGATCCTCACTGAAGCGCCGGGGCTGGCGCCTGAGGAGGTCGAGACGCTGATCACGTTTCCCCTCGAATCGGTCCTCAACGGGGCGACCGGGGTGCAGGCCGTGCGCAGCTCGTCCGGCGTCGGCCTGTCGGTAATCACCGTCGAGTTCGGCTGGGGCACCGACATCTACGTCGACCGGCAGATCGTGGCGGAGAAGATCGCCCTGGCCCTCGATCGAATGCCGAAGGGGGTTCGGCCGCAGCTCGCCCCGATCTCGTCGATCATGGGGCAGATCATGCACGTGGGGATGACAAGCGACACCGGGGCCACGCCCCCGATCGAGGTCCGCACGCTGGCCGATTGGGTCGTCCGCCAGCGGCTGCTGACGATCCCCGGCGTCGCGCAGGTCGTGACGATGGGAGGGGGAAGAAAGCAGTTCCAGGTGCTCGTCGACCCGTCGCTCCTTCTCCGGTACGACATCAGCCTCGCCGAGGTCGAGGCGGCGGTGCAGGCGAGCAACTCCAACGCCACCGGTGGCTATCTGAACCAGGGGGGGAACGAACTCCTCGTCCGCTCGCTCGGCCGCATCCAGTCGCTCGACGACCTCACATCGGTGGTCATCAAGTCGACCGGCGACCGGCCGGTGGTGCTCGGCCAGGTGGCCCGCGTTGCCGAGGCGGCCCAGGTCAAACGCGGCGACGCCGCCGTCAACGGCCTTCCCGCCGTCATGCTCGTCATCTCCAAGCAACCGGGGGCCGACACGCGGCGACTGACGGAAAACATCACCCGGGCCCTCGATGAACTGCGCCCGTCGCTCCCCGCCGACGTCCGAATCAATGCGGAGATCTACAACCAAAAGACGTTCATCGACCTGAGCATCCGCAACGTCGTCGAGGCCCTCCGCGACGGCGGCGTGCTCGTCGTCATCGTGCTCTTTCTCTTCCTGCTCAACTTCCGCACGACCTTCATCACGCTCACCGCCATCCCACTCTCGATCGTGATCACGGGGCTGGTCTTCAAATGCCTGGGGATGTCGATCAACACGATGACCCTGGGGGGGCTGGCCGTGGCGATCGGCGAGCTCGTCGACGACGCGATCGTCGACGTCGAGAACATCTTCCGCCGCCTCCGCGAAAACGGTCGCCTACCGGAGCCGAAATCGGCGCTGCGGGTGGTGTATGAGGCGAGCAGCGAGGTCCGCAACTCCATCGTCTTCAGCACGATCCTCGTCGTCCTCGTGTTCGTGCCGCTGTTCGCCCTGGAAGGGATGGAAGGAAGGCTCTTCACCCCCCTGGGCATCGCCTACATCGTCTCCATTCTGGCCTCGCTCCTGGTCTCCCTGACCGTCACTCCCGTGCTCTCGTACTGGCTCCTTCCGGGCGCCACGTTCATGGATCACGACAAGGATGGCCTCCTGCTGCGGATGCTCAAGGCCCTCGCCGGTTGGGCCATTCGCACGAGCGTCCGTTACCCGGCCCCGATCCTCGTGACGGTGGCGGCGGCGGTGGCCGTGAGCATCGGCGTCGTCACGCAACTCGGCCGTGATTTCCTGCCTCCCTTCAACGAGGGATGCGTCCAAGTCAACGTCCTTCTTCCCCCCGGCACGTCGCTCGATACCTCGAACGCCATTGCCGGGATGGTGGACGAGCGGATCAAGAAGGTGAAGGGGGTGCTCAACTTCGGTCGCCGCACCGGCCGCGCCGAGCTCGACGAGCATGCCGAGGGGGTGAATGCCTCCGAGATCATCATCAGCTTCGATCCCGATTCCGGCCGCGGCCGCGAAGAGGTGCTCGAGGAGCTCCGCGAGGAGCTGACGCAGGTTCCCGGCGTCGTCTTGTCGGTGGAGCAGCCGCTCTCCCACCTCATCAGCCACATGCTCTCGGGGGTGAAGGCCCAGGTGGGGATCAAGCTCTATGGCGACGATCTCGGTCTTCTCCGCCGCACCGCCGAGAAGATGAAGGCCGCCATCGCGGACGTGGGTGGCGTCAAGGATCTCATGGTCGAGCAGCAGGTCGAGATTCCCCAGCTCCAGATCCGGCTCAAGCGCGACAAGCTCATGCAGGTTGGCCTCACCGCCGACGAGATCAACGGCTTCATCGAGACGGCGATGAACGGGAGAACGGTGTCGGAGATCGTGCAGGGGGAGCGCAAGTTCGATCTCGTCGTGCGGCTCGACGATCCCTATCGGGTCGACATCGATGCCCTCCGACGCCTTTCCATCAATCTCGAGGGAGGAGGAAGGGTGCCGCTGGAAACGGTGGCCGACATCGTCGAAGGGAGCGGCCCCAACACGATCAATCGCGAAAACGTCCGCCGCCGGATCATCCTCCAGTGCAACACGGCGGGCCGCGATCTCAACGGCGTCGTCCTCGACATTCAGGCCCGGCTCGCCCCGATCCAGGCCGAGCTTCCCGCGGGATATTTTCTCGAATACGGCGGCCAGTTCGAGAGCCAGCGCCAGGCGACGAGGATGATCGGTTTTTTAAGCCTCGTGTCGCTCTTGGGCATGTTCCTCGCCCTCACCACGCTCTTCCGATCGACGAATCTCGCCCTCCAGGTGCTCGCGGCCCTACCGATGGCGGCAATCGGCTCGGTGGCGGCGATCGTGATCACCGGCCAGTCACTCACCGTTGCGAGCATGGTCGGCTTCATCTCCCTGTCGGGCATCGCCTCCCGCAACGGCATCCTCCTGATCGCGCACTATCTCCATCTGGTGCGCCACGAGGGGGAGGGCTTCACGCCGGAAATGGTCGAGCGGGCCGGGCGGGAGCGGGTGGCGCCGATGCTCATGACCGCGCTCACGGCGGGCATCGCGCTTGTGCCCCTCGTGCTCGCAGCCGGCGAGCCTGGCAAGGAGATCCTCTATCCCGTCGCCACGGTGATTCTCGGAGGATTGATCAGCTCGACGCTCCTCGATTTCTTCGTCCATCCGGCGCTCTTCTGGTGCTTCGGGCGAGCGCAGGCCGAGAAGGCGATGGCGGCGGCGGATCGCGACGAATTGGCGGCGGACTGACCGGTCAGCGCCGCCACAAGAGCTGCATCGTCAGCCCCGCGCCGGGAGCGATCGCCACGACGTCGGTGCGCCCGGTGTCGAAGCTCGTTCCCTGAAAGATGAGCCGGTCGAAGAGGTAGTCGGCGGTCATCTCCAGGGAGAAGCCCCCGGCGAGCAGGCGCTCCAAACCGACCGCGACCCGCTGATTGAAGACGAAGAACCGTTGCTGATCGGAGGTCCGCTCGGCGAGGAAAAAGGTCTCGGTGTCGGTGCGATAGAGAGCGATGGCCGAGAACCCCAGCCCGAGCCTGCGACGGACGACGGCCGAGGCGTTGATCAGCGGCGTGTAGCCGAGGGTCAGGCTCCAGTCGTCGTCGGGCTTCCACTCCAGCCCCGCGGGCACGCCGATTTTCGCCTCGACCGTGGGGGTCGGTCGCCAGACATACGCCAACCCGGGAAGGGGAAAGGGGAGCTGCGAGGTCGGTGAGTAGAAGAGGCTGGCGTTCCAGTCGTCGCGGTCGTTGGCCGCGGGGCGGTTGGCGAACACGATCGCCATCATGGTCATGTCGCGCAGGCCCGCGAACGGACGGTCGCTGGCTGAGCCGACAAGGAGCGTTCCTCCCAGCGTGGTGCCGTTGTCGAGCGGCCGGATGTGCGTGAAGCCGGTCTCCACGAGCCACAGATTGTCGGGGATCGCCGTCCCTGAGTCTGGCAGCACCGCATCCGTCGCCAGCTCCAATCGGCCGAAGCGACCGATGCCGATCCACAGCGGCGCCCCCTCCACGGGAGGCACCAGCGGCACACCGACTCTTGCAAACTGCGCGTTGATCGCCAAATCGGAAGCCTGCCCAGAGACGTTCGCGGCCGGTGCCCAGAATCCCCCCAGCATCACCGGCGCCCCCGGTGGCCCACCGGGCCGCCGTCCCTTCCGCCCCGGCGGCGATGGCAGCGGCAGGCCGTCATTGCCTTCGGCGCCGCCCGGGTCGAGCGACTCCAGCGGCTCGATCACCGAGGCGGGAAGCAACGCATCGTCGACCGGCGGCAGCGGGATCGAGCGGGCCGTGTCGTCGCCGGTCCAGCGCTGGGGCGGGGCGTCACTCTCGCAGCGCACCTCAACAGGCGCTCCGGCGACGCCGCAGGCCAACGCGAGCACCAGCCCACGCAGCGTTCGGCGCCATGCCTTGGTGAACGTCGGTGGCATGGGGGCAATCCGATCACGTGGGCACGACGGGGCCGCCGACACCCGTGAAGGCCCGGGGGCGGATGCGGCCCGCGCGGCGGGGGATGATAGCGAACAGGGGACCGGCGTACAGGGCTGTTCTGCCATTCCCTGTTTGCTGTTTCCGCGTGTTGCCTGCGCGGTCGTCGCCAAAACTCGTCTTCCTGCCCACCTCGACACCGGGTACACCCCGGGGCTCGCATCCGCCCCCCAACGAACGACTCGGGGCGGACACCACCAAGGAGATTCCGCGATGGGCACGAGGTCTGCGTCGAGCAAGCGGCTGATCGGTTCCTTTTCGGCGATCGCATCGCTCCTCATCATCGCGTCGGCGGCGCAGGGAGCCCCCCCTCAGCTCAGCGCGAATCCGGCGAACCTCGCGATCTTCCCGGCGCGGGGCCAAACGCCCGATCAGCAGCGGGCCGACGAGGCCGCCTCCTATGACTGGGCCACGCAACAGACCGGCTGGGATCCCTACCAGGCGAAGGCCGTGCTCGATCAGCAGTCGCAGGCAGCGACCGCCGCCGCCGGGGCCGCTCGCGGTGGCGCCGTGAAGGGGGCTGCCGGAGGTGCGCTCGTCGGCGTCGCTGTCGGTGCGATCGCCGGAGATGCCGGCAAGGGTGCGGCCATCGGCGCCACGTCGCTGGGCCTGACCGGCGGCATGCGCTCCAGGCGGGCCGTCCAGGCAGCGGGAAACACATCCACGACGGCCGTGGCCGCGTACCAGCAGCAATTCGGGGTTTGGACTCGCAACTACATGGCTGCCATGGAGGCGAAGGGCTACTCGTTGCGGTGAGACGGTCCGTCCCCGTAGGCCCCCGGCAGTGACCTCAGGCTTTCACGATTGAATATCGACCGACAACCTATCGACCTCGAAGGGAGTGGATGGATGGTGATCAACCGGATGCGAATGGTGGCACTGACCTTGGTGGCCCATGGCTTGCTCATCGGCAGCGCCTGGGCGGAGCAGACCTGGATCTGCGCGGTGACGTCGGCCGTGTCCGTCGATGAGGACGGCACCGTCGGGCCTCCCGATGTTGGCGACAAGGAGCGCCCCACGTTTTTCCGGGTCGACACCGCCAAGAAGGAATTGACGCTCCTGGCACCCAAGTCGCGTCGTGGCGAGGTCACGAAGCTCGACACCGTCGCGGAGTCTGAAGGCCAATGGCTACTCTCGGGCGTGGAGCATGGCCGCGGTCTGAATCTGGTGATCACGGCAGACGGACACATGACGCTTTCAGTCGTGGGCGACGGCGTGGTCTGGTCGGTGTTCGGCCACGTGCTGCCAGCGGAAGATGCGAAATAGCCGACCGGCGGTCGGCTTTCTTCACGACCATCCGGAGCTTCCGTCATGAGCCCTGCCGCGCCGGTGAAGATCCTCGTTCTCTACGACTCCTTCACCGGCAACGTCGAGCAGATGGCCCGGCTCGTTGCCGACGGGGCCCGTGAGGTGGCGGGCGTCGAGGTACGTCTCCGGAAAATCGACGGGGCGGGTGAGCTTTGCGCCCTCCCGGAGGATGTTCTCTGGGCCGACGGCCTCGCGGTCGGCAGCCCGACGAACATGGGGCTGCTCTCCTGGAAGATGAAGCGTTTCTGGGACGATGACATGCGTCCCCACTGGATGAAGATCGACGGCAAGATCGGCTGCGCGTTCAGCTCCGCGGGGGGCTGGGGGGGCGGCATGGAGCTCGCCTGCCAGAGTGTCCTGACGCTCCTGGTGAACTTCGGCTTCCTCGTCTTCGGCGTGACAGACTACGCCTCCCGGGATCTGACGCTCCACTACGGCGCGGTCTCGGCCAAGGCCCCGGCCGACGAGGCGGCGAAGGGGGCATGTCGCCTTCTCGGCCACAGGCTCGCCGCGTGGACGGCCGTCTGCATCCACGGTGTTGCAGGCGCGCATCCCGGGCTCACGCTCGCCGAGCGTCGGCCGCCACACGCCTGAATCAGGAGGCGCCCGATGTGGCCCGTCGTCAAGGAGCTCTGCGATCACGCCTGCAATGAGGTTGTCCTCGTCCGCTGTCTGGCGTCAGGGCGTCTGCTTGCATACTGCGACATGTGCGGCGCCGCTTGGCACACTCCCGCAGACCTGGACGAGCAGAAGTACGTCATTCTTTTCGAGGTCTGTCAGCTCGGTATCGGGATTCCTACGCCCGAAGACGTCGCTGCGTCTGCCTGGGCTGGAAACGTGGTGGGCTCCGTTCCGGAGTCGGAATACTTCAACGCGCCCCGGATCAACGCGTCTCTCGCTGCGGAGCGAATGAAGCGGCCAAGCTGACCGGCGGTGAACACCGTTCCCTGCCCCGGGCCGGAGCCCCGGCCCGCTTGTTTGGGGAACGCCTCAGGGCTTCGCCTCGAGGAACTTGAACGTCTCCCCGGGAACGAGACCCCCGGACGCGTCGCCGTTGTAGGTCTCGCCGCTCTTCAGTGGCAGCCGCTTCACGGCCGCACCGGCCTTGAAGTCGACTCGATCGAGTGGAATCCAGAACACCGTCGGGCTCGTCGCCGAATCGTAATAAAGAACGCGTTCCTTCTGGTCGTGGACCGTCCGCCAGATCGTGCTGGCGATGTTCGGCTTGCCGGGAGTCGAAATCCCGAGGGGCGCCGAGGCGTTGCGGATGACGCTGAAGACGGCGGCGACGGCGCGCGGGCCGGCCACATCCTTCGGAATGGCGTTGCTGTAATAGCTCGCCCGCACGAATCGGTCGCTCGCCCGGACCGTGCCAGGGAGCATCACATCCCCGCCGATCCCCTTCCAGTAGGCGTCGAGGGCGAGCTGCTGATCGAACGGCGGGGAATTGGTCATCACGGTGTAGTCGCGGCTGTGATGGATCGAGAGTTTGCCGCCGACGTATTCGATGATCGCCGAGTCGCCGGAGGCGTCGGAGATCGCCAGATGGCCGACACCGGGCTCGCCGTTGGGGAGGATCGGGGCAAGAACCGTGAACGGCTCCTTCTGCAGCCCCTCCACCGCCTCGGCGACCGTGGCGTAGGAGTCGAGCACGTATTGCGCCCAGCCGCCGATCGACAGATTCGGCCGGCCAGCTACCGGCTTTCCGTAGTCGCTCTCGGCGAGATAGAGAACGTTGGCGACGAGCCCCTTCTCGTTCATGCCGTCGACGGTGGCGACGCCGTAGAAGCTCACCACCACCGAGCCGTACTGGCTCGTCCACGCGAGGCTCTCAGGCCCGGCGTTGCCATGCCGCTTCATGCCCCGCGGGAAGCACCAAATCTCGGACGAGGGATCCTCCATCCAATCCATCGACCGTCCGACGAGCACGCGCCCGTCACTGAACCGCTGCAGGCAGCGGGTACAGGCCGAGGCCACCCCACCGACGATCGCGACGGCCACGAAAGCACCGACTACGGAGCGGAAACCACGGAAGCCTGTCATGATGCTGGCACCTCGCGAAGGGGATGACGCCGACCGGAAAACGTCGGCGCCGACGGTTCGAGCTTCTGATTCTCCCGCCGGCCGTCGTTTTTTGCGACCATCCGGCGGCGGCCACGGCGGGGCGTGGGATCCAAGGCACCGTCGCCGGCCGGCGACCAGGGTCGAGAGGCCCCGGCGACCCGTTTGGAGTAGAATCATACGCTCGGAGCAATGAGGGGTTCCGGCGGACGTTTCATGACTCCCACGGTGTTCCGGGACGGTGAGTTTCGATTCTTTTTCTTCTCTCGCGAGGAGCGGAGAATCCACGTTCATGTTTCCCACCCGGACGGTGAGGCCAAGTTCTGGCTGACTCCGGCGGTGGAATTGGCATCTCAGACTGGGCTTGCGGTCCATGTCCTCAACGAGGCGAAGCAACTCGTCGAGGATCACCTGGAGGAAATCGCCGATGCGTGGCACAGGCACTTTCCCGATTGAGGTCAGTCACGTTTCCCGGCACGGCTTCTGGATCCTCGCCGGCGAGGAGGAACTCCTCCTGCCCTACGAGTATTTCCCGTGGTTCCGCCATGCATCGATCGACCAGATCATGACCGTGGAGCGACCGACCGTCGACCATCTCCACTGGCCGCTGTTGGACGTCGATTTGAGTCTCGATTCCATCCGTGATCCGGCGGCGTTTCCCCTCGTAGCGAGGACGCTCTCGTAAGCGAGTCGCGCGGACGAACGACGAGTCGATCACGACATCCCCACGAGCCCTGCCATGCCCCGATCGATCACCATTAGCCTGCCGGTCACCGACGTGGCCGTCTCGAAGGCCTTCTACACGGCGCTCGGCTTCGTCGTCGATCCGCAGTTCACCGACACGAGCGCCGCCTTTCTGCGGTTGAGCGAGGCGATCCAACTCGTGCTCCTCTCGCACGCGAAGTGGAGCGAGTTCACCGCTCGCCCGATCGCGCCGCGCACGTCGAGCGAGGTGTCGCTCATGATCTCGTGCGACTCCCGCGACGAGGTCGACGCCATGAACCGGGCCGCCGCCGAGCACGGCGGCGTCGGCGACATCAATCCGGTCCAGGATCACGGCTCGATGTACGGCCGCGACTTCACCGACCCCGACGGCCACGTGTGGGGAGCGATGTGGGTGGACCATTCGGCCATGCCGCCCGGTTGACCGACCGCGAAAGAAACGCCCTCACCGCGGCAGCGGGAGCCGACCGATCCATCGCTTGCCCAGGAGCGTATTCGGCGGTAGGTTGAAGTCGTGAACCCCATGAACGCCTATTCTTTCACCGCCGGAATCACGCTGCCCGCGGACGTTTTCGTCCCGCGTAGGCGACGTCATCGCTCCTCCGGCCGGGCCTTCGCGGGCATCTCTCGGGAATAGGATTCCCGTCGCCACCGCTCAACGAGGCCCCGTCGGACCTGTTCCGGCGGGGCCTTTCGCGTTTCTGGGGCTCCGTGCGGTTTTCCGCGGAAATGCACGGCTTCAGAGGGGTTTTCCGCCGGCGTTCATCGGGGAGCGGTGCAACCGACAGCACGCTCGATTCTGAATCACGATGTTCCAGGTTTGACTCCTGGCCTCCCCAGCCTGATCGCTCCATGCGCCCGCCGCTCGGCGGGCGATCACGGGCATCCGTAGCTCAGCGGATAGAGCACCGGCATTCCTAACCGGAGGCCGCAGGTTCGATCCCTGCCGGATGCACTGCGCAGAAGATGAGTCCGCGTAGCTCAATTGGACAGAGCGGCTCCCTCCTAAGGAGCAGGTCGCAGGTTCGAATCCTGCCGCGGACATTGGCCAGCCGTTGGAACACAACGCATCCGTAGCTCAACAGAAAGAGCAGCGGCATTCGAAGCCGGGGGCAGGGGGGTCGACTCCCCCGGGGTGTCCCTTTGACCGTGTCGGCGGGCGGCCGAAGGCGGGCGGCCCCCGTCTGCGGCATGCGAGGCAAGGGTGGATATACTGCACGGGGCGCCTGTTAACACACCGGCGACTTGGGTGCCGAATCGCCGTAATCCATGGCCTAGAAAGCGTTTGAGGCCGGAATCAGCCGGCGGCCGGTGGTGCGTTAACACGCAGGCTTGGGTGGTTATACGGACCGTATAAATACAAGTTATCCGCCTGAAGGATCGCCAATGGGTGTGACTTACGAGCTAGTGAATGCAGACCGCCGCAACAAGGTGTCATTTCGTCGTTTGGCGGCATGGAAACGGCAAGAACTGATTGGCAATCCAGTAACCTCAGCTCTGACGACCGCGTACGTGTTTGACCACCCCGGAGATCGAATTGCTTTTGTGCCTGACATTGGCCCTTCACCCTTTCTCGACCTGCCGCTCGTCGAGATCAATGACCTTGACGATCTGACGGATACCTACATCGCAAGACTTGTAAACGACGGAATATTGTCGGATCATGGTGTCTTAGACAATCCGAATATTGATCCTCCAAGCTATCTCCGAGACATTCGATTGAATTGGCTAACGGAGTCCTGAATTGGCGGATAACGATCGGTTGCACCGGAGCCCTCGTCGACGTCGGTCTTGAAATCCACATCAACTCCTCGGGCCCGGTGAACCGTGGCGTTCTGCGAAGAAGGGGTTCCGCGGTGGGCCAACTCTGGGACGTGGCGGGCGTTTGCTTCGGCACTGATGACGGGTCGCTGCCCGGCATCGAGATCGCCAACCTCTCACCGGCTGGGGTGTCGGCGGTCTACGCCATGCTCAGACGGCGGTCGCGGCTGACCGGGAACCCGCCCGAGTTCTGAAGCCGAATCCGCGACGAGACAGTGTCGCCCGATTCCGGAGGTTTCCTGGGCCGAAGACGGCCGAGTACGCTTTCCAGAAGGGGTATGGTCGGTGTCGTCGGACCACGATGCTCGGGAGGAACCGATGCGTTGCTTTCGTAAGGACGGGTGGCGGTGGTCCTGGGGAGTGGCGGTCCTTTCGGGCGTCTGTCTTGTCGCGACATCGCTCGTTATGCCCCGGTCGGGGCACGCTGAGGATGAAACGTCTCCACCGACCGACACCGTTCGTTCCTTGGAGCGGAGCGACTACCTCTTCGACAGGAGCGGGCTCGCCGGCATGCCGAGCCCGTTACGGGAGGCGATCGAGGACTTCATCGCCGCCGAGTTCGCCCTCGAACGGCGGCTGTATCCGGAGCAGTTCGCTTCCGGCTTCATCGGAGCCCTCGAACAGGGAGGGCTCTCGGAGGAGGATGCCGTCCGCACCGTGGCGGCATTCGTGAATCTGGGAAACTGCTTTTCCTTCGTCGATCGCCGGAGGATCACCGCGGCGCTCGCGGCCACCTACCCGGACTGGCCCATGCCGGACAGCCTCGTTCCATACGAGGCCCGCCCGGAGGCCACGGTGCCACCGGGCGGAGTCATGGTGAACTGCTACGACGTCCTCGATCCAGACACGCTCTTTCTCGCGCGTTACGAGCGGAAGGATCCCACCTGGCTGCCGGGCAGTGCCTTCGAGGTCCCGATCGAGTGCAACGTGGAAGCCAATTTATTCGTCATCGATTCCCCCGGTGTCACGGGGGAGCACGACACGCTCCGCGTCACCGGCACGATGGAACTGTTCGTCGAGCAGACGGGTGAAGAGCGGCGGACGTTGACCAGCGAACACCTCGCGTACACCGAGGCGGTCGGTCCAGGGGATCGTGGCTTGGTGACCGATGTTCCGTCGAGCCAGATCCATGTGCCAAGGTCGGTTTTCCCCTTGCCGGACGATGCGCGGCTCCTCCTCGAGGTGCGTTACGACGTGATCCATCACGCCCCGGGAGTTCCCCCCGACGAGCGCGCGGCCATCGCCGGCAGGGTGCTCTACCGCGTCGTGCCCAGACTGTCGGCGAACGCCGCCACCGGTGATGCTGCTGCCGCGGTCGAACGGCTCGAGGTCCGTCCGCTCGGTCCCGACGGCGAGGAACTGCCCCGTCCGGAGATCTTGCAGGACTATCGCCTGCAAGCCAACCTCCTCACGTTCGTGCTCGGCGGAAAGTCGAACATGCGGCAGCGTTTCCGGGAGCGTGCGGCCACGGACAGAAAAGTCGCGTCGCTCGTCGGCCGCGAACTCGCCTCCGTGCCACTCATCCGCGGTGCCGACGGCATGCCCGGGGAACTGTCCCTGCCCGCCGACCGCACGCATATCCTCCTCCTCGGGGCGACCTGGTGCGGCCCCTGCCACGACCTCGCCCCGTCGGTCGAAGCGTTCATCGCGGCGATCGCCGGTCGCGACAACGCACCGGTCATCCACCGTCTCTCGATCGACGACGATCCCGTCTCCTTCGATGCCGCCCTCACGGCCTACCCTTCCGGGATCTGCACCGACGCCTTCAAGGAGGATTTCGTTGTCGATGCGGTCCCGAAGTACTACCTGATCCGCGAGGGGAAACTCGCGGAGCAGGGGATCGTGAGCGAGGAACAGATCACGACGTGGCGAGAGATGTACGCCCCGTGATCTGCGGGCGGAGCGGGACCGACTGCGCACGCGATCCGGGCGGCACAGAGCAGAACATCCGGAACCGAAGAGCGTGCTTCGGGAGGTTCCGAGCCCGGCCCTGCGAGTCGCATCCTGGTGGGCCTCGGACTTCGAAAAGCCCCGAATCACCCGCTGCCTTCATTTCAAGAATGCCGGAGGTGGGACTTGAACCCACACGCCATTGCTGGCAACGGATTTTGAGTCCGCCGCGTCTGCCATTCCGCCACTCCGGCTCGAGGGCGCGTAAACGCCCCAGAAGCCTACGGATTCCAGCCCCTCGACGCCAGCCTCTGTCGTCACGCCCCGGCCGGGGCTCGAGCGGCCGCCTCAGCCTCAGCCCGCCGCTGTTGCAGCCCGACCAGCTTCCCCCCCAAGCCCGGCGCTGCGTCCCGGGCAGGAGAGCGCTACAATCGACCGGCCGGCGGGATTCCAGGCCCCACTCTCCCGCCGCCCAAAGCCAGCCCCACCCCCAGAGATCTGCCACCGTGTCGATCCTCCAGAGCTATCCCCCCGGCCGGCTCGGCCTCTCCTTCGAACTCTTCCCCCCGAAGTCGGCCGAGTCGGAAGCCGCGATGTGGCGGACGGTCGAGGATCTCGTCGCCTGGGAGCCGGCCCTCATCACCTGCACCTACGGCGCCGGCGGCTCGACCCGGGGTAAGACGCTCGAGATCCTCGCCGGCCTCAGGCAGCGCCACGGCGTCGCCGTCGCCAGCCACCTCACCTGCGTCGGCAGCACCGTCGACGAACTGCGCGGCTACCTCCGCGAGGCCGAGGCCCTCGGCGTGAAGGCGATCGTCGCCCTCCGTGGCGATCCTCCCAAGGGCGAGACGGCGTTCCAGGCCGTCGATGGCGGGCTCTCCTACGCCTCCGAACTCGTGGCCCTCATCCGCGCCGAGTTCCCCCGCTTCGGGATCCTCGTGGCCGGCTACCCCGAGACCCACCAGGAAGCCGTCTCCCCACAGGCCGATCTCGAGAATCTCAAGCGGAAGGTGGAGAACGGCGGCGACGTCATCGTCACGCAGCTTTTCTACGACAACGCCGACTTCCTCCGCTTCCGCGACGCCTGTCGCCGCCTCGGCATCCAGGCGCCGATCGTGCCGGGCGTGATGCCCGTCACGAACTTCGCGCAGATCCGCCGGATCGCCACGCTCTGCGGGGCCCGGTTGCCCGAGTCATTCACGCGCGCCTTCGAGGCCGCCGGCGATGACGAGGCGGCGCAGTTCGAAGCCGGGGTCGACTTTGCCGCGAAGCAGGTCGAGGAACTCGTTGCCGCCGGCGTCCCCGGGATCCACTTCTACGTCCTCAACAAGTCGCCGGCGACGACGCGCGTCCTCGAGGCGGTCGGCATCGGCGGCCGCCGGGCCTGAGAGGCACGCCGAGCCTCCCGCCGCTGGATGCATCGGTGCCATACCAGTGGCGCTGGATTCACCGGCCGCCCCGCGACCGGACGGCCATGGAGCCCATTGCCACGGACAGTCAGCGTGGCGGCTGGTCGTCGTCCATGCTGCTGATGTAGCTCCGCAGCCGCTCGAGCTCGTCGGTGACGTGCCGGAGCTTGAGCATGTTTTCCACTCGCTTCACCAGCTCCACCCGGTTGACCGGCTTGGAGAGAAAGTCATCGGTGCCCGACTCGACGGCCCGCTCGATGTCGCCGAGCTCGCCGAGGGCCGTCACCATGAGCACCATGATCGGGCTCGTGGCCGGGTCGGCCTTGAGCCGCTGACAGACCTCGAAGCCGGAGAGCTTCGGCATCATGACGTCGAGGAGGATGACGTCGGGGTGGAACTTCGCCACCTGATCGAGGGTGTCCTTGCCGTCGACAGCCGTGGCGATATCGCAATCGATGTCGGCGAGATAGACCTCGAGGAGCTCGCGGTTGGGCTCGTTGTCGTCGGCGATCAACACGCGGCTGCGGCGCGGGGATTCCGGTTCGGCGGCGGATCGACTCATCGTCTCGGTCCTCGTCGGGGTGGCCGCCGGGGCTACGGCGTCTCGAACAGCGTCTGGCTCTTCACGATTGCCAGTTCGTCGGGAAAGGTGTGGTAGGCCTGCACGATCAGGCACTTCGAGCGGGTCTCGAGATTGATCCAACTGACGGCGCCCAGCGCCATCCGGCTCTCCGACTGGAAGCGGTGCAGGAGCCCGCTGCGACCACCGTCGGTGCAGAGCTCCTGCTGGAACGCCCAGAACAGCTCCGGCGCCACCGTCTCCAACTGGAAACACATCTGGTAGCAGGCTCCGCCACGGCATTCCATCCGGTCGCTGCGCTCGCCGCTGATCCGGTAGGAGAACAGCCTGCGCTTCTGCGGCAGCGGTGCCGTCGCCGCCGTGGCGACCTCCGAGAGCACGAGCCCGTCCTTCCGCCAGCAGATGACATGGCCGGCGCTGGTGATCGAGACGCTCGCGGAGTAGCCGCCGCGCTCGATCGAGCGCGTAGCATGGATCTCGAACAGCTCCGGGTGCAGGACGCGCCC
>CANGGT010000057.1 GCA_947453375.1 Planctomycetaceae bacterium
AGCATCGATGTCCGCGGCGGCGATTTCGAAGAGCTCATCGCCTCCGGCACTGGAGCCCTGGGGATCTCCGACGGCTCGTTCAAGACGGTGACGGTGACAGGCTCTGGCGGGATCGACGTCCGTGGCGGCAAGTTCAGCGTCGGGCTGGGGTCGAGCGGCGCCGGGAAGATCAACGTCTCCGGCGGCGACTTCGACCAGCTCGTCGCTTCAGGGAGCGGGGAACTCGGGATCAGCGACGGCTCGTTCAAGACGGTGACGGTGACCGGCTCCGGCGCGATCGATGTCCGCGGCGGCAAGTTCAGCGTCGGACTGGGGTCGAGTGGCGCGGCGAAGATCAACGTTTCCGGTGGCGACTTCGATCAGCTCGTCGCTTCCGGCACCGGGGATCTGGGGATCTCCGACGGCTCGTTCAAGACGGTGACGGTGACCGGCTCTGGCGCGATCGACGTCCGCGGCGGCAAGTTCAGCGTCGGGCTCGGGTCGAGCAGCTCGGCGAAGATCAGCGTCTCCGGCGGCGACTTCGATCAGCTCGTCGCTTCAGGCACTGGGGATCTGGGGATCTCCGACGGCTCGTTCAAGACGGTGACGGTGAGTGGTGCCGGCGGGATCGACGTCCGTGGCGGCAAGTTCGGAGTTCTCTCCAGCAGCGGCGCTGGCGCGATCGACGTCCGTGGCGGCAAGTTCAGCATCGGTCTGGGATCGAGTGGCGCGGCGAAGATCAACGTCTCCGGTGGCGACTTCGATCAGCTCGTCGCTTCCGGCACTGGGGATCTGGGAATCTCCGACGGCTCGTTCAAGACGGTGACGGTGAGTGGTGCCGGTGCGATTGACGTCCGCGGCGGCGAGTTCGGTGTCCTCACCAGCAGTGGCGCAGGCGCGATCGATGTCAGTGGCGGCAAGTTCAGCATTGGATTGGGATCGACCGGCTCGGCGAAGATCAGCGTCAATGGGGGCGACTTTGATCAGCTTTTCACTTCCGGCACGGGTGCTCTGGGGATCTCCGACGGCTCGTTCAAGACGGTGACGGTCGTGGGCTCCGGCGGGATTGACGTCCGCGGCGGCAAGTTCGGGGTTCTCTCCAGCAACGGTGCAGGCGCGATCGATGTTCGTGGCGGCAAGTTCAGCATCGGGCTGGGATCGAGCGGCGCGGCGAAGATCAGCGTCTCCGGCGGCGACTTCGATCAGCTTGTCGCTTCCGGCTCGGGTGACCTTGGGATCAGCGACGGCTCGTTCAAGACGGTGACGGTGACCGGCTCCGGCGCGATCGATGTCCGTGGTGGCAAGTTCACCGTGCTCTCCTCGAGCGGTGCTGGGAAGATCGACATCGCCGGGGGGAAGTTCAGCGTCGTCAACGTGAGTGGCGCCGGGAAGATCGATGTCGCGGGCGGATCGTTCAACACGCTCAACGCCAGTGGCTCGGGGGGCATCGATATCCGTGGCGGGTCGTTCAAGGTGGGGGTCAACGCCACCGGCTCAGGGAACAAGATCAACGTCGCCGGGGCGGACATGGTATCGCTGCGCAACTCCGGCGCCGGGTCGACGATCACCGTCAGCGGCACCCGGTTCGAATCGATCACCAACGACGCCGACAATGTCTCCCTCGCGGTCGTCGGTGACACCGGGAGCAACGCGCTGATCAACAGCGGTAATGATGTCACGCTCTCGTTCGCGGCTGGGGACGGCGACGACGTGTATGTCAATGACGGCCGCGGCGATGGCAACCATGGCAACCGGGCGGCAGTCACGATCGACCTCGGCGCCGGTCGCGACCGGGCCGTGCTCGGAGGCACATCGCTGACCGGCTCGATCGCCGGCGGCAGCGGCGACGACACCCTTCTGTTCGTCGATGGCGTGACCGGCACACTGGCCCTCGACGAGGCAGCCGATCTCGACACCGACACGCTCGATTTCTCGTCGCTCTCGATCGTCGGTGGCGCTGGGGTGAGCGTCGACCTCGCCCTGACGACGACGCAGGTCGTGAAGTCTGGCCTGTCGCTGACACTCTCGAGTGGAAGCGGCTTCGAGGATGCCGTGGGCTCGAACGGCGCCGATGTGCTCCGGGGCAACTCCCGCGACAATGCCCTCTTCGGGTCCGATCTGCCCGATGATCGGCTCGGGGCCGCCGCCACCTCCAACGGCCGCGTACAGGTGGCCTATCTCGACTTCGACAGCGAGACCGACGTGTCGGTCGGTGACCATGCCTACACGACCGCCGAGCGGGCAGCGATCGCCATCCGGCTGGGTTCCATCTACAGCGCCTTCCACGTCCAGTTCGTCCTCGACGTCCCGGCACTCGGCGAGTACGCCACGATCAAGTTCAACAAGCCGCGGCCTGGCTCCGAGGATTCCGGCGGCTGGGCTTCGGAGGTTGATTTCGGAAACCGGAGCTACGCCGGGATCGCCACCGTCGACGTCAACGGCCTGCTCGGCGTTCCGGGAGGGCCGGTGGCCACCTCAGAAAACTTCGTCGCGTCGTCGGCTTGGCTGGCAGCGCACGAGCTCGGGCATCTGCATGGACTCCGTCATGCCGACTCGTTTGGCCCCATGGGATTCGGCATCGAGGCCCCGCCGGGGAGCGACGGCTACCTCATCGATCCGGCCTATCCCGGTGCGTCGGCGGCCTGGGAGACCGATCGCCACATCATCGAAACGCCCGCCCTGACGGGATTCACCCTCTGGGATCTGGTGGCGTCGGAGTTCTTCGGGGAACGGGAGTCCATCAAGCTGGTCTACAACCTGACGGCGCCGATGACCCCGGACGGGAAGCTCCTCGTCGAGGAACAGGCCACGCCCCATGGCAGCCAGACGCTGTCGGGATCGCAGGAGCTGGTGCCCGTGCCCCTGTCGCTCCCCAACACGCTCAACCACGGCCTCAATGCCGCCAAGGATCTCATGGCCGGGGCCGTCGACGTGCTCGGCGAACTGACTGCCACCGGCGAGCTCGATGTCTACCGAATCTCTGGAAGGCGCGGGGATCTCCTCAACATCCAGGTGATGTCAGCCGCGCTCGACCGCTACAAGCACGCCTCGTCATCGCTCGATCTCGATGCCGTGCTTACCGTCTACGACGCGGCCGGGAATGTCGTGGCCTCGAGCGATGATGAGTTCGAGACGCATGATCCGAGCATCATCGATCTCGTCCTTCCGGCCGATGGCACGTATTACATCGAGGTGAAGGGCTTCCACCACGATGACGCGAGCGCCTCGGACACCGGGAGATACGAGCTGTTCCTCTCCCGATTCGATTCCGCCAGCCGTGATGATGCCGGCGACACGCTCGAGGGGCGCGGCGGCGACGACACGTTGGCGGGGGGCCGTGGCGACGACACTTACGTGTTCCAGGGGACGGCCCTGGGCTCCGACACGATTCTCGAGGATGTCCGGTTCGAGAAGAGCGACATCGGAGCCACTGGCTCAGCGGACGGCCGCGACAGCGGCGACACGCTCGACTTCACCAATTTCGGAGCCGCCGTGGCGATCGACTTGGCATCGACGGCGGTGCAGGTGGTCGGCGCCGGAGATCTGTCGCTCCGGCTCTCGTCGGCTGTCGAATCCGCCGACGAGCCGTCGGCGGCGCAGGGCCTCGAGCGGGTGCTCGGCAGTGTCCTCGGGAACTCGCTTGCCGGGAATGCCCGCGCCAACACGTTCGTCGCGGGCGGCTCGGTCAATACCTTCCAGGGAGCCGACGCTGCCGACACCTTCCAGCTCGGCGGCGGATCGAACACGGTCGACGGTGGGGCGGGGATCGACGCGGTCACTCTGCCGGGGAATACGGCCGACTATACGATCGCGATCAGCGGCTCGACCGTCACGGTCACGAGCCTGCCGGGCATCGTCCCGGCGAGCGAAAGCATCCTCACGAGCGTGGAGGTCGTCCGCTTCCGAGGAGATGGCACGGCGACGCTCCTCGTTGGCGTGGGCGACGGACTCACCGGCATCCAGGCCGCCGTCGATGCAGCGGCCGCCGGCGACACGATTCTTGTTGCCCCGGGCACCTACTCCGGTGCAATCGACATCGACAAGAACGACCTGACGCTCGTCTCGTCTGCCGGCAGCGCGGCGACGACACTCCTCGGTGCCGGGGCGACCGCCACGGTGACGGTATCGGCCACCGGCGTCATCGTCCGGGGCTTCGGAATCGACAACGCCGGGGTCGCCGGAGGCACGGCGATCCTCATCCGCAGTTCGGCCGATGTCACGGTCGACGGCAATGTCATCCGCAACGCCGTCTCCGGGGTAACGCATGTCGACGACGGCGGCTCGGCCGGCGCCACGATCACCGGCAATACGTTCGCCAGCACCGTGCAGTCGGGCATCGCCGGCACCGTGAATCTCGCGATCACCGGCCTGTCTGGCAACACGTTCCGCACCTCCGTCGAGGCGATCAATCTCGGGTCTGGAGTGTCACTTGCCGGGAATGCCCTCGACCGCGCCGGGATCTTCGCGCTCCTCGATGCCCAGACGATTGATCTCTCTGGCGGGGCCGCGGTCGTCGACTCCCGGTCGAGCACGACCTATTCGGTTGCCGCGCCGACTGTTCCAGAGCATCGGCAGGCGGTGGGCACCGTGCCGACGACCGGGCTGACCGGGGCGGCCACGTTTGCCGTGGTCGCCGGCGTCGATGCCGGGCTGTTCCAGATCGATGTCGCGACCGGGGAGCTGCGATTTGCGAACCTACCGAGGTACACGGCCCCGGCGGACGTCGGCGCCGACAATGTCGCCGAGGTGATCGTGCGGGCCACCGACGGCACTCGCAACGTGGTGACGCGGTACATGGTGACCGTGGTCGACGTGAACGTCGCTCCAGAGTTCGCAGCGGCCACGAAAATCATCAACCTGGCCGAGAATCTCACCGTCGCCGGCGTTGCGGCGGCGACCGATTGGGATCTCGACACGCTTGGCTATTCGATCGCTGCCGATGCGACCGACAACGCCGACGGGGCACGGTTCACGATCGATCCGGTCACCGGCGTGCTGACGTTCCAGGTCGCTCCCGACTTCGAGAATCCGACCGATGCGGATCGCGACGGCATCTATCAGGTTCGTGTCGCCGCCACCGATCCGGGCGGGCTTGTGAGCTACCAAATCGTCACGGTCGTGGTCTCCGATACCAACGACAACGCCCCGGTCTTCACCAGCGCCGCCACGGCGACGGTGGTGGAGAACACCGCGGTCAGCGCCGTCGTTTACCTGGCAACGCGGACGGATGCCGACGTGACGGCGGCCTACCGCAACGTCTCCTATTCGATCAAGGCGGGCGTGGGGGATGGGGTGAGGGTGGCGGTCAACGCGGCGACCGGCGCCGTGACCCTGCTCGCTCCATCCGACTACGAGACGAAGACGTCGTACCTGTTCGTGGTCGTCGCCGATGACGGTGTCAATCGGTCCGAGCGGATCGTGACGCTGAACGTCATCGACACCAACGACAACGCGCCGGTGATCACCAGCGCCGCCGCCGGATCGGTGGTGGAGAACGCGGCCACGACGACGGTGATCTACACCGGCTTGCGGACAGACGCCGACGTGACGGCCGCCTTCCGCCAGGTGACCTGGTCGATCAAGCCGGCCGTCGGCGACGCGGCCATGGTGGCGATTGCTCCGACGACGGGGGTTGTCACGCTGCTGGCCCCGGCCGATTACGAGACGAAGACGTCGTACGTGTTCACCATCATCGCCAGTGACGGGCTCAACACGACCGAGAAGTCGGTGACGGTGAACGTCGTCGACGCAAACGACAGCGCTCCGGTGATCACGAGCGGTGCTACCGGCACGGTCGTCGAGAACGCGGCCACGACGACCGTGATCTACACCGTCACCCGGACCGACGCCGACGTCACGGCGGCCTTCCGCCAGGTGACCTATTCCGTCAAGCCGGCGGTCGGCGATGCGGCACGCGTCGCGATCAATGCCACGACCGGCGCCGTCACGCTCCTTGCCGCTGCGGATTACGAGGCGAAGACTTCGTATCTGTTCACGATCATTGCCAGCGACGGGCTCAACGCGACCGAGCAGGCGGTGACGGTGAACGTCATCGATACCAACGACAACGCTCCGGTGATCACGAGCGCCACGACCGGCACGGTGGCGGAGAACGCGGCGACGAGCACGGTGATCTACACGGTCACTCGGAACGACGCCGACATCACGGCCGCCTTCCGCCTGGTGACCTATTCCATCAAGCCGGCGGTCGGTGACGCGGCGAAGGTCGCGATCAATCCCACGACCGGGGCCGTCACGCTCCTGGCCGCCGCCGATTACGAGACGAAGACGTCGTATCTGTTCACGGTGGTGGCGTCGGATGGCGTCAACAGTGCCGAGAAGGCGGTGACGGTGGCCGTCAGCGATCTCAACGACAACGCACCGGTGATCACGAGCGCCGCGGTCGGCTCTGTGACGGAGAACGCGGCGACGACCACGGTGATCTACACGGCGACGCGCACCGATGCCGACGTCACGGCCGCTTTCCGCCTCGTGACCTATTCGATCAAGCCGCTCGTGGGGGATGCGGCGAAGGTCGCGATCAATCCCACGACCGGGGCGGTGACGCTCCTTACTGCGGCCGATTACGAGACGAAGACGTCGTACCTGTTCACGGTGATCGCCGACGACGGGGTCAACCGGGCGGAGAAGGTGGTGACCGTCGCGGTGGTCAATGTCGACGATACGGCGGCGACGTTCACCTCCGGCCGCACCGCCTCGGTGGTCGCCAGCGCCACGCTCAATCCGGTCGTCTACACGGCGACGGTCAACGACTCGGCCGACGTCTCGCAGGGGGTCGCCTTCAGCCTCGCCGCGGCCGACGCGACGCTGTTTGCCATCGATGCCACGACCGGCGCGGTGACCGTGAAGGGGTCGACGCTGGCGATGAAGGGGAAGACCTACTCCTTCACCGTGACTGCGACCGACAAGGGGGGGGCGAGGAAGGCAGTCAGCCAGCTGATCACGCTGACGGTGGCGTAGGCGTTGACTCGGTCGAGGAGAACCCGGGGGGAATCTCGACGGGGCTCACGAGCCGGGGAATCGCCCTGCAAGGGCCCGGTATCCGGGGAGATCCCGGATCGGATCGAGATCGGGGTCGGTGTCGAAGGCGACGCGGTCGCTGTAGCCGTCGTCGATCGCCTCGGAGAGGGCGGCGATTGCAGCATCGGCGTAGGCGTCGGCCTGGGGGGCGTCGGTCGCACGCAAGCCCGCGGAGCACTGGGCGTAGCAGCGGGCCACCTCGCAGAGGAGTTCGGGATCCTTCGAGCCGGTGCGGACCGCCTCGGCGATCTCAACGGCCCGAACGTGCTCGCCGCAGGTCGCCAGGGCGAGCATGAGTTCCATCCGCCGGGCGTCGTTGTTGGGATCGAGGGCGGCGATCTCCTCGCGGAGCGCCAGACTTTCGGCGAAATGACGGTCGGCGTCGGCCTTGTCGCCGGCGCGGCGGGCAAGCACCCCAAGCCGATAGGAGGACGCCCCCGTCGCGATCCTGAAGTTGATGTTCCGCCCGTCGAGCTCCATGAGCCCGCGGAAGCCGGCCAGGGCCCGCTCGAAGAGCTTCCTGGCACCGGCGTTGTCGCCGAGGCGGATGAGGACGTCGCCGTAGTTACCGCACGACTCGGCGAGCTCGAACGTTCCCTGGATGTCTCCGGGGTCGGTCTCGAGGACCTTCTCGCGCTGGGCGATGCATGCGTCGTAATGGGTGAGCGCGGCGGCGGTGTCACCGGTGAGGAAACACACCTCCCCGAGGATGTTGTAGGCCTGGGCGAGGGTCTGCTGGAAGTTCTGGACATCCGGTGCCATCGCCACGAGTTCCTGCCGCAGCGACACGACCTTCGCGAGGAGGTCGAGCGACTCGCCCGGCTTTCCCTGCTTGAGGAGCGTCAGCGCCACGTTCTTGTTGGCTTCGGCGAGCATGTCGAGGGCTCGTTCGGGGGGCATTCCCCCGACGGCGCTCGGCGGTTTGCCATGGAGGGTCTCGCAGATCGCCAGTGCCTCCCGGTAGCACGACAGGGAAGCATCGACGTCGCGTTCGAGCTCCTGCCGCATGTCGCCGACCTGGCTGAGGACAACGGCGAGGTTGGCCTGGGAGGCATCGTTGTCGGGGTTCTTGGCGGCGCGCCGCCTGGCGATGTCGAGCGACTTTTCGAACTCCTTCATGGCATCGTCGGTGTCGCCGAGTTGCTTGAAGATGTCGGCCATCCGCATGTGGGCGCCGAGCATCGTGGCCTCGATGCTCGTCGAGCCCTCCGCCTTCTTGGCGACCTTCTTCAGCCCCTCCATGGCGGTCTCGAGGAGATCACGCTTGATCTGCTGGGTGCGGGGGGCCTCGTCGAGTTGCGTTTGCACCTTGTCGATCAGGACCTGCATCGTTTCGAGGGAAAGGCCGGCCTGATCGGTGGCCAGCTTTTCGTTCTCCTCGGCCCGCTGCTTGGCCGCTACCGCCAATTCCCGGGCGTCGACGGCATCCTTGCGCTGGATTTCCTTGAGATTCCGCTCTTGGGCGATCGTCAGGGCCGACACCGTCGACGTCACGGCGACGAGAACGAGGAGCCCGGCGACGGTGGCGAGGAGGCCAGCCACCTTCGGATTGCGCCGGCACCAGCGCCACGCCCGTTCGGCCGGAGAGATCGGGCGGGAGAGGATCGGCTCCCCGGCGATGAAGCGACGGCAATCCTCGGCGAGGCGCTCCGCCGAGTCGTATCGCTTGGAGGGCTCCTTTTGGAGGCATTTCAGGCAGATCGTTTCGATGTCCACCGGGAGCTTGGGCATCAGCCGTGACGGCGGGACCGGCTCCTCCTTGATCACCTGCATGATGGTGTCGAAGGGGCTCGAGCCGAGGAACGGCGGCCTGCCGACGAGCATTTCGTAGAGCATCGCCCCGAGTGAGTAGATGTCGGCGGAGGGGCCGAGGTTCTTCAGTTCCCCCCGCGCCTGCTCCGGCGCCATGTAGCTCGGCGTCCCCATGATCGCGCCGTCTTTCGTCTGGCTCGAATCCCCCTCGAGCTTCTTCGCCAGCCCGAAGTCGGTGATCTTCGGCACCCCGTCGGAGGTGAGGAGGACGTTGGCCGGCTTCAGGTCGCGGTGGAGGATGCTGTGGTCGTGGGCGAAATGCATCGCCCGCGACAGCGTCTCCACGAGCTTGGCTGCGTCGACGGGCTTCTGCGGCTTGCCGGCGAGGGCTCGGTCGAGCGGGGCACCGTCGACGAACTCGAGCGAGAAGTGGGGGAGGGAGTCGTGTTCGCCGACTTCGTAGATCTGGACAATGTTCGGATGCTGGAGCGCTGCCACGGCCTGCGCTTCGACGAGGAAGCGGGCCAGGGCATCGGGGCTGGCGTGTCCCCCGGAGAGCACCATCTTGAGGGCGACGATCCGGTTGAGCTTGCTCTGCCGAGCCTTGTAGACCACCCCCATGCCGCCACGGCCAAGCTCGCTGAGGATCTCATAGCCGCTGACATGCGGCACCGGCCGCCCGGTCGTGGGATCGATCGACGGCGCCGTCGAATCAGCCGTCGACGGCGCGAAGGCGACGCTCGCGTTGCCGCGCGGCGACTCCCCTGGCCCGAGTGCCACGGTGCCGTCGTCTGGCTTGCCCTTGGCCGGAGGAAGGACCATCGTCGCACCGCCGTCGGCCCTCGTGGTGTCGAGGGGGGCCGCCAGTTGGATCGTGGCGTCGTTGACGAGCGATGGAGCGGGGGTGAACTGGATCGTGGCGTCGTTGCCGGCTTTCGGGGCGAAGTTCACCGTGGCGTCGGCGTCGCGCGGAGCGGGGGGGAGTTGGATCGTGGCGTCAGCCGAACCGGGGGACAACTGGATCGTGGCGTCGCTTCCGGCCGCTGCCGGAGGGATGTTGATGGTGGCGTCGCCTCCCGGGGCGGGCGGAGCGGCCTTGCGGTCACGGTCGTTCGATTGGTCCATGATCATTCCTCGAACGTCCGGGACTTTGAGGGAGAGGCCAGCCCACGGCGAGGCCCCGAATCGGGAGGCCCCTGATCGGAAGCCAGGAAAAACCTCGGCATCCGCCCCGATCTCGGCCAGCTTTGGAGAGGCGAAAAACCTAGTATCGAGGGGCCGGCCTGGGCAGTCCAGCACCGCCCCGGCTCGCCGGCTCAGGCCCGCCGCCAGAGGCTCTCGGGAGGGAGGCCCGACCGCGCGAGGGCGGCCGCCGCCTCCGCGCGCCACCGGCGGGCATCGAGGGGATAGCCGGCCGTCGGCCGCAGTCCCGGCTCGAGGGCCGTCCAGTGAGCATTGAAGGCCGCCATGGCCAACTCGCGGAGATACTTCGCCGTCATGCTCGCCAGCGCCACCGGCACCCGTGCTTCGCCGCCGACGGTGAACTCGATCCGCGCCTCCGCCGCGGGGATCTCGTAGACGCTCGTGGCAGGAGTCTCGACGAGCGTGCGGACCAGAGGCGCGGCGAAATGCCGGCCGACGAGCGCGGCATACGACTTTCGCCCCCCGTGGCGGTCGCACCACACCACTGCCGGTTCCCCGGGGGCGAGCCCGCGGAGGTCGGCGGCCAGTTCGAGGGTCGTTTTCGAAAGGATGTCGGACTTGTTCAGGCCGCTGTCGAGGAGGGCGTTGAACGCCGCGGGATGGAGCAGTCGGCACGCGACGGCGACGAGTTGGACACCATGCCGGGGGAGGATCGTGGCGACTGACCCAGCGAGGGCCGCGAGGGTCTCGGGGGTGGCGGCGACGGGGATCGACATCGCCATGAACCGCGGCCACTCCGCGGGAGCGGTGGCAACGGGGACGTCGATGCCGAGCCGTGACGAAAGCGTGGCACCGTCGGAGGGGATTCCGTGGGACGATCGCTGCGCGCTGGCAGTCATCGCGGCTGAAGCCAGCGCCGCGAGCACGCCGCGCTCGATCGCGCCGAGCCCGCTCCCCGGCTTGTAGAGTTGTTTCGAGTCGGCCCACGGTGGCTGTCTCGACCCCGCCGCTGCACCGATCTCTGCGGCCATGCGTGCAAGGCTGTCGGCGGCGGCGTCCGTGGCGGACAGTCTCCAGGCCGAGGCCGCCACGACCAGCGGGCCGAGGTTCGGGCCGTAGCCCGCCTCGTCGGTGCCGATGAGGAGCGTCATGCCGGATCCACGGCCGGCCGCGCCGGCCCTCCGGCGGGGAACTGCCGGCAGTATTCGTAGACTGCAACCGCGGTCGAGGTCGCGGCATTGAGGCTGTGGGGGAGGCCGGCCATCGGGATCTCGGCGACCCGGTCGAGTCGGTCGAGGATCTCTTCTTCGAGGCCGAGCCGTTCGTTGCCGATGACCAGCACCGTCCGCGACACGAACGGGAAGGAAAAGAGCGACTCCGATCCGGTCGTCTGTTCGAGTCCGACCAACTGCCAGCCCTCGCGCTTGAGCCGGTCGAGAACGGGACCGAGGCTGCGGTGGACTTCGAGATCGACCGAATCGGCGCCGTCGCGGGCGATCTTGTCGTCGAGTCGGGCGGCGCCGCAGGCGATCACCCGGCGGATGCCAAAGCAGCCGCAGGTCCGTACGATGTGGGAGAGATTGACGTGGCTGCGCATCGGGGCGCAGGCGACGACGAGCTCGCGCGGCACCGCGAAGGTGTCGGGGGCCTTGTGGCGGAGATGGACGAACCTGGAGGTGGGCATGGCGGAACGGGGTGCGGTGGGGACGCTGGGCACGTGGGGGCGATTGTCGCGGCGCGGGGCCTGGCTGGGAACCGTGCTTGTCCTGGCGGGGGTGTTGGCGGCCCCGGCCAGGGCCCAAACGCCGGCCCGAACGCCGGTCCAGGCAACGGGCAAAGCGGGCGTCCGGCTCGTCGACCTCGCCGGGCTCGAGGCCGAGATCGCCCGGCATGCCGGGAAGGTGGTCGTCGTCGATTGCTGGAGCACGTCCTGCCCCCCCTGCGTGAAGGAGTTCCCCAGACTCGTCGCCCTCAAGAAAATCCATGGCGAGGGGATCGCCTGCATCTCGTTCTCCCTCGACTACGAGGGGATCGATGCCCCGGAGGAACTCCTCCCCACGGTGGAGAAGTTCCTCGACAAGATCGGGGCCGGTGACGTCGTCAACCTCCTCTCCACGGAGGAAGCCGATGCTGTCTACCGGAAGCTCGATCTCGTGAGCGTGCCGGCCATCTATGTCTATGGACCCGACGGGAAGCTCGCGCAGCGGTTTGACGAGGACGATGCCACCAAGCGTCTCAAACGCCCCTTTACCTACGACGATGTCGAAGAGGTGGTCGGCCGGCTGCTGGGCAAGTGAGGCTGGGTGGGGAAGCCATCGCCGGGGTCCGGATCCGTTTCAGCCGCTCCCAGGGTGCCGGATCGACAGGATCGCTTGCCCCGGCCCCGGCTAAAAAATAGTCTGCGGAGATCGGTAGCCGTTCCGCTCGGAGCCCGTTGCATGTCCATCGACAAGAGCCGGTCTCCATCCCCGCCCGCCGGCGATGCCGGAATAGTCCCGGCCGCGGCCCGGCTCCGCACCCGCGACATGGTGATCAACCCGTTGGCCTTCGGCCGGGAGACGATCGAATCGATCGTCGTCGCGTTCACCCTCGCCCTCCTCTTCCGGGCCTTCGAGGCGGAGGCGTTCGTCATCCCCACAGGCTCGATGGCGCCGGCCCTCATGGGGCGCCACAAGGATCTCGTCTGCACGGCGTGCGGCCGGGATTACCGCGTCGGCTGTAGCGCCGAAGAGGACGACCAGTCGCAGAGCTTCCGCGAGCAGGCAGCGCAGCTCGAAGGGGACCTCGCCCGGGCCCGGGGCGTCATGGCCGACCAGAACGCCCCCGCCGGCGACCGCGAACAGGCCCGGCGCCGAGTGGAGACGCTCGAGTCCCCGCACGGCCAACTCGAGCAGGTGCGCATGCGCCTGGCCAGCAAGCTGATCGGGTCGTCTCGTTGCCCGAACTGCGGCCACGACATGGATCTCCTCACCGACAATCACAAGGCCTACGACCCTCGCTATCCGTCGTTCAACGGCGACAGAATCCTCGTCAACAAGTTCGCCTACGACTACGTCGCCCCCGAGCGATTCGATGTCGTCGTCTTCCGCTACCCGGAGGATGCGAAGACGAACTACATCAAGCGGCTCATCGGACTGCCGGGGGAGACGGTGTCGATCGCCGGCGGTGACATCTGGACCAGCCGAGAGGCGGCCGAACCGACGATCGCCCGCAAACCGACGGCCAAGCTCCGTGCCATGCTCCAGTGCGTCCACGATTCCCGGTACGAGTCGGACGAGCTCGCCAAGGCGGGCTGGCCGTTGCGGTGGAGCGACTGGGGCCCCGGGGAAACGCCCCGGTGGTCGACCGACGACGGCGGCCGTTCCTGGGCGGTCGACGCGCAGGGTGGAAGCCCGGCCATGCTCCGCTACCGCCACTTCATGCCGACGTCCGACGATTGGGAGGAGATCGGGTCCGGCGGCCGCGTCGACGGCGAACTGTCGCCGCTGCTCATCGACGACTTTCAGCCCTACAACGCGATTCCGACGCGCTCCCATTGGGTGGGTGACCTCGCGGTGGAAACGCGACTGGAGAACCGAGGCGACGGCGGCACCGTCGTCCTCGATCTCGTCGAGGGGGGCCGCCGCCACGAGGCCAGGATCGATCTCTCCGCCGGCAGCGTCGAACTCGTCAGTCCGTCCCTCGGCGGCGTCCGGCCGAAGGCGGTAACGAAGCTCCGTGGCCGGGGGGCGTGGACGGTCCTGTTTGCCAACGTGGACGACGAACTCTCCCTGTTCATCGACGGCCGGCGCGTGGAGTTTGACGCGCCGACGACATGGACGACGCCGATCGATGCCGCCGCGGTGGCGAAGCCGGTGCGCGAGGAGCCTCACCCCGGCTCCGATACGGTCTCCGACCTCGCACCGGCCGGCGTAACGACGATCGGCGCCACGCTCCGCCTCTCCGAGGTACGCGTCCTCCGCGACATCTTCTACATCGGGGCCGACGGCATCAGTGCCGTCGGTGGGATGATCGAGAAGCCTCGGCTCGACTTCCCGCTCGAGGCCGATCAGTTCTTCGTCCTCGGCGACAACTCGGCGGCGAGCAAAGACAGCCGGCTGTGGCTCGAGGGGCACCATGTCGACCGCAATCTGATCGTCGGCAAGGCCCTGACGATCTTCTGGCCGCACGCCTGGTACCCCAACTGGGCCGTGCCCATCCGCTTCCGGGTGCGGGGAAACCCCGTCGAGTTGCGGTTGCCCTCATGGCCGAACTTCGGCAGGATGGGGCCGGTGCGATAGCCGTCCTTTGGAAAAACTCGTCCCTGCCGAGGGGGGATCCCGATGCCGCTGTTGCAGGTCGAAGGCCTGGTGAAGAATTACGGCCGGCGCCGGGTGGTCGACGGTGTCGATTTCCACGTCGAGCAGGGGGAGATCGTCGGCCTCCTCGGGCCCAACGGCGCCGGCAAGACGACGAGCTTCCGCATGACCTGCGGGATGGTGATCCCTGACGCGGGGCGCGTCCTCCTCGACGACGAGGAGATTACCCACTGGCCGATGTTCAAACGCGCCCGCGATGGCGGCATGGGCTATCTCGCCCAGGAGCAGAGTGTCTTCCGCAAGCTCTCTACGGAGCAGAACCTCCTGGCGATCATGGAGCTGGTGGGGATGAATCGGAAGGAGCGCCGCGAACGCTGCGAGCAACTCCTCGACCAGTTCTCAATTCAGCACATTCGCAAGTCCCGCGCCGGGTCACTTTCCGGCGGCGAGAAGCGGCGTCTCGAGATCGCCCGCTGCCTCGTCACGAACCCGCGGATCATCCTCCTCGACGAACCGTTCACCGGGATCGATCCGGTCACGATCCATTCGATCCAGAAGATCATCGTCAAGCTCCGCGACGACGGGATCTCGATCCTCATCACCGACCACCGCGAGCGCGAGACGCTCGCCATCACCGACCGGAGCTACGTCATCCGGGCCGGGAAGGTGCTCTGCCACGGCACCGCCGACGAGGTGCTCAACAACCCCGACGCGAAGAAGTATTACTTCGGCGAGTCACCGGTCACCTCGGCCCCGCCGATCGGGCCCTCGGGGCAGAGCCTTTTGCCCGCGGCTCAGGCCCCGCCTGGTGACCGGGCGGCCTGACGCGCTGCGGACCGCGCCTCCCACGGCCAGCGTGGGAGGTGACGGATGCGGCTGATAGCATGGTCGGCTCCTCCCCTGGAGAGACTCCCATGCGCTTCCCCGCCGAGCCCTTCTCCGCGAGCCGGTCGCGGCGCCGCTTCCTCACGACGACCTCGCTTGCCGCTGCCGCCGTCTGGGCATCGCGGGCCGAGGGGCGCGTGCTTGCCAATCCGTCGTTCTCCGGCGATCCGTTCGCGCTCGGCGTCGCCAGTGGCGAACCGACGCCGGATGGCGTGGTTCTCTGGACGCGTCTGGCCCCACGGCCGCTCGAGTCCGATGGTGGGATGCCGGCGGAAGCAGTCGAGGTGTCGTGGGAGATCGCCGACGACGAGGCGTTCACGAAGGGGGTCCGCGGCGGCACCGTCACCGCCACCCCCGATTGGGCCCACAGCGTCCATGTCGAGGTCGCTGGGCTGGAGCCGGCGCGGTGGTACTTTTACCGCTTCCATGTCGGCCAGGCCACGAGCCCGGTCGGGCGGACAAGAACGGCGCCAGCCACCGGGACGATGCCCGAGCGATTGGCCTTCGCCTTCGCCTCCTGCCAGAACTGGGAGGAGGGGCTCTATACCGCCTATGGCGCCATGGCCCGCACCGACCTCGATCTCATCCTCCATCTCGGCGACTACATCTACGAATACCCGGCGCGCGAAATGAAGATCCGCCGCCACGACGGCGGGCCGACCGACTCGCTCGCCGGCTTCCGGATCCGCCACGCCCTCTACAAGACCGATCCGCTCCTCCAGGCGGCCCATGCGGCCTGTCCGTGGCTCGTCACCTGGGACGATCACGAGGTGGAGGACAACTACGCTTCTGCCACCCCCCACTCCGCCGGCGCCACCCCCGCACAGCTCCTCGAGCGCCGCAGTTGGGCCTACCGGGCGTATTGGGAGCAGATGCCGCTCCGCGCGGCGAATCTCCCCGATGGCCCCGACATGAAGCTCTACCGCCGCAGCGACTGGGGAAGACTGGCGGAGTTCTTCGTCCTCGATACCCGCCAGTACCGCACCGACCAGCCCTGCGGCGACGGCAACAAGCCCCCGTGTGGCGAGGAGATGCGCGACGACGCCACGCTCACCGGCGGCGAGCAGGAGGCCTGGCTCCTCGACGGCTTCCGGGCATCGACGGCGCGGTGGAACGTGCTCGCGCAGCAGGTGATGATGGCCAGGATCGACCGCAGGGCGGGGGAGGGGGAGGCCTTCAGCATGGACCAGTGGCCCGGCTACGAGCAGCAGCGGCGGAGGATTCTCCGCGCCTTCGCCGAGCGCCCCGAAGCCAACCCGCTCGTGCTCACTGGCGACATCCACAGCCACTGGGCCAACGATCTCCTCGTCGATTTCGATGGCGGTCCGTCGCGGAAGGTCGGGGCGGAACTTGTGGGGACGTCGATCTCCTCAGGGGGGAACGGGACGGCCGCTCCGGCCGATCTCGAGGCGATCCTGGCGGAGAATCCCTGCCTCCGCTTCCACTCCCAACAGCGGGGCTACGTGCGATGCGAGTTGACGCCCGAGGTGGCCAAGGCCGACTTCGAGGTTGTCGACTTCGTTGAAAAGCCCGGTGGGACGGTCTCCACCGCCGCGAGCTTCCGGATCGAGAACGGTCGACCGGGGCTCGTTCCCGCCTGAGGCTGCTGGCCCGGCGCGGCGGCAGCAACGGTGGAGGGGCCTTTGAGGGATCGGCTTCGTCCGCCAGGCAGGCAGCGATCGCTGCCTGCACGCCGGGGAGCCTGCGGATCGGGAGCCGTGATGACACTCCAGGTGTCACGACCTCCCCAATCGGTTCTCCGGCAGGTGCGGTGAGACTGTCGTCGCCGATCACCCGAAGTATGGAATGGTTAGCTTGTCGATCAAGATCGGGCTCCGGTGGAAGTCGGGAGAGGATGTCGGATGAGCGGGAGAAGTTCGTGTCGTCGGGGGCGCTGTTGTCGCGGGGGTGATCACCGTCCCGCGTTCACCGGCCACCCACCTTCCCCGAGGCTCCGACCATGTCCGCATCCGCACTTCCACGCTGCCTCGCAGCCCTCCTGCTGACGCTCGCCGCGCTCCCCGTCGTCTCCGGCGGGCCGCGTGCCTTCGCCGCCACACCGATCCCTCGGGCGACGATCGCGGACGGCACCGTGGCCGATCGCATCGGGCTCGACGAACTCCGCCGCACCGCCCGAGAGGCCTACGTTTGGGGCTGGGCTCTGGTCTATCTCCACCAGTGCCGCTCGGCGCTCGAACGCGTGCCAGCCCCGGGGCGGTGCGGCGGGATTCCGGTTGCTCCGGTCAATCGCCTGGCGATGCTCACCGACATCATCCGCCCACGCACGACCGTCGTCCCGTGCGCGAATCAGGACGTGATCTACGGATTCGGGATGTTCGACCTGGCGGAGGATGCGGTCGTCATCCAAATCCCCGATTTCGGCGATCGCTTCTGGCTCTATCAACTCGGAGACCACCGCACCGATGCCTTCGCCCGGGTGGGGCGGATGCACGGCACGCAGCCGGGGTGCTATCTCGTCGTCGGGCCTGAATGGAGCGGCACGATCCCGGCCGGAATCGCCGGGGTCTTCCGCTGCCCCACCCGCTATGGCTATTGCCTGCCGCGCGTCCACGTCAACGGCACCGAGGAGGATCGGCTGGCCGCCCTGCCGGCGGTCAACCAGATCGTGGCCTATCCGCTCGCGGAGTTCGACGGGGCACCGCAGAGCCACGACTGGTCGCGGTCGCGTTGGCTGCCGAATCTCGCCAGCCGTGGCCGGCATCAGGGGGGCGTCTCGCCGGAGTCCTTCTTCGAGATACTGCCGGAGGTCCTCGCCGCGGTGCCAGCGCTTCCGGGGGAGGAGTCGCTCTACGCCCGCTTTCACGCGCTGATCCAAGCGATGGAAGCTCAGCCAGAGATCGCGGCCGAGGCCGTCGCGGCGGCCTCCGAAGCAGAACGCGAGATCGTCGAGCCGCTGTTCCATTTCCGCAACGTCGGCCGGCCGCTGCCGGGGCACTGGACCACCGTCGACAACGGGGCCTCGTTCGGCGGCGATTATCTGTCGCGCACCGCGGTGGCGAAGTCGAACGTCTTCGTGAACACGGCCCAGGAGGCCCGATACTACTACCTTGATCTCGACGCCCATGGAGAGCGGCTCGACGGGGGACGACACTACCGGCTGCGCTTTCCCTCAGGCGCTCTCCCCCCGGCGCGGGCCTTCTGGTCGCTGACGATCTATGACGAGCGACATGCGCTGCCCGACGGCGACGGGCCCCATGCCCTCGGATCGCACACCGCTGGGATCGAGTTCGCGACGGACGGATCGCTCTCGATCCTCGTCGGGCCCGCCCTTGGTGGCGGCGATGATCCGGCGAACGTCAATCGGCTCGTCACTCCCACCGGCTCCTTCTCGCTCTACCTCCGCGTCTACTGGCCCGAGGACGCCGCCCTCGACGGTTCGTGGACACCCCCGCCGGCGCGCCCTGCCGAGGAAGGCGTGGCCGGAGATCGGGTCGATGGCCCCGCGGTGCTCGTCAGCGCGGTCGTCGCACCGGCAGCGGAGGAACGCGCCTCGTCTGCGGCTGCGGAAGCCTCTGGCGCGGCGGTGTCGCTGCCGATTCGGACCGGGGCCGCGAAAGGGAGAAGGGGGAGGTTCGGCCGGAGTTCAGATCGTGAAGTCGTGCGACGCCGCTGATCCGTTCATGCCGACAAAAGAGGACAGCGGCGCGGAAAGATAGCGCTCGCCGGTACTGCAGGCGGCGCGGAGGACAGCGTTCCGAAAAACGATCGGGCAACGTCGTCTGCGACCTCTTCGCCTGCAGACTTGGCAGCGTTTTTCGCAGGGCGACATGCGTTAATCGTTGATTGCCTTGGCTCGGTGAACGGCGTATGTTTGCCGCGCAAGAGGCGTTGCGCCTCGCTACATGGGCGTCGGATGCGTCGCCCCTTCTGCGGCCCTCACCGGATAACGAGTGATGCTCTCCAGGCTACGAACGGCGGATAGTGTCGATCGCCCGATTTATGGATGTCTGGATAGGGAAGTCCGGATATTGGGAGTGATCCTCCTCATCGTCGCCGGGGGCTGCTCCCGCCTTCCCGACTCCGCCTACACCCTCCGAGCCGAGGCTGAGAAACTCGAGCTTCCGGCGAAGCACAAGGAGCAGATCGCTCAGTATCTCGCCGCCTACCATGGCAGCCCCGCCAGCCCCAGGATGGCGTTGCCGAAGGAAGCGGAGGAGGATGCCGAGGTGAAGGGGGTCAATGCGATCCCGCGCGTCGACAAGCCGGGCTACGACCGGCTCCATCTCGCCCTCGGCCGCGACGTCTACGTCCGGCAATGCACCGGATGCCACGGCACGACCGGCGACGGCAAGGGGCCGGCGGCGGTGTACCTCAATCCGCCGCCGCGGGACTACCGCAACGGCATCTTCAAGTTTGCCTCGACGCCGCGCGGATCGAAGCCGCGCCGCGACGACCTGCGGCGGATCGTCATCTACGGCGCCAAGGGGACGTCGATGCCGGCCTTCCGGTTCCTCCCCGAGGAAGAGCGCGAGGCGGTCATCGACTACGTCCAGACGCTCTCGGCCCGCGGCGAACTCGAGATCAATCTCATCCGCGAGGCGACCGACGAGCTCGTCGAGGAGGACGACTTCGACCCGGCCACTGTGGCAGGCTTCGTCACCGACATCGACGCTTCGTGGGCGCGCGCCGACGAGGAGCTCGTTCGGCCATTGACGGTCAACCCGGCCAAGACCCCGGAAACCGTCCGGGACGGCGCCGTGGCGTTCGCCGAGATGTACTGCGTCAAGTGCCACAACCGCGACGCCGCCGGCAGCAAGTCGGCCGACGTCGGCGTCGACACCTGGGGGCGGATCGCCTTCCCGGCGAATCTGGCCATGGGAATGCTCCACGGCGGCCGCCGGCCCGAGGACATTTACCGGCGCATCTATTCGGGGATCAACGGAACGCCAATGCCGGCGTCGAAGGATCCCAACACGGTCACCGGCGAGACGGCCGAGGAGCGTTCCGAGCGGATCTGGCATCTCGTCCACTTCATCACCGAGGTGATCGAGAACAACGGGATTCCCGAGGCGGAGCAGGCGGCGATCGACGAGGTGCTCCAGAAGAGTGCGGCGCCGGCGGAGCCCGCGGCAGCCGCCGGGATTCCGGCCGACGGCCTCGATCACCACGCTGCTGTCCCGTCGTTTCCCGGCTCTGAAGCCGATCCCGTCCACGCGAAAGGCGGAATCCATGAGCAGTGAAACCCTCGCCGCGAAGCGTGCCCGGCTCGCCGAGCTCCGCACCCAGACGGCGCGGCTCGAGGCGGAGCTCGATGCCGCCGTCGACGCCGGCCTCGAGGGGGGCGGCATGCCCCGCAACGACTGGGCCAACCAGGGCTACTACCTCACGTACTACGCCACGTCGGGGTTCTTCCTCGGCATCGTGGGGGCGCTGGCGAGCCTGATGTTCAACATCGTCGGCGCGACGCTCGCCGGCAAGGATCCCCTCCAGCTGATCCGCGTCTATCTGACGTTCGGTCTCGGCGGAAAGGCGCTCGACCCGGCCTTCAACGACTCCCTGGCGCTGGCGATGGGGTGCGTGCTCTACATCGCCACCGGAATGCTTCTGGGGATCATCTTTCAGGTGGTGCTGGGGAAATATGCCGCCAGGTCGGGGCTCCCGGGACGGCTCGCCTGCGCCAGTGCGATCGCGGTCGTCGTCTGGCTCGTCAATTTCTACGGCCTCATTTCCTGGCTCCAGCCGCTCCTCTTCGGTGGCAACTGGATCGTCGACAATGCCCAGCTCCCGTGGTGGGTGGCGCTGGCGACGCATCTCGTGTTCGGCTGGACGATGGCGTTGATCTTCCCTTGGGGTGAGTTCCACCCCTACCGGCTTCAGACGGAGGAGTCATGACCCGCGGCGCGTCCGCCCATCACCGGTCCGACGGTCCCCAGACGGGGGACGCCGGGGCGCCTTCGCACGACGATCTCGTCGATGAGAAGATCATCGTCTGCTACTACGTGGCGGCGCTGACGTTCCTCACGATCTCGATGCTCGCCGGGCTCCTGGTGGCGCTCCAGTTGGTCCACTGGAATCCCTTCAAGGGGACGGAGCTTTTGTCGCCGGGGCGGTGGCGGATGATCCACACCAACGCGATTGCCTACGGCTTCCTCGCCAATGCCTTCCTCGGCACGCTCCACTGGGCCGTGCCCCGTCTGACGTTCCACAAGGTGCTGAGCACCCGGCTGTCGTGGTTCATCTTCGGGGCCTGGCAGGTGATCGTGCTGTCGACCGCCGTGGGGATCGTCCTCGGGCCGACGT
Source organism: Planctomycetaceae bacterium (assembly GCA_947453375.1). Lineage (GTDB taxonomy): Bacteria > Planctomycetota > Planctomycetia > Pirellulales > UBA1268 > QWOP01. Next base: position 21,360 of record CANGGT010000057.1, read on the forward strand.
TCCAGGATCAGCCCTGGATCCTGGCGCTGGCGAAGAAGTGGCACCTCCCGATGAATCTCGGCGCCCAGGGGCTGGAGTGGGGGGAGACGCCGTTCTGGATCGATCCGTTGGCGCTGGTGGGGCTGGCGCTGGTGGCGGTGAACTTCATGGTGCCGATCGGGAAGAGCAAGGGCCCGATGTACGTCTCGCTTTGGTATTTCATGGCGGCGTTCGTCTGGACGTTCCTCACCTACGCGATGGGCAATCTCCTCCCGGAGTATGCCGTCGCCGGCACGAGCGCCGGGGCCATCGGCGGCCTCTTCATCCACGACCTCGTCGGCCTGTTCGTCACGCCACTGGGCTGGGGTCTGATGTACTACTTCGTGCCGATCATGCTCAAGAAGCCGATCTGGAGCCACGGCCTGTCGCTCGTCGGCTTCTGGGGACTGGCGTTCTTCTACCCCCTCCAGGGCATCCACCACTTCCTCTATACGCCGATCCCGATGTTCCTCCAGTACGGCGCGGTGATCTCGACGATCGCCGTGGAGCTCGTCGTCGCGACGGTGGTGATCAACTTCTTCGGCACGCTCGTCGGCCGCGGCAAGGAGTTTTTTGAAAACCTCCCGATCCGCTACTTCTACACCGGCATGGTCTTCTACTTCATCACCTGCTTCCAGTGCGCCCTCCAGGTGACGCTCACGTTCCAGAAGCTGATCCACTTCACCGACTGGGTCGTGGGGCACGCGCACCTGGTGATGTTCGGCGTCTTCAGCCTGTGGCTTTTCGGGATCATGACGTATCTCTTCCCCCGGCTCCTCGGCCGGCCGTGGTGGAGCCGGAGCCTGTGCGAATACCACTACTGGCTCTCCGCCGGCGGCCTGTTCGTGATGTTCCTCGATCTCACCCTGGCGGGAATCTTCCAGGGCTATTACTGGTCGTCGCTCCAGCCGTGGGACGCCTCGACCAACGGCTCTCAGCCGTTCTGGATCACGCGTGTCTTTGCGGGGCTGGCGATGTTCGCCGGTCTGATCTGTTTTCTGTTCAACCTGTGGATGACGGCCCGAGGGGCGGAGGCGACCGACCCGCTTCCCGCCCGCGCCGCTGGCACCCCCACCGCCTGATCCCGTCCCCACCCGTTTGTTGGCCCCAGATTCGATGAAGACCCTTGGAGTGACCGCATGTTCGAGAGCAAGTCGGGCATTTTCTTCATCGCCGGGATCGGCTTCTTCCTCATCGCGTTCCTCGGCAACGGTGTGGTGCCGATGATCATGTACAAGGACCGCCACGAGCAGACGGCCGAGGAAGTGGTCAACAAGCGCGTCATGGCCCAGTTTCGCGATCTTGCCCAGCGGTATCCGGAGTCGTTTCAAAACGCCTTCGGCGAGCCGACGGAAGAGGCCTGTGCGGAAGCGCTGCGGTTGGGCCGCCAGCTCTATGTCGGCGAGGGGTGCTGGCACTGCCACAGCCAGTTCGTCCGCCCGGTGTCGAACGAATCGCGTCGCTTCGGCCCGGTGTCGAAGTCGGAGGAGTACGACAACGAGCTCCAGCGGCCGGTGCTCTTCGGCACGCGCCGTGTCGGACCCGACCTGAGCCGGGAGGGGGGGCGGCGCGGGAATGACTGGCACGCCGTCCATTTCCA
>CANGGT010000058.1 GCA_947453375.1 Planctomycetaceae bacterium
CCCCGCGCCGGAGGCCGCCGAGGAGCCAAGCGAGAGCGTGCCCGCTACCCCGGTCGCCAAGCCCGCCGCTGCCGCCAAGGCCCCGGCCGGCGGCGCTCGCCCCACGACAACCGCCGAGAAGCTCGCGTGGTGTCGTGCCCACGACGCGAAGGGGTGAGCGCTCGGTTGACGGTTGTCGATGGCTCGTGGCGCGAAAGCGTCGATCTGCGGGCTGTCGATCGACCGCAACGTCACCGCAATCGGTGCGTCTCGTCCGCGGAATTCCGGGGCGCCTGAAAAAACCTGAACGAGCGCGAAGAATTGTTTGACTCGCGCGAGCGTCGCTCCATAATGGCGTCGTCGGGCTAGGCACAGGCCTCCGCCGCAGCGGAAATCGCGATCGCTGCGGGGTCCTATCGAGTCGGTCGATGTCCGGTGTCGAGCCTGCCGGGACGCATCCGCAACCGTCCGCTGGCGATGCCGGGGCTTCTGGGCCCTGCGGCGGTCACGGTCCTCGCGGTTCGCGCGTCTGCCCTGCCCCGCTGTTCAACGATCTCTCTGTTCTTCGAACTTTCGGTCTCCCTGCGATTCTCTTTCCTGCTTCCTCCCCTGCCCTTTCGACCTGCCCTTTCGATCCTCCCCTCGGTCCCCAAGCCCTCTGTCTTCCGGCGGCCCCGCCTTTGTCCGGTGTCAACCGCGACTGTCGGGGCCTGTCGGCCGTTCGATCCCCGCCCCACCTCACCCGAGTCTGCGGATTGTCCGCGGCACCGTCGGGTGAACCCTTCCCATCTCATCAGGAGTTGTGTCGTTCCGATGGCCCGGATCCGCAACGTTTTCGAAATCATCGAGTTGTACGGTCACGACGAGAACTTCGAGCCGCAGTCGACGGCCGAGTTCACGCCAACGAGTGCCCCTGCCGGCTCGAGGCAGAAACTCGACATCCTCGCCGAGCGGATCCAACGCGGCATGCCGTTGTGGCATCCCGAGGATTCGACGGAAACTTCGGCGTCGCTCCTCGTGGGCGCCGGCGACGAACGCTGAAAACCAAGGCCATCCCTCCACGGCTACCGTGGAGCAGGCTGGCATCGGTCCTGTATCGGCCTCTCCAACCCGCGGCCGTCGCGATGAATGGGCAACCGTTCGTCGCGACGGCCGCGCTCGTTGGTGCTCTGGCCAGTTGGCGATCTGGCCGGCGGCGGCGTTTCCCAGGCTTCCCGCGGCCAGGCTTCCCGAAGCCAGGCTTCCCGAAGCCAGGCTTCCCGCGGCCTCAATCGCCGCGGCGCGCTTTGAGTCCCTGCTCGATGTCGCGGCGGGCCGAATCGGCCTTCATTTTCTGCCGTTTGTCGTGGAGCTTCCGCCCCCGGCCGATCCCCATCAGCACCTTCACGCGGCCGTTCTTGAAGTACATCTTCAACGGCACGAGCGTCAGCCCCTTCTCGAACGCCTGCCCGGCAAACTTCCTGATTTCGCGGCGGTGGAGGAGAAGTTTTCGCTGGCGCTTCGGTTTGTGATTGAGTTGATTGGCCTTCTCATACTCGGGAATGTCGCACCCGAGGAGCCAAGCCTCTTCCCCCTCGATCCGACCGTAGGCCTCGTCGAGCGACATCCTCCCGACGCGCAGGCTCTTCACCTCGCTCCCCACCAGCGCGATCCCGCACTCGAGGGTGTCGATGATCTCGTATTCGTGGCGAGCTTTGCGGTTCTCGGCTACGACCCGCTCAGCCGGCTTCTCGTCTTTGCCCCCACTCTTGGCGTTCCCCTTCGCACTCCCCTTGCCGGCGCCTGCATTCCCGGCAGGTTTTGACTTCCCGGCACCAGGTTTGGTCGGCTTGGGTGCAGGCACGGCAGATCGAACTCCGGATCAACGACTGGGAGGGAAGGCCGGCAACGGTTTTCCGGCCGGGGTGTCCCCAGGCTACACTGAAAGACCCCATCCCGAACCTCCGGATTCTATGCTTCCATCATGTCTGAAGGCCGCCTGACCTCCGCGCCGGCACCGTTTTGCCGGTCTCTTTGCCTCGTCATCTCCCTTCTCGCCACGGGGCTGTTGGCTGCCCCGGCCGGGAGCCTGTCCGCCAGCCGGGCCGATGAGATCCCAGGATTCGTCGCCGGCGACGCCAAGCCGGCCGTCGACGGCCCGGTCGTCCAGGTGAGCGGCGGCTGGATGGTGCCGTATGCGGAAACGATCCCCGGCAGCGACGTCACCTTCCGGATGATCCCGGTCCCCGGCGCCACCTACCGGATGGGAAGCCCGGAAGGGGAAGAGGGGCGCAGCGACGACGAAGGTCCGCAGTTCGAGGTCGCAATCGAGCCATTCTGGATCGGCGTTCATGAGGTGACCTGGGGGGAATACAAGGGCTTCATGGCAGCCTGTGATCTCTTCAAGGCCGTCGAATCGGCCCGGATCCGCCCGACGGTCTCCGCCACGAATCTCGCTGATGCTGTCACCGCCCCCTCGAATCTCTACGACCCGACGACCACCTTCACGCACGGCGAGGAGCCCGAGCTTCCGGCGGCGACGATGACGCAGTACGCCGCCCGCCAGTACACGAAGTGGGTCAGCCTCCTCACGGCCCGCTTCTACCGGCTCCCCAGCGAAGCGGAATGGGAATACGCCTGCCGCGCCGGCAGCCTCACTCCGTGGTCGTGCGGCAGCGATGCCGCTGCGCTTGCCGACCACGCCTGGATCGCCGACAACTCCGACGAGACCACCCATCCAGTCGGCAGCAAGACGCCGAATGCCTGGGGCATCCATGACATGCATGGCAACGTCGGGGAATGGGTCGTCGATCAGCTCGTCGCCGGCGGCTACACCCGCCAGGCGGCCCTTCCGCAACCGGTGTCGGAGGCCGACGCGATCCAGTGGCCGACGAAGCTCCAGCAGCGGGTTGTCCGCGGCGGCTCCTACTACGACGAGCCCGATCGCTGCCGGACGGCCGCCCGCCGCGGTTCCGAGGACGTGGCCTGGAAGGAAGTCGATCCCAACCTCCCCAAGAGCCCGTGGTGGTACACCGAGGATCCCGCCCTCGGGGTCGGCATGCGTGTCGTCCGCCCGTTCAGCGTGCCGGAGAAGGCGACGCAGCTGAAGTGGTGGGAGCCCGACATCGAGAGCATCCGTCTCGATGCCCAGGACAGGCTCCTCCAAGGGCGCGGCGCCCGCGCCATCGTCGATCCACAGCTCCCCGCCGACGCCAAGTCGAAGGGGATCGGTAACTGACCGACTCCGGGGCTCGGCCCCGGCACACCTTTCCGACAGCCATCCCGACATGCACGTCGTGCATCTCCCGTCCCCCTCATGACGGAATCCCCATGACCCAGTCCTCCGACCGCTCCCACGCCGGCACGTTCCTTCGGCCGCTCCTCTCCCTCCTTCCCCTCGTCGCCGTCTTCGTCGCCGCCACCGGAGCGAAGGGGGATGAGTGGCCCGATTGGCGAGGCCCGAACGCCGACCGCCACGCCGCCGGCACCGGTTACGTCGATTCCTTCGACCCCGAGAAGGGAACCAACGTTCTCTGGACAAGCGAAGAGGCGGGGGGCATCTCGACGCCGGTGATCCTCGACGGCCGGCTCTACACCATCGTCCGCCACAAGGCGGGCACGGCCGAGGAAGCCGAGAAGGTCGTCTGCCTCGATGCCGTGACGGGGGAGAAGATCTGGGAGAACGTCTTCAACGTCTATCTCTCCGACGTCCCCTCGGAGCGCGTCGGCTGGTCGGCGGTGGTCGGCGATCCGGCGACGAAGACGATCTTCGCCCACGGCGTCTGCGGCGCCTTCTCGGCGATCGATGCCGTCAGCGGCAAGACGAAATGGAACCGCTCCCTCCATGAGGAGTTCGGCTTCCTCTCCACCTACGGTGGCCGCACGAACATCCCGGTGGTCTTCGAAGACCTCGTTATCGCCAGCGCCGTCGTCACCGGCTGGGGGGACACCGCCCGCCCGGCCCACCGCTTCCTCGGGATGGATGCGAAGACCGGCGAGGTGCGGTGGATGAACGGCACCAAGGAGCTCCCCGAGGACACCACCTACTCCACCCCCTCGATCGCCGATTTCGGCGGTCAGGCGGCGCTCGTCTTCGGTTCGAGCGACGGGAGCGTGTGGAACTTCCAGCCGCGGACCGGCAAGGCCGTGTGGAATTTGAAGCTCTCCCGCCGCGGCCTAAACGTGCCGCCGCTGGTCGAGGGGACGACTGTCTACATGTCCCAGGCCGAGGAGAATCTCGACAACACGACAATGGGCTCCGTCACCGCCTTCGACGGCACGGCGGTCCCGCTCCCCGCCGGGCCCCAGGTCGCCCCCGCGGCCGGCACACCCCCCGCGGCCCCCGGTCCCCCGGCCCCGAACACCGACATCACCGCCATCGGCGTGAAGTGGCAGAAGAAGGGGGTGATGGACGGCCGTGCGATGCCGGTGATCCTCGGCGATCGCATCTACTTCATCGACGACGGGGCCAAGGTCTTCGTCTTCGACAAGAACACCGGCGAGCCGGTTGGAAAGCCGCAGAAACTCCTTGGCACGATCGTCCGTGGCAGCCCGCTGGTGGCCGATGGCAAGCTCTATGTCTGCTCGACCGGCGGCTGGCACGTCCTCGCCCCGACGGCAGACGGGCTCAAGTTCGTCAACCGGATGCGGCTCCCTGAGGCTGACGAGGTCACCGCCTCGCCGATCGCCTGGAACGGACGGATCTACCTCACCACCGGCGAACGGCTGATCTGCATCGGCAAGCCCGATGCCAAGGGGAGCGATGCGACGGTGGAGACGATCACCGCGAAGGTCGCCGCCGACACGGCGGGCAAGCCCGGCGAGCCGGCCACCGTGCAGATCGTTCCAGCCGAGGCCCAGGTGGCGGCCGGTGGCACCATCAAGCTCAAGGCGCGTCTGTTCGACGCCGCCGGCAGGTTCGTCAAGGAAGCGCCGGCCGAGTTCACCGCGACCGCCGGTGCGGTGGCGGCCGACGGCACCTACACGGCGCCGGCTGGCAAGCACGCCGCCTCGATCGTCACGGCCAAGGTGGGCAAGCTCGCGGGCAAGGCGAGGATCCGCTCGATGCCGCCGCTGCCGTGGAAGTTCGACTTCGAGGAGATCACGCTCGACAAGGATGCGAAGACGGGTGTCGTGAAGGGGGAGCCCCCCCTCCCCTGGATCGGGATGCGGTACCGGCACGTCGTCCGCGAGGTCGACGGCAGCAAGGTGCTCGTGAAGATCACGACGATCGCGAAGGGAACTCGTTCGCAGGGGTGGATCGGCCCGATCGACCTCCACGATTACCGCATCCAGGCCGACTTCCGCGCGGCGGAATCGGGCGTCGGCAAGCCGGGCGATCCGGCGACTCCGGTCGCCGCGGAAGCGGCCAAGACGGCCGGCAGCGATGCCGAGGCGTTCGCCAAGGCCTTCGGGAATCCGGCCGCGCTCGAGAAGGCGCGGATGCCCGACATGGGGCTGATCGCCCAACGCTACACCCTCGACCTCATGGGGGCGAGCCAGCAACTCCAGCTCCGCACCTGGCCGCCCCAGGTGGCCACCCACTTCTCCAAGACCGTTCCCTTCGCCTGGGAGGCGGGGAAGTGGTACACGTTCGTTCTCGAGGCCCGCACGTCGCCCGAGGGGGCGGTCCTCCGCGGCAAGGTCTGGCCCCGCGGCGAGGCCGAGCCGTCCGAATGGACGATCGAAGGCGTCCATGCCGGCGGCAACCTCCAGGGGAGCCCCGGTTTCTTCGGCCAGTCGAAGGACTCCGAAATCTTCATCGACAACGTGTCGGTCTCCTCCGTCACCCCAGGGAACAAGCAGCCATGACGTCCCGTCCCCGTCTTTCACCCCGCAGTGCTCTCCGTTCCCTCGGCGCGATCGCCGTGGCGGGCGTGCTCTCCGTTGCCCCGACCCTCGCCGAGGATGGCGACTGGAATCAGTGGGGCGGTTCGCCGTCGCGCAACAACACGCCCGAGTCGGGGCCGCTGCCGATCGATTGGGATCCGGGCCAGTTTGACGCCGAAACCGGCGCCTGGAAGCCGGAGACGAGCCGAAACATTGCCTGGGTCGCCCAACTCGGGAGCCAGAGCTACGGCAACCCGGTCGTCGCCGGTGGCAAGGCCTACGTCGGCACCAACAACGGCAAGGGCTGGATCGGCCGCTATCCATCGAGCGTCGATCTCGGCTGTCTCCTCGCCTTCAACACCAATGACGGCAGTTTCCTCTGGCAGGATTCAAGCGAGAAGCTCCCCACCGGCCGCGTCCACGACTGGCCGCTTCAGGGGATCTGCTGCTCGCCGTACGTCGAGGGGGATCGCCTCTGGTACGTCACCAGCCGCGGTGAGGTGAAGTGCCTCGACACGGAGGGCTTCCGGGACGGCGAGAACGACGGCCCGTTCACCGGCGAAAAGATCCAGGGCTCCGATGAGTCGGACACTGTCTGGGTCCTCGACATGATGAAGGAACTCGGCGTCTCGCAGCACAACATGTGTTCCTGCAGCGTCACCGCCGTCGGCGATCTCCTCTTCGTCAACACCAGCAACGGCGTCGACGAGGGGCACATCAACCTCCCCAACGCCGCCGCTCCGAGCTTCCTGTGCGTCGACAAGCGCGACGGCAAGGTGCTGTGGGCCGACGGTTCGCCGGGGGCGAACGTCCTCCACGGCCAGTGGTCGAGCCCGTCCTACGCCGTCATCGACGACGTCCCGCAGGTGATCTTCGGTGGCGGCGATGGCTGGGTGTATGGCTTCGACGCCCGCGGTGACAACGGCAAGGCGAAGCTCCTCTGGCAGTTCGACGCCAATCCGAAGGAATCGAAGTACGTCCTCGGCGGCCGAGCCGACCGCAACCATGTCATCGGTACGCCGGTGATCCACGACGGGCTGGTCTATGTGGCCGTCGGCGAGGATCCGGAGCATGGCGAAGGGGTCGGCCACCTCTGGTGCATCGATCCGACGAAGCGCGGGGACGTGAGCCCCGAACTCGCCGTCAACGTCGCCGACCCGACCAAGTCTCTCCCGCACCGTCGCAATCAGGCGATCATCAAGGAGCAGGGGGAGGTGGCCCGGCCGAATCCCAACTCCGCTGCCGTCTGGCACTACCCGGGCTTCGATGCCAACGGCAACGGCAAGCTCGACTTCGACGAGACGATGCACCGCACCTGCGGCACCGTCGCCATCAAGGACGGCCTTCTCGTGATCCCCGATTTCAGCGGGCTCGTTCACTGCGTCGACGTCAAGACCGGCAAGCCACACTGGACGCACGACATGCTGGCGGCGAGTTGGGGCTCTCCGATGATCGCCGACGGCAAGATCTACGTCGGTGACGAGGATGGCGACATCTCGATCTTCGAGCTTTCGCCGGAGAAGAATCTCGTCGCCGAGGTCAACATGGGCAACAGCGTCTACTCGACGCCGATCGTCGCCGGCGGCACGCTCTACATCGCCAACAAGAGCCACCTGTTCGCGATCCGCGAAGGGGCGACGCCCGAGGCGAAGTGATGTTCCGAATCGTCTCCTCTGGCGCCCGCGCGGCTTTGCGGGCGCCGGAGGGGGCTTGAGACCGACCGACCGTCCCGGGGTTGGGACGGCGCAGCCTTTCGAGGGGGACTTCTTTCGATGAATGTATCGCCGTGCGGCTTCATGCGCATGCTCGCCTTCGCGCTTCTCGTCGCTATCCCGGCGGCGCACGCCGAATCCCCCCCCGAACGCCCCTTCCCTGCGAAGCCCGCGGACGGGACTCCCGTCCCGCTCGAGATGCTCGCGGCGGCGAAGCGGATCTGCGTTCTCGGCGACAGCATCACCTACGACGGTCGGTGGGTGTCAGCACTCTCGGCCTGGATGGAAGCCAAGGGACTCACGGCCGACGTCATCGCCGTCGGACTCCCCAGCGAAACCTGCTCGGGGCTCTCCGAGGAGGGGCATGCCGGTGGCCAGTTCCCCCGCCCCGATGTCCACGAGCGGCTCGCGCGCGTCCTCTCGGTCGTGAAGCCCGATCTCGTCATCGCCTGCTACGGGATGAACTGCGGCATCTATCTGCCCCTCGACGACACCCGTTTCGCTGCCTACCAGGCCGGCATGCAGAAGCTCCACGACGACGTGGAGAAGACCGGGGCGAAGATCATCCATCTCACGCCGCCGGTCTATGACGGCCGCCCCGGCACGAATCACCCCGCCGGCGACGCCGACTACGAAGGGGTGCTCCAGGAATACTCGACCTGGCTCCTTTCGAAGCGGGCCGATGGCTGGACGGTGATCGACACCCACACGCCAATGAAGGCCCTCCTCGACGCCAAGCGGAAGGAAGACCCCACCTTCACCTTCATCCCCGACGCCGTTCATCCCGACGACGCCGGCCAATGGGCGATCTGCCGCGGCGTGCTCGCGGCCCTGGGCGACGGGAAGACGGCTGCCGAAGAGAAGCCGGAATGGTTCGCGAACTTCCTCCCGGAATGCCACGAGCGGATGACGCTCCTCCGCGACGCCTACCTCTCCGCCGCCGGCCATCTCCGCCCCGGCATCGCCCCCGGCCTCTCGATCGGCGCAGCCGAGGCCAAGGCCCGGCGGATCACCGAATCGCTCCGCTCCCGCCACGACTACCTCCTCGGAAAGAAGTTCCCGAGCAGCGAGTGGAAGTCGGCGATTTCCTGGCCGCGGCCACGGGTGGTGAATCCGGGGCCGGCCCCAGAGCAGCCGGCGCCGGTTCCCGCCGACGCGATTGTCCTCTTCGACGGCAAGAGCCTCGACGCCTGGCACGGCGGTGAGAAGTGGGCCGTGAAGGACGGGATCGCCACCGTCGGCGGCGCCACGATCACCACGAAGGAAGACTTCGGCGATTGCCAGGTGCACGTCGAGTTCCGGACGCCGAAGCCGGCCGCCGGGGCTGGGCAGGGGCGAGGCAATTCAGGGGTCTATTTCATGGGGAAATACGAGATCCAGATCCTCGATTCCTTCGAGGACGGCACCGACGGCCCCCTCACCTACCCCGACGGACAGTGCGGCTCCCTCTACAAGCAGCAGCCGCCAGCAGTGAACGCCTGCCGGGCGCCTGGCGAATGGCAGACCTACGACATCTTCTTCACCCGGCCGCGCTTCGCCGCCGACGGGTCGGTCGAGAAGCCCGGCCGGGTGAGCGTCCTCCACAACGGGGTGGCGATCCACGCCGACACCGTGATCCTCGGGACGACGAGTTGGGCCGATCCGCCGCGCTATGAGCAGCACGCCGACGCCCTGCCGCTGTCGCTCCAAGACCACGGCAACCCGATCCAGTTCCGCTCGCTGTGGGTGCGGCCCTACGAGAAGGTCATGCCAGCACCGATCGACGACCCCAAGCCGGGGCAGTGACGCCGGCGGCGGCTCATGGGCCCCATGGGAGCCGGTGGGTCGGGAAGCGTTGTCCGACGATCCCATTCGGCCGACGCGCCGGTAGGACGACGTCGCTGCGCCGATTCTTTCCGGCTCACGGCGTCTGCTTCGCGGCGAACTTGGCCCGCAGCCTGTCGATGTCGTTCTTGTCGTGGATCCACTCTTCCGTGAATCCACACGCTCCGCACACGTGGCGGGACAGATTCACACAGCCTGCCATCGTGAAGGCGATGGGGATGATCGTGCTCTTCGTCTTTCGCATCGAGACCACGATGATGTCACGTGATTGACACTTGGGGCAGGTGTTCGAGTTGTTCAAAGAACACGCTCACTCCGCCGCGGTGTCGATCCGCTCGGCGACCTTGGCCGCGACACGGCGGAACATCGCCTTGCCGGTGTCGGCGGCACTGTCGACGAAGCGCTCGCTCAAGACCACCTCCGTGGGGACGCCGCCGCCGGCCGGCCCCTTCCGCCAGCCCGCCACGAGCCAGCCGTCCTTGCGCGACTCGAGTTGGTTCATCGGCAGCGGGCCGACGCTCGCAAGCTCCCCCTGGAGCGGGAGCGGCTCGATCTCGATCGCATCCTTGAAGACCTTGTCGAACCGCTTCTGAAGGATGCGGCGGAGCGAGGTCTCGGCCATCGTCAGCTTCCGATCGCCCGACTTGAAGCCGGGCGGGTTGATCTGCACGTTCCCTTCGCGGATGAGGACCGGCCCCTTCGGCCCTTGCCCCATGGCGTAGACGGCGGCGATGTCCATGCCGGGGAAGCTCCGCTCGCCGGAGACGAACTTGTCGCCCCGGACGGTCACCTTCACGCGGAGATCGTCGGCGGCCACCGTCACCGGACGGTACTTGGCGAACGTGATCGCCCAGGTCTTCTGCTCGGCGTCGGGATCGCTGCCGAGCGAATCGGGCATCTTCAGATTCTGCTCCTTGGCGATCCGGGCGACGTCGTCCTGCGTGACGATCTTCCCGCCGAGCTTCTCCTCGAGGATGTTGTTGACCGCCGACTCGTGGATCTGCGCCGTGATGAGATTCCCGGTGGCAGCCGCCGGCGGCCCAGAGAACGCGGCCAACTGGCTGGCGAGCGACTTCCGGGCCACGATCCGCAGGTGGCTGTCGGTGGTGTGCATGTGGAACGATTCGGGGTAAAGGCCCCGGGCCTGAAGCGGCCCGCGCACCTTCTGCCGGAATTGATCGCGCATCTGCGCGATCGCCGGCTCGGTCTGCTCGCCGAACTGATGCCGAATCCGGTCGCGGGCCTTGCCTTCCGCGACAGCCTCGGCCTGAGCCTTGCTCTCGGCGATCTTCTTGCTGGCGATCCGGCGGATGAGCCGCTTGCCGAAGCGGGCGTTGATGCCCAGGCCGGTGACGGTGGAGTCGGTTTCGGCCGAGGCCTCGACCGGCGAGGACGAGACGTTGTGCTCGTCGAGGAAGATCCGTCGCCGGGCGTCGATCGCGGTGACGCCGCGGCTGTTGACCGTGACCGGCCCCTGCGTCCCACGGGTGTGGGAGATGTTCGTGGCCCCGAGGACGATGTCGAACACCGCCTTCTCCCCCGACGGGACGAAGTCGAGGCGGACGTTGCCGGTGGTGTGCCCGGTGCCACGGATCCGCGTCCCGAGGACGACGTCGTCGACCGGCTGCACCTGATCGACCGGGCGGTTGACGGCCGGGGCGAGGAGGTCCTCGGCGACCTCGAGGTGGATATTGGGACGCGAATTGGCGCCGCGGACGGCGGCCACGAGGCCCGGCGCCTGGCCCGACTCGACGAGCCGATCGAGGATCGGCGCCACCGGCGCGAGGGCCTCGGCCTGTCCGGAGGCGCTCGCCGTGAGGAGCGCCGAGGAGAGCTTGTCGAGCCGGTCGCTGAATTGCTGGGCACCGTTGCCGCGGGCGACGTCGGCGACCTCGGCATACTTCGTCACCGCCTTGCGGACTCCGACGAACTGCGGCATGTCGAGCCCCATCTCAGGGCTGCCGAGTTTCTTCTCGAGGTCGCGGAGGACCTTCGGATCGGCCGCCTGCCCCGACGAGGCCTGGGCCTCGAGCGCCGGCCAGTCGAGATACGTCCGCCAATCGGCCCCGCTCTTGCTCCGCCCCAGCAGGGCATCGAGCGGCACAAGCGCCGAGCGGAGGTTGCTCGCGGCGGCATCGAGCGCGGCGTCTCCGACGGGGCGGAAGCTCCCCACCGCCCGGGCGGCATCCCCGGCAATCTCCTCGAACCGCTGGGTGGCGGCATCCTGCGCCATGCCCGTCACGGCCGTGCCGGCGACGAGCCATCCCCCCGCCCATCCAGCAAACCGACAGCCACGACGGGAGAAGGGAATGGAAGTGCGCTGCATGGGATTTAACGCCTGGGAAAGATAGGGGAACTCCGTCCGGAGTGTAGTCGGTGGCCCGATCGGCCTCTACACCAGCTTCGGAAGGGGGAAAAAGGGCGACACAGGCCATCGGCGGGCACGAGCAGCCCCTTCGCAGGAGCTTGTAAAGCCCCCGGAGGCATGGATCCGGTGCTCCGCTTGGCCATTCAGCCCGGGAGGCAGTCGATGACAGGCATCACGAACACTTTGCCATCCCCCATCCGGCCGGTGCGGGCGACCTCGAGGACGCGGTCGACGACCTCGTCGACGCGGGCATCGTCGACCCACATCTGGATCTCGACTTTGGGGAGGAACGCCAGCGAATACTCACTGTCGCCGTAACGATCGAGATAGTTCTTCTGCCGGCCGTAGCCCTTCACCTCGCGGACGGTGCAGGCCTCGAGCGGGGCGAGTTTCAGCGACTCGAGGACGCGCTCGGCGAGGAACGGCTTCACAACCGCGATGACTTCCTTCACCGCGCCCCCTTCCAGCCGTCGATCGGCGTCCCGAAAGCCATCAGCTGAAGAAGTTGTCGCCGAAGAGATTCAGCGGCGGACAGGTGGTGACGGTGATGTCGCCGTTGACGCGGGTCTGGCAGGCAAGCCGCATCGTCTCCTCGTTGCCGATGTAGGCCAGCGACACGCCGAGCCTGGCCCCTTCGAGGATCCCCTTGGGGGAGCAGTTGTCCATCCCCTTGGTGATCAGCACCCGGCAGGATCCGCAGCTCCCCAGGCCGTGGCAATTGAGCACCTTGTGGACGCCTGGATAGAGGGCGACTCCGGCCTGGAGGGCCTCCTGACGGAGGTTGGCCCCTTCAGGAACCTGAATTTCCTTTTTCTCGTTGGCAAAAGTGATCTTCGGCATGGAGAATTCCCGGTCGAGGCGGATCGTGGCCGATAGTCCCGGCGTGGTCCGATAGCGAATACTGTAGTCCCTGTCACGAACTCCTTCCACCCGTTTCCGCCGCACCACCCTCCCCGGGGGTCCACCACACCATGGCCGAACTGTCGAAGTACCAGCAGAAGATCGTCAAGAACTACTACGACAACCTCGACACCGCCCTCCTCCAGCGGCTTGGCGAGCAGGTCACCGACCTCTATCTCGCCGAGGGAAAGAAGCGGGAGAAGCTCTGGACGAGCATCACCGGCTCGCTGACGAAGCTCGGCGTCAAGGCCCCGCGGATCGAGACGCTCCGCAAGTCGGACGACGCCCGCCAGCTCGCCAACCTGCTCCAGGAACTCCTCGCCAAGGACTGACGCCGGCCCGATCGTTGGCCCGGCCGCCGGGGCGTCCGAGGCCCCCACCCGCGGGCACCGCGGCCGACCCTTGCCAGCCGGTCGGCGGCGGTCCATTCTGTGGGGCCACCCCCCGGACCGCCGCCATGCCCTCGCCAGCCCCCTCGGATCGCCACCAACTCGTCGACTCGCTCCGCTGGAAGAAATTCCCGGTGCTCGACGACGGCCATGTCGCCCTCGTCGACGTGATGGGGGACGATGCCGCGGTCGTCCAAGCGGCGCGGGTCAGCTACGGCGACGGCACGCGGAAGGTGAGCGACGACCGCCAACTGATCCGCTACCTCCTCCGGCACGCCCACACGACGCCGTTCGAGATGGCGGAGCTGAAGTTCGTTGTCCGCGTCCCGATGGACTGCTGGCGGCAGTGGGTGCGCCACCGCACGGCGAACATCAACGAGTATTCCACGCGCTACTCCCTCGCCATCGATTCGATGCAGGCGACGCACGACGGCGAGTGGCGCTCCCAGGCGAGTACGAATCGGCAGGGCTCGGACGGCTGCCTCACGCCCACCGCCGGCCATCGCTTCACGCAATCGGAGACGGAGCTCCAAAGCCTCTCCCGACGCGTCTACGAGGAGCGGCTCGAGGCTGGCATCGCCCGCGAGCAGGCCCGCAAGGATCTGCCCCTGTCGACCTACACCGAGGCCTACTGGAAGATCGATCTCCACAACCTCCTCCACTTCCTCGCCCTGCGGATGGACGCCCACGCCCAACTCGAGATCCGCCAGTACGCCACGGCGATCGGCGAGCAGATCGTTCGGCCGCTCTTCCCGCTCGTCTGGGAGGCGTTCGTCGATTACCGCCTCGAGGCAATGCGGCTGACGCGGCTCGACCGCGAGGTGATCCGCCGGCTCGCCGCCACCGGCGCCGTCCCGGCCGACCGCGAGACCTTCCTCACCGTTCAGGATCCGACCTGGCAGGGCCTCGAGCGCTGCCGGGAGCGCGACGAATGCTGGAGCAAGCTCGCCGCCCTCGGCCTCGTCGCCGAGTGAGTCTCCTCCCGAGTCTCCTTCCCCCTTTCACCCCGTCTGCCCCGCTCCTTCCTCCCTCACACGCCGGAGCCCCCATGGCCGTCGCCACCGCCGACCACCTCCTCGCCCTCACCCGTAAGCTCCTCGAGAGCATCGTCGCCGGCGACTGGAAGACCTACACGTCGCTCGTGGCCTACGACATCACCTGCTTCGAGCCGGAGGCCCGCGGCCAACTCGTCGAGGGGCTCCCCTTCCACGAGTTTTATTTCAAGCTCGGCGCCGGCGGCTCGAAGCCGGCCGTCACGCCGACGATCACGCTCGCCTCGCCGAACGTCCGGCTCCTCGGCGAGGACGCCGCCGTGGTGGCCTACATGCGGATGGTGCAGAAGCTCGACGACGCCGGCCGCCCGATCACGGCGCTCTGCGAAGAGACGCGTGTCTGGCAGCGGATCGACGGAGCGTGGAAGCACGTCCACTTTCATCGCAGTCTGCCCGGCTGAAGCCGGTATGAAAGTCCAACGTTCGGCGCCGCCAGCGAGGGGTCGCCCGTGCTCCGAGAGCCGGCCTCGCCGGCAAGCGCAGCCCGGAGGGCGAAAGCGCAGGCGGCGCGGAGAGAGCGGAGGGCAAGGATGCCCGGAGCGAACGTCCGGCGACGGGGCATGGGCGACCCCGAAGCAACGCTTGGGTCACTCCGCCCCGAGGGCCGCGAGACGCTTCGTCGCCTCGGCCTCCGCCGTTTCCATCACCTCGGCGAGCGTCACCCGCTTTCCTCCCTGCCGCTTGCTCTCGTCGGCCGCCTCCATGAAGGCGTAGATCTGAAGCGTCTCCTCCGGAGACACCGGCACCTCACCGGTCTGGAAAAACTTCACGACCTCGACGAGGAGCGGCCGGTAGCCGTCAAAGGCGCCGACCGGCGCACTCCCCTTCTCCCCGAAGGCGACGCCGCCAAAGTTCGCCGCACCGCGGCGGATGCCGCGAAAGGTGCCGATCCGGCCATCCTCCCACAGCCCCGTCACCTGATCGAAGTCGGCCGCGTGCGTCCGCGTCACGCTCGTGCAGCCCGGCCCCATCACCGTGAACAACGATTCCACTCCGTGGATGCCATACCAGAACAGATCGGGATGGGTCGGCTCGAGGGCGCAGGGGGAGTAGGTATCGGCACCGGTCACCGCGCCGAGTGAACCAGAGCGGACGGCGAGCGTGCCAGCCGCAAACCGCAGCGACGATGCGCTGAACAGCGGCACGCCGCGTTTCGCCGCAAGGCGGTGGATGGCGACGGCATCGGCGAGCGACCCGGCGATCGGCTTGTCGACGAACACCCGCTTCCCCGCGCGAAGCACAGGAATCACCTGCTCGAGATGGGGGCGGCCGTCGTTGGTTTCGAGGAGCACCGCGTCGACCTGGCCGAGGAGGGCCGGGATGCTGTCGACGATCTCGACGCCGTGCTTCTTCACGTCGGCGGTGTATTCAGGGACACGGCTGACGCTCGACTCGATATCGGGGCTTCCCTTCGGCGATGCGGCAACGACGCGGCAGCCGGCGACGTGCTGGCCGTCGGCGGTGTCGTTGAGGAGCTTCGTGAACGCCGTGGAGTGAGACGTGTCGAGGCCGATGATCCCGACGCGGATCGGCTTTTCGTTTGCAGCCGGCTCCGCGGCCGTGGTCCAGGCCGCCGACAGCCCCACGAGCACCGCCGCCACCATGCTGCCCATTGCTGCGTTCACCGCTTGCATGCCATCGCCCCCGAGTGCATCCCCCGACCGCGGCGCTGCCGCGCCGCCCCGGGCCGGGGAGGCCTTCATGGTAGCGAACCGTCCCGCCACGCGGCGGTATACTCGCGCTTTCCATCCCTCACCTTCCCCATGGCCAGGCCGTCGAGCCTTTGGCCCACGCGAGCCCACGATGGACATCCACATCCACGACGATCCCGCTGCCCTCGGCCGTGCGGCCGGCCGTGAAGCCGCCGCGGCCCTTCGCGCTGCCGTCGCCGCCCGCGGCAGCGCCACCTATGTGGTCGCCACCGGGGCCTCGCAGTTCGAGACGCTCGCCACGCTCACGGCCGAAGACGTGCCGTGGGAGAGGATCACGATCTTCCATCTCGACGAATACGCCGGGCTCGATGACGCCCATCCGGCGAGCTTCCGCCGCTATCTCCGCGAGCGGCTCCTCGATCGCCTGCCGCGGCCGCCGGCGGCTTTCCACGGCATCGATGCCTCGCACGACGCCGCCGCCGAGTGCCGGCGGCTTGCAGCGCTCGTGCCGGCCGGCGCCTTCGACGTCGCCACGATCGGCATCGGCGAAAACGGCCATCTCGCCTTCAACGATCCGCCGGCCGATTTCGACACCCTGGCCCCCTATCTCGTCGTCCGCCTCGACGAGGCCTGCCGCCTCCAGCAGGTGGGAGAGGGATGGTTTGCAGGGCTCGCCGAGGTGCCGACCGAAGCGATCTCGATGGGAGTGCGTCGGATCCTCGCCACCGATTTGGTCGTCTGTTCGGTGCCCGACAGCCGCAAGGCGGCCGCCGTCCGTGATGCCCTCACCGGGCCGCTCACCCCCGACTGTCCGGCGTCGATCCTCCGCACCCACGCGGCGCTGTCGCTTCATCTCGACTCCCCGGCTGCGGCCCTCCTCCCGGCCGCACATCACCCCGACAGGGCGTGACGCCTGCCACGGCCACGCTTCGCAGGCCTCCTTCCACCATGGCCGTCCCCCTCGATCTCCAACTCAACGGCTACCGTGGCCTCGACTTCGGCGCCGCGGATCTCGATCCAGAGCGGCTCGCGGGCATCTGCCGGGCCTACCGGGCCGACGGCGGCGGCCGGTTTCTGGCGACGGTGATCACCGACTCGCTTCCCATCCTCGAGCGCCGCCTCGGGGCGCTCGCCGACTGTCTCGAGGCCGACGCGGCGATCCGCGACACCGTCGCCGGGATCCATGTCGAGGGGCCGTTTATCTGTGCAGAGCGCGGCTTCGTCGGCGCCCATCCGCCGGAGCATGCCTGTGAGGCGAACCCCGCGGCGATGGAGCGGCTTCTCGAGGCGGGGCGGGGGCATGTGCGAATGGTGACGCTCGCTCCGGAGCGCGATCCCGGCTTCCGCACGATTGGAGCGCTGGTGCGCCGGGGCGTGCTCGTCGCCGCCGGCCACTGCGATCCGTCACTCGAGCTGCTCCGCGACGCCTGTGCAGCGGGGCTCTCCTGCTTCACCCATCTCGGCAACGGCTGCCCCCATCTTCTCCCCCGCCACGACAACATCCTCCATCGGGTGCTCGCCTGCGAGGAGCTCCCGTTTGTGACGCTCATCGCCGACGGCGTCCATCTGCCGCCGTTCCTCTTGGGAGCGATGCTCCGCTGGCTGGGGCCCGACCGGGCGATCGTCGTTTCCGACGCGACGGCCGCGGCGGGCATGGGCATGGGGACGTTCCAGCTCGGCGGGCAGGCGGTCGTCGTCGGCGAGGATGGCGCGGCCTGGTCGGCCGACCGGACGCACCTCGTCGGCTCGACGGCGACGCTTTCCCACCTGCGGCGCGTCCTCGTCGACGTCGGTCAGCCCCCGGCGGCGATCGACCGGCTCATCGCCACGAACCCCCACCGTGCCCTCGCCGCAGCCGCAGGTGGCTGAGCCGACGGAGTGGTGACACGCCGAGGTCAACCCCGGTCCGTCTCGGACAGTTGGGAAAGAGTCACCAGGACGGACAACGGTCGTCCCCGGACAGTCCGGTTCCGACGCCGGTGGGAACAATCCCACCGGCGTCGGGCCGGGACGGATTCAGACCGTCTGGAAGGTGCCACCGACCGCGGCGGAGGTATCGATGTTCAGCCCGTTGCCGGTGATCGTGTTGCCGAGCACGACGGTGCCCACCGAATCCCCCTTCGCGTAGAGTCCTAAGGACGTGTTGGAGACCATCCGATTGGCACTCACGACGGACAAACGCTTCGCCCCGTCGAGGACGACACCGCTGGAGTTGCTGTCGAACGTATTTCCCTCGATCGTCGTGCCGTCACAGTCGCCGCTGGCATAGAGGCCGAAGGCACTGGCCCCGATGAACCGATTGCCTCCACGGACGGCCAGTCCGGTTGCCGCCGAGAGCACGATGCCCGAGGAGTTTCCGGTGATCGCGTTGTTGACCACGGCGGTGCCGGTGAGAACACCGCGCGCATAAATCCCGTTGGAACACCCCACGATGGTGTTGAGGTCCCCGGCATGGATGTCGCCCACCATCAGCCCCCGGGCACCATCGAGAAACACCCCGAATGCCCCCACGGCAGCACCGTTGATCGCGTTGCCGGTGAGACTCGAGCCGGCAGCGTTCCCCTGGACGTAGGCACCGTGGGCGGTGTTGCCGACGACCTGATTACCGCCGTTTACCGCCACGCCGAGAGCGTCGATCAATCCGACACCGACCACGTTGGCATCGATCGTGTTACCGGCCACCGTCGACGCCGAGCAATCCCCCTGGGCGAGCACCCCGTAGGCCGAGTTTGCACCGAAGCGGTTACCGCCGTCAGCCAGCAGGCCCTTCGCGGCCGTGAGCACCAGACCGCTGCTGTTTCCGGTCACGGTGTTGGCCCGCACCACGCTCCCGGTGGAGAGATTGCGAACATGCATCCCGATATTCCACCCCGACACCGTGTTGCCACCCCCCGTGTCACCGACACGCAGGCCCGTGGCCGACTCGAGGAACACGCCGTAGGCACCAATCCCGCCGCCGTTGATCGTGTTGTTTGTGACGCTCGAGCCGGTCGATGTCCCGGCGGCGTAGACCCCCTGGGCAGTACTGCCGGTGATCGTATTGCCACCGTCGACGGTCACCCCGGTCGCGGCGGAGAGCGCCACCCCGATGACGTTTGTCGCAATCTCGTTGCCGGCGATCACCGTTCCGCTCGACACCCCCTGAACGAGGACGCCATAGGCGCTGCTGCGGGTGACATGGTTGGCGCCGTTGACGAGAAGCCCCTGAGCCGACGACAACACCGCCCCCGAACCGTTGCTGTCGATCGTGTTCCCGGCGACGGTCGCCCCGGCCAGGCCATTGCGAGCGTAGAGGCCGATCGCATGGCCAGTGACGACGTTGCCCTCACCGATCCCCGTGCCGCCGACGATCACGCCGGGGGACGCATCGAGGAACACCCCGAAGGCCCCACTCCCCGCGCCGGCGATCGTATTCCCCTGAATGACCGTTCCGGACGAGTCGCCGACGGCATAGATTCCCTGGGCAGTGCTGTTGAGGATCTGGTTGCCGCCATTGATCACGATCCCCGTGGCACTCGACAGGCAGACCCCGACCGTGCTCCCCGAGATCGTGTTCCCGGTCACGTTCGTGTCGTGGAACGCCCCCTGCGCGAGAAGCCCGTAGGAGGAATTGGAGAGGATCTGGTTGCCAGCGGCGACGTTGAGGTTCCGGGTTTGGAAGAGATAGACGCCGGTGCTGTTTCCCTGGACGAGGTTGTTCTCGATCCTCGAAGAGGCAAGCCCGTCACGGGCGATAATTCCGATCCCCGTGCCGAGAATCGAATTGCCGTTCCCGGCGCCGACGAGGCCCACGTGGACGTTCTTCGCATTGTCGAGGAACACCCCGTAGGCTCCGGCGCCGAGGCCGTCGACGACGGTGCCACTGACGGTCGTCGTCGTCGCGGCGATTCCTGTGGCGTAGATCCCCGAGGAGGTGTTGGCGAGGAGTTGGTTGCCGCCGTCGATGGTCAGGCCGCCAGCACCGGCGAGGTAGACCCCGACGACGTTGTTCCGCACGGTATTTCCCGACAGGCGGCTGCCGCTGGAGTCACCCTGGACATACACCCCGTAAGCGAGATTGTCCGAGATCGTGAATCCCGCCAGATGCGACCCCGCCGACGACTGGAGGATGACCCCCGATCCGGCGAAGTGACGGATCGTGCTCCCCGGCGTCTGGATGTCGATGGCCGGCACTCCCGCCGCCACGACGAGGCCGTTGGTGGCGGCGCCGATCGCCGCACCGTCGAGCGCGATCGTCGACAGGGCGGTCAGCCCGCCGGCGGAATTCACCGCCAATGATGCCAGCGGCACGCCGGCACCGACGGCGGCGTTGAAGCTCACGAGCCCCGCACCGGTGGCGAGCGTGAGGTTGCGGGCACCATTGACGGCGCCGCTGAACACCAACGCCCCCCCGCCAGTTGTGAGCTTCGTGTCCCCCTGCAGCAGGACTGCATCGCCGTAGGACTGCCCCGAGCCGGTCACGAGATTACCGGTGAGCGTCGTCTGCCCTCCGCCCCCGGTCGAGAGCGAGCCGATGCCGGTGAAGGTGGCGCCGTCGATCGCCGTCACCCCCCCGAAGTCGATCGCGAGGGAATGGCCACTCCCGACGACGCCCGCCCCGAACGTCCCGCTCGTGGCCGTCAACGTGACCAGCGGCTGCCCGAGCGTCATCGCGCCGCCGTAGGTCTGCGCTCCGGTTGTCGTGATGTCGGCCGCAGCGAGCGTCGTGCCGGTGACGCTCAGATCCTTGACGGCGGCGACTTTCCCCTCGAAGACCCCGTTACCGGCGATGGTGAGCGAGCGGCCGCCACCGGTGATCGACGCGTGGAAGGTCGCCGTCGCGGCGGTGAGCGTCACGTCCGCCGGCGAGGCGAGATCGCCGAGGTGGACCGGGCCGGAGTAGATCTGCTCCGCCCCGACGGTGGAGATGTCGGCCTGGAGCGAAATCGACGATCCAATGAGCTCGAGAGCCGTCCCAGGCGAGAGCGTAAGGATGCCCAACGGCGACCCGGCTTGGGTGATGACGGGAAGGATGTCGCTGCGGCCGATCACGAGCCGCGACGCGACGATCGCCTCGAACAGCGGGTTGGTGTCGGCGCCGAGTTCGATTTCCTGGCCGAGGAGGAGGTTGCGGATCGAAACCGTCCCCGTGGTGGCGACGGAACCGGTAGCGAAGATGTCGGCCAGCATGCTTTCGGCAGTGAATGCCAGATCGCCGTTGGTCGAGCCGACTGTCCCATTGAGATCGACGATGCCGGGCGACGTCGTGAAGGGGAACACGAGGCTCGGATCCCCCACGCCCTGATGGCCGGTGACGGAGACATCCCCGGCGACGGTCGTGATTCGACCCGTGCTTTTCAGCCACGTACCGAAGTTGAGCCCCGAGCCCGCGCCTCCCCCTCCGAAGCCCTCGATGACAACATCGCCTGGCCCGCCCAGAGCGGAGGTCGTCGACACTGTGCCCCCGATCACGACCCCGGCGTTGCTGCCGTTGGTCGACGAGCCGGTGCCGGTGATCGATACCGCACCGCCGGTGGACGAGACGCTTCCGAGGGGGGCGATTTCCACGCCGTGGTTGCCATCTCCGCCCGACGCCCCACCGAGGCCGTTGATCGTCACGGTCCCGAAGCTGGCGCCGTTATCACCGGCACGGACCAGCCCGAGGATCGAGACCCCGACCTGGCCACCGAGGATCGCATCTCCGCCACGGCCGGCGATGGCGATCGACCCGCCGCTGCTGGTCACCGATCCGAGCGTGCCGATCACGGTCCCAGCCGGCACGGCGGTCGCCTGCAGCCCTTCATCGGCGTCGAGAGTGATCGCCCCGGTGGCCGTGGAGAGCGCGGCATTGACGTTGACGCTGGCGGCAGAGAGGGACACGCCATGAGCGCCGCTGAATGTCGTCGCCGCCGTGACGTTGACCGTCCCGCTGCCGGGAATCGCGAGAGCGACGGCGAGATCGGCGTCCCATGTGCTCGCGCCCACGCCACCGGCCACGTCGACGGTGACGCCCAGCACGCTGTCGGTCACGAACGCGTTGGTCAGCCCCAGGGCGGTCGTGATGGTGAGGGTGTTCGTACCGTTCCCCACGAGTTGGCCGGGGATTTCCGTTCCCGTGAACAGATCGCTGCTCGTGAACACATAGCTGTTTGCCCCGGTCGCGGTCAGCGACACGTCGGCCCCGATCGTGTCGATGTCGAGGTTGAGGGTGCCGCCTCCGAAGGCGAACGTGGTCAGCATCGAGCGGCACTCGAGTCCTTCGATCGACGCCCGATGGGACCGCCTCACCTGCCGCCGCGGTCGCGAATGGGCGTCACCGAGAGAACGAAAGGAACGACGGAAAGAAGGCGCGAGCATGGGAAGGTCCTCGGGAATCAGCGTCGACACCTGATCCGCACCGTGGGATGGGCGGGCCGGAGTTCGCGCGGATGGACGTCGTCTGGTGAGCCGTCCGTCCTGGGACCGAGAAGTGCCACGAAGAGATGACACCGTGCCTGCGATGCTTGGCACTACTCGTTGGAACCATAGGCATCGATCAGGCCCGGGGTCAAACGCGGGCATCCGAGACAAGCCGCTCACCCCTTCGTCCACAGGCGTGTCATCCGCTGTCGTTGCAGCCCGTTCCTCGCCAGGGCCGGCCGATTCCGGGAGCGGTTCGAAGACTCTGGCTCGCGGTGTCAGTCCTCCGCGTCGGCCTCTGGCACTCCCGCGTCGCGGTCGGCCTTGAGTTCCGCTTCGGCCTCGACCGCCGCGGTGCGGTCGGCGCAGAACCAGGCAAGCCGGCCGAGGAGGCGGAAGTAGATCAGCCACACGACGCTCGACATCACGCTCACGACGGCGATCGCAGCGTTTCCCCACAACGGCCCGGCCCCGCCGGCCGGCATGGCGAGCACCGAAAGCGTCGCCGCGGCGAGGATGAGGAGAGCGGTGGAGAGATAAAACTTCCCCCAGCCGCCCGGAGCCACCCAGAACGTGCGGAGGAGCGGGAGCGAGACGACGTCGAACAGCGCGCCGTTCTCGAGCAGCGAGAGGAGCACGACGGGGAAGAGGAAGAAAAACCCCACCGGCACGCCGCCGTCGCTCTGGCTTCCGAACTCCCTCGACACCCACGCCAGGCCCACAAGCGGCGCCACGCTGATGCCGACGCCCGTGGCTATCACGAACGTCTCGCCGATCCAATCGAGAA
>CANGGT010000059.1 GCA_947453375.1 Planctomycetaceae bacterium
ACGATTTTTTGGCAACGCTTGCAAAGACCGCGCACCAGCGCGCATCATTTCCGCCGTGTTTTCCTGGAGGGATCGTCCTTCGAGAAATCGGACCGGGCGCGTTCACACCGTAGAGGTCACAGGTTCGAATCCTGTGCCGCCCACTTCGTGACGGTTCGAAATCTCATGATCCTCGGGGAAAACCGTTTCCCCGGGGATCGTGTCGTTTCTGGTGGCAGCGTCTGACACACCAGGAGGCCGCGGGCTCGAGTCGGCGGTTCCCGGCAACGACCTGTCGCCGATGGGCCCGCCGCCAACCTGGCGGGGCAGGCCGCGGAAGCGGGCGGTTGTTCGGACCGTGCGACGACGAGTTCGGCGCGGATCGCTCGGGAAGACGATGGACCTCCGCACCTACAACCGCGATGCCTGGGACCGACAGGTGCACGCCGGCAACCGGTGGACGGTGCCGGTCGGGCCGGACGTGACTGCGGCCGCTCGCCGGGGCGAGTGGTCGGTCATCCTCACCCCGACGAAGCCCGTCCCCCGCGACTGGTTCCCGCCGCTCTCCGGGCTCGACGTACTCTGCCTTGCTTCCGGTGGTGGTCAGCAGGGGCCGGTCCTCGCCGCCGCCGGGGCGAACGTCACCGTGTTCGACAACTCCCCCGCACAACTCGCCCAGGACCGCACCGTCGCGGAGCGGGACGGGCTCGTCCTGACCACCGTCGAGGGCGACATGCGCGACCTGTCGGTGTTCGCCGACGGCCAATTCGGGCTGGTCTTCCACCCGTGTGCCAACGGCTTCGTGCCGGACATCCGTCCGGTGTGGCGGGAGGCCGCCAGGGTGCTCCGCCCGGGCGGCATGCTCCTGGCGGGCTTCACCAATCCCGTTCTGTTTCTCTTCGACGACGCCCGGATGGAAGCGGGGGAGTTCATCGTCCGCCACCGCATCCCCTACTCAGACCTCACGAGCTTGAACGACGACCAGCGGCGACGGTACACGGACAAGGGCGAGCCGCTCTGTTTCGGGCATACGCTGGCCGACCAGATCGGCGGACAGCTCGACGCCGGCCTGGTGCTCACCGGGTTCTTCGAGGACGGCGGGGCGGAGTGGAAGCTCACCGACTACATCCCCGCCTTCATCGCCACCCGGGCGGTGCGGGTGTGACCTGTTCCCGGTCTTTCATGGTCTCGGCGGCGGGCGGGGCTCGACGGCCGCTCCCGCCGGCGGAGTCGGATCAGAACGTGGCGTTCGCCCGGAGACCGTAGACAAAGGCATTGTCGGTGGAGATCGCCCCGAGCCCGGGGCGGATCCATTGGACGTCGGGGGTGATGTTCAGCCAGGGGGTAGCCTGGACGTTGTAAAACCACTCCACGCCGACGCCGTCGCGGGGACCGAAGAGGGCCGTCGGCACCGGGCCGAATTGCGTGCTCGCCCCGACGAGATAGCAGCCGAGCCCGAACGTGTCGCCTCGCATCCTCCCCAGCGGGCTGTAGCCACCGACGCCGGTGCTGAGGAAGTAGCGGATCGGATTCGGATTGCCGTCGGCGATCGAGGCTCGCCCAAACAGCCCCCAGCCCCGGGTGGGCTTCTCCGAGTAGCGGACGAGGTATTGGTCGAAGCCGCCGTAGACCACCCAGGAATCCCACAGCGTCCGGCCGGACGTCGCCACCGGGCCTCCCCCGACATCGGGCGGCTGGAACGCAAACCGCAGGTCACGCTGCTCCTGATGCTTCCAGACGCCGCCGAGATGCTGCTGCCCAGGCACGTCGAGGATCGTCGTTTTTCGCTTGATCTCGCCGCCGACGATGATCCCCTGGTTGAACAGATCGCCGAACTGCATGAAGTCGGCGGTGCGGTTCTTGGGATCCATGACGTAGAACGCCATCCCGCCCCACTCGCGCGGAGAGACGACCCCCGCGGTGAAAAATGAATAGGGCATCCCGAGGAGGAACGAGGGATTGGCGATCAGGGCCTGATTGACGAATTGATCGGTGCCGTCGCCGCCGGCGAAGACGTCCTGGTCGAACGAGCCGAGGATGTCCTTCTTGCCGCCGTAGACGACCCACTCCGGCGCGAGGGGCTGGGTGAGGAGGAAGTTCGTGATGTAGGGCACGCCGGGATCGTTCGGCCGGGGCGGGAGGAGGGCCGGGAAGACCACCGGTGTGAACGCCCCGGAGCGGAGCGATACGTTGCCGTATTCGCCGTACCAATGCTCGGCCCGGACGAGCAATCGCCCGTGGGGGAGCCCACCGAACTTCTCGAGATCGACGACCGCGTCGTATTCGCCGCGGCCGGTGTAGACGAAGACGTCGCCGACGCCCAGTGGCTGGGGAACGGGTTGGTCGATGCCGCCGGCGAGGCCGAAGCCGAACTGCGTTTCCCGGCCGCCGAAGGTGATTCCGGAATCCTTCGTCGAAAACCAGCGATCGAAGAGATCGCCCGTCACCGTCTTGGGGCCGAACGGATCGCTCCCACCGGCGACCGCCGAAGAGGTTTCCTCGGGCGTGGCCGGGTCGTCGGGGAGGAGATCGAAGGCGTACGGGGAGGCGAGCCGTTCGGTGATCGTCTCCTCGTCGAGCGCGTCTTGGGCCTGGACGGGAAGTGCCGCTGCCAGGAGCAGGCCGCCGACGATCGACATCCGGGCGAATGACAGCACGGGAGGCTTTCAGTATGTGGCGACAATCTGGGTGCGGACGAGGAGGCCGTTTTGGCCGGCCACGAATCCGGTCCGGTTCTGGCCTGCCGGAGAGTTCTCGAGCCAGGCCGTGTCGAAGGTGAAAAAAAGGTTGTCCTTCCCCGGGAGGAAGAACCGGTTGAGGCCGATCCCCCATTCGGTGCCCGAGCCGTAGGCGCCCGTCACGTAGGACGAGCGGGCGTAGAGTTCGGTCTCGCGCGGGACGACGAAATAGCCCGCCTTGACGAAGCCCCCGAAGGCCGAGGTGGAGGCGATCGGCAGCGGGCCGGTGGCCTGAAATCCCAGCAGATCCTGGAAGTAGATCTCCGACGAAAGCCCGATGCCACGGTATTTCCAGGCCAGATCGATGGCCGCCAGCGAGATGTCGTAGGAGAGGAGCGTGACGCCGGGGGCGAGGGCGCCCGGCGTCGTGATGATCGTGCCGTCGGAGAGGCGGATGGGGGAGTTTTCCACCGCGTCGCTCGCCGACTGGCTGCCGCTGCCGAGGGCGTAGGTGTAGGAGCTTCCGAGCCGGATCGCGGAAGACTGATGGTCCTGGAGATCGGAATAACCGCGGCCAAACTCCCCCCACGGCTCCCACCAGGCCGACCCAGACCACGCGAAGCGGTCGTTGAGAGCCTCGGGGATGAGGTTCAACGTGTTGAAGCCGTTCGACACCATGGCGTGATAGAAGACGCCATCGAGCGGCTCTCCGGTGAGCCACACCCCCTGGCTCAAGCTGGGCCGGAAGAAGGTCGTGGCCATCGTGCGATCGGCGCTTTGGAGCGGCGCGAAAGCACTCTCGAGCCATTCCCGCGAACCGGGCACCTTCGACTGGCCGACGCTCAATTCGAGGCTGTCGCTGAAGCGGTAGCTCAGCCAATACGCCCGGAAGCCGATTGGCTGGTTGGTGACCGAGTTGTAGTCGATGTTGAGCAGGTAAGAGAGCCGGGGGAGGAGCGCATCGCCTGAAAAGATCAGGCGTCCGCGGGGGATCCCGAAGTAGTTCGAATTGGAGATCGGAACCACGTTCCCCGCGCTGTCGGTCCAGGAGCTTTCCTTCCGAGCGAAGCCGTCGTAGCGGAACATGTTTTGGTTGCGGATCCGCAGCGAAAACGGCGTTTCGCCCGGGTCGCGGGGGAGGATGGCAAAGCCGTTGTCATAGTCGGCGAAGAATCGATTCCCGAGCCCGTCGTCTCCCCAGCCCTGCCCCGCGGCGGCCGCTTCGGCTTCCCACACCTCGGGCACCGGCGCTGCAATTTCTTCCGCGATGCTGCCGGCCTCGGCAGGCTCCGCAGACTCGGCGGCTGACAGCGGGGACGGAAGCCAGGTGGCCAGGGCAAGGTAGACGGCGATCGCCAGGCAGCCAAGGAAGCGCCTGTCGCCGTTTCGCCCTGTTGACGCCTTCGGCATGAAGCGGTGGAAGGAGTGTTTGCCTGCGGGAATTGCGGTGGTTTGGGTGGGCCGGGGGCTGGGCGACCTTCGCGCGGTCCTCTCTCGACCATCAGCCATGCGCCCCGAGCGCTCAATCGGCTGATCGGGCCAGCTGGGGCGAGAAATCCGGTCGTGCCGGCGAAGGATGGCCGCCGGGGAATCCTCGTGGATCGTCTCCGTTGGGGAACGGTCTGGAAGCGCATCTCGCTGCGCGGGCGGCCATCCGAGGGGTGTCAAACGCCATGCACCCGGGCACGGCGCTCAGCCGTGCACGGATGCCGGTTCGGGCCGGAAGCCACCGACCCCAGGCCCGCTTGCCCGAGGAGCGAACCCCATCGCGGCTCGCTGGACCGATGCGCGATCCGTAGGTGCCAGTGCGCGAAGCGTCGTGGGCTTTGGCCAATTCGTGCCGTGGGACGACCGATTCGTGCCCTTCGGATGAGATGCGCTTGTGCGATTGCTACTCTCCCACCCTATGGAACCCTTGTTCCAGCCGTACCCTCCCCCAACTTTCCGCGGATCTTCCGATGCGTCACCTGCGTGATCGAGTTTCTCCCCTGATCGCTGCTGCTGGTCATCAGCCGGTCGCTGTCGGAGGTCCCATGTCGTCCTCTTCGTCCACCATCCCTTCCCACTCCCCTGTTCGGAGTGCGGTTTCCCACCAGGCACCAGTCATGAAACCATCCCGAGTTCGATGGATCTGCTCCGGGTTGAATCGTCTTGCCGTCTTGCCGGCGGTCGCTGCCGCCGCGATGCTGTTCGCCTCGTCAGCGAGCGCCCAGCTCTACACCTCGGCGACCTCGACTGGGAATTGGTTGAATACCACGGGCACAGCCGGACGCTGGTCGCCTTCGAGTGGTGGTCCGTTCGGCGGTAACTTCGTGTCGGGCTCCGACGCCAGCTTCACGACGTCCGGCACCTACACGTTCGACCGCCTCGTGACCACCGGTTCGGCGACTCTCGGCAACATCACTACCGGCAGCAACGTGAGCATCAACTTCACGACCAGCTCCGGTCAGAGCATGAACTTCGGCGGTGCCGGTGGCGCCGTGAGGACGCTCGATTTCGGCGCCGGGAGCTTGGTCGACTTCGGGTCGATCGCGATCGTCGCTGGCAACGGCATCACCAAGAACGGTGCCGGCACGCTCGCGCTCACCGGTGGTCTCTACTCCGGCGGTTTCACGCTCAACGCTGGTAGCGTCGTCGCCAGGGGGTCCAACGCCCTCGGCAACGGGGCCCTCACGATCAACGGTGGAGCGATCGGCTCCGCCGGCAACTTCGTCTCGCCGATCAGATCGGGCGGCATCACCGTCGGTGGCGACTTCCAGATCGGGACCGCCGACAGTCCGGCCAGTGACACTGCGAACATGACGTTCTCCGCCGCCGGCAACGGCATCAACCTCGGCGGTGCTTCCCGTAGGATCACGCTCGGTTCGAGCGGGTCGATGACCTTCGGCCAAATTATCAGCAACGGTAACCTGACCCTCACCCGCCTCATCGGTGGCAGGGACACATCTGCTGGCCAGTTTGCTCTCACGGCCGCCAACACGATGAGCTCCCTGACCATCGACAGCGTTCAGGTCAACGTCAGCGGCAACAACGCGGCTCTCGGCGCCGGCGACGTGACGCTCAAGGGGGCCAGTGCCTCCACCCTGAACATCAGGTCGGGCCTGATCGTTTCCAACAACTTCGCGATCGACAACTCGGCCGGCACGAAGACGATCGCGAACTTCGGTTCGAATGCCACGATCAGCGGCACGATCACCAACAGCGACTCGACTGGCGGGCTTACGATCGGGGCCGGCAGCGGCCGCACTTTCCAAATCGGTGCGATCAATGGCAACGGCACGACCGGGGTGACGTTCGGCAACAGCACGCTGAACGGCATCATCTTCATGACCGGAACCGGCACCTACGCCGGCGACACGCGGATCGATAGCTCGACGTTGAGGCTGAACGGCGACAACGCGATCCCTTCCGGGAAGCTCGTCTTCCAGGGGACCGGCGCTCCGACCCTCGATCTTTTCGGGACGACCCAAACGATCAACGTTCTCGACGACACGACGACTGCCGGAACGATCAGGTCGTCCGGGCTCAATGTCGGCACGATCGTCGTTGGAGACAGCAGCAACCAGACCTTCCAGGGCACGATTCTCTCCGCGAATGGTAACGTCGCCCTCCAGAAAGTCGGGAGCGGAACGCTCTCGTTGACCGGAGCTAACACGTTCACCGGTGGCGTTACGGTCACCGACGGCACGCTCGAAGTGAGCACGACGTCGCTGAAGAACCAGGCCGTTACCAACAACGCCGTCCTGCTCTTCTCCCAAGGGGCCGCGGGCGACTTCGCTGGCAACATCACTGGAACGGGTTCGCTGACCAAGAACGGTGCCGGGGTTCTGGCGCTCAGCGGCAATAATTCCTACGCCGGTGGGACGACGGTCGATGCCGGTGGTTTGATCGGCACGACCGACAGCCTGCAGGGCAACATCGCGACCGCCGCCTCCACCAGCGTGGCATTCGATCAGTCGACGGCCGGAACGTACGCGGGCGTGATGAGTGGAGACGGTTCGCTGTCGTTGATCGGAGATGCCGAGATCACGCTCACCGGGGCGAACAGCTACACGGGCGGCACCACCGTCAACGGTGGTACGCTCCAGGGAACGACCGGGGCGGTCCAAGGGGACATCGTCAACAACACCACGGTGGTCTTCACGCAGACGTCGAATGGCCTGCCCGCTTACTCCGGCAACATGTCCGGGGGTGGTGTGCTCATCAAGACGGGTGCCTATGACCTCACGCTCTCGGGTAGCAACAGCTACACCGGCGGGACGACGCTCGTCGCGGGCAACCTCGTGGGCACGACCGACAGCCTCTACGGCACGATCACGGGTACGACTGGAACGTTCGTCAAGTTCGACCAAAACTACGACGGCATCTACGGCGGTGAGGTGGTCGGGGCGGGTGGCCTGATCAAGAGCGGCACTGGCTCGGTCACCCTTGTCGGCGACCAGTTCTACACCGGTGCGACGACCGTCACGGGAGGCACGCTGCTCCTTGCCGGCGATCAGGCTACGTCGGGGATCGACGTGGGCCTCAACGGCACGATCGGTGGTACCGCCAACATCACTGGCCTCTCGGTGCTCCTCGACGTCAACGGCGGGCTCAGCCCGGGCGACGCTGCCGCTCCTGGGTCGCTCGAGGCCGCTGGAATCCGGCTTTGGAGCACGAGCATCACGACGCTCGATCTCCAAAGCGACGGAACCGGAGGCCCCGGTGCGGCGGGAACTGATTACGACACCGTGATCTCCCGCGGCATCGTCTCTCTCGATGGCAACCTCGTGATCCGGTTCGATAACGCCAACCTGTACGAAAGCTACTCGTACTTCGATCTCTTTCAGGGAACCATCGACTTCTCGGCGAATGGTGGCCACGGGTTTGCGGGGATCACGACCACGGGCACCGGACCTTACTCCGGTCTGACGTTCACCTACCAACCGGCCGGCAACGGTAACCCGGGTGGCTGGGCGTCGGGCGAGGCTCCGGGCACCGATGGCCAGTTCCTGCTCTTCAAGCCCGCGACCGGACAGATCGTGATCGTCCCCGAGCCTTCCACCTGGGCGATGACGCTCGCGAGCGTCGGCTTCGCCGGCTGGATGGCCCGCCGGAAGAAGTTGGCCCGGAAGCGCCGGATGGCTTGATCGCAAGCACGGTTCGGCCGGCTTCGGTCGGCCGAGACGCTGGATCAGAGATTCAAAGGAGGGAGCGGGCTTCGGCCCGCTCCCTCTTTTTTTGTTTCCGTGGCGGGGGGCTCTGCCCGCTTCGTCCCAGCCTCTGCCCGTTTGGTGCGCGCGATGCCCGTTTGGTGCGCGCGGAAGTCAAGAATCTTGCTGGTTTGTAAGCCAATCCCCCTTGCAAGAGGGGGAGGGCCTGGGAAGATGGGTAACGTCTTTCACCTTCGAGTTACCCATTCGTGAAGCGCGCATTTCTCCTTGCCTCGATGGCAGTCTGGCCGCTTGCAGCGGTCTTGCTGGCCGGCTGCGACGACGGTGGCCGAGCGGGCACGTACGTCGGCGCCTGGGAGGCGGGCGCCGAGACGCTCGTCGTCCACCGCAACGGCTTGGCGGAGGGACGCTTGTTCGGGGCCTCCTTCTCCCGATCTTTCACGTGGCGCGCTGACGGGACAACGATGCGGCTCACCTTCGGACGGATCGCCAGCGACCCCGTCGAGTACCGGGGCACGATCGACGAGGTGGGGCGACTGGTCGTCGAAAGTAATGCGGGCAGTTGTGTTCTCGAGCGGGCGAGCCCTGGGACGCCGTAGGCCTCCTGCTCCCGCTCCTCCCCTTCCCTCCCGCGGCCTGCCCAGTTCGCGCTTGGCAGCACCGGCGGCTATCATCGGGGAATCGCACGGAGGAAGTCATGCCCACGATCGTCGGCCAACTGCTCGTTCTCGTTGCCACGGCCCTACAACCAACCGCTCCTCCCTGGACGGGGAAGGCCGAAGCCCCCATCGACGGCGACACGCTGCGAATCCGCGACGAGAACGACAAGCTTCACAAGGTGAGGATCCAGGGGGTCGAAAGCCCGGAGGACGGCCAGCCATTCTTCAAGGCCGCCCGCGACCACCTTGGCAAGGTGACGAAGGGGCGCGAACTCCAGGTCACCGAGGTAGGGAAGGATTCGGCCGGCTACACCCTGGCGACGATCCGCATCAACGGCCAGGATCTCCGGATCGACATCCTCGCCGCCGGGATGGCCTGGCATCAGCGCAGCGTCGTCGACGATCCGGTGCTCGAGGCAGAGGAGCGGGGAGCCAAGGCGCGTCACCTCGGCCTTTGGGTCGACACCGATCCGGTCGCCCCCTGGGAGTGGCGGGCAGCCGAGGAAAAGCGCAAAAATGCCCGGAAGAAGAGCCCTTCCCCAGTCCCTCCAGCGGGCCCTTCGGCAAGCCCATCGTCTGGCTCATGAGGGGGGTTTTTGGCAGAGGGGCAAAAAAAATCTCCCCGGGAAGCCCTTGACACCACGGGCGGAGTTGTCCCTGGATCGCCGAAATGCTAGAACTCTGGGGTACGACTGACTTTCGTCCGCACATCGAGTCCGATCGGGAACTGCGGTGCGTGCTTCGGCGATGGTCGACAAGTCGATGTGATTCCAGGTACCAGTTCCCGAGTCCTAGAGGTTGTTTTTATGTCCCGGAAGATTTACGTGGGGAACCTGCCATGGTCCACCACGTCCTCCGATCTGGAGCAGATGTTTTCCGCGCACGGTGCCGTGCGCTCCGCCGAGGTGATCTCCGACCGTGAAACCGGTCGGTCGCGTGGCTTCGGTTTCGTCGAGATGGAGACCGACGACGGGCTCCAGGCCGCGATCGCGGCCCTCAATGGCCATGAGCTCAACGGTCGTCCGCTGACCGTCAACGAAGCTCGTGAGCGCACCCCGCGTCCGGGTGGCGGCGGCGGCGGCGGCGGTCGTCCGGGCGGCGGCGGTGGCCGCGGCTACGGCGGTGGCGGTGGTGGTGGCTACGGTGGCGGCGGCGGCGGCGGCCGTGGCTACGGTGGCGGCGATCGCTACTAGTCTTCCGGGTTCTCAATCGGCATCCGCCAGGCGGAGGCCGGGGCGTTGTCCCGGCCTCCGCCGGCCTTGCCGGCCAAGCTCCCCCGACGGTTTCGCCATCGACGTGGATCTCTCCTCGTCGATGGTTTTTTTGGTGGGGCTTTGAGCCCTGAAGGATGAGCCCTGTATAAAGTTTTCCGATCGGCGCGTATGATGTCGATCACTCCGCCATTTGGCTGCGTTCTCCCCGGTTCCGTTTCCACACGAGCACACGATGCCTCCTGCCAATCCGAAGTTCGGCAAGTTCGCCAAGAAGAAGGCCAAGCCCCGCGCCAAGGTCAAGCGGCGCGACCCGATCTACATCGACGGCAACCGTCCGCGTCCGATGTATGTCGATTACAAGGATCTCGAACTCCTGGGGAAACTCGTCAACCGTCAGGCGAAGATTCTCGGTCGGCGGAAGAGCGGCTGCACGGCAGCCAGCCAGCACGCCGTGACCTCGGCCATCAAGCGGGCCCGTTTCATGGCCCTGCTGCCTTACGTCGGCGAGTGACCGATCCCGTCAGACTCGCTTCTGGGCCCGCCGCACATCGGCGGGCCCGGAAGCGCTGATCGGGGCAGACTCCACGGGGTGGTCTGTGTCTTGTCGATGGGGGAAGGTTCCTCCTTATCCCCTGACTCGCTCGTTTCTGCAATGTTTTGTCTGCCGCGCCTTCCGTGTGGCTTCTTCCTCCGGTGAGCCGCCCGATGCATGTGGCCCGCGGTGCCTCTCCGACCGACGGTCCACAGGCTCTCTTCGTAGCCCGTCGCCGGGTGGAGTTTCGCGACACCGATGCCGCCGGCATCGCCCACTTCTCGACGTTTTTCGTCTGGATGGAGTCGGCTGAGCACGAACTCCTCCGTCAGGCCGGGGTGGCGCTGGTGGACGTGGTGACCGAGCCCGCGGCCGGCGCGCCCGCTGAGCCTGTCGAGCCTCCCGGCACCTACAGCTGGCCGCGGGTGAGCGCCGCCTGCGACTACAAGTCGGCGGT
The DNA here is from genome assembly GCA_947453375.1 of Planctomycetaceae bacterium. GTDB lineage: Bacteria > Planctomycetota > Planctomycetia > Pirellulales > UBA1268 > QWOP01. The sequence goes on from CANGGT010000059.1 coordinate 10,673, forward strand.
GCGATTCAACGACGAGATCGACATTGCCGTGGGACTCGAGGCGATTGGTCGCTCGAGCGTCACCTGGACGTTCCGTTTCGAGCAGGCGGGGCGGTGGATCGCCCAGGGACGCGTCGTGGCGGTCCGCTGCCTGCTCCGTCCGGGGCTCGCCCCAGCGGCCGTGCCGATCCCTGATTCGGTCCAGGCCCGTCTCGAGCCCTACCGGATCGCGGTCCGTGGCACGCCGGAGGCGTGATCGCTCGTGTTGCCGATGACGCCCCCTGCTCGCGGAGGACAGCGTGCTCGAAGTTGATCAGGTCACGAAGGCCTATCCATCGCCGACGGGGCCTGTGCCGGTGCTCCTCTCGATCGATCTGCGCCTCGCTCCGGGGGAGCGGGCGACGGTCATGGGGCCGAGCGGATCGGGGAAGAGCACCCTGCTCGCGATCCTCGGGGCCCTTGACGAGCCGACGTCGGGACGCGTCCGCCTCGACGGGATCGACCCGTTCGCGGGGACTCCGGCCGAGCGGGCGGCCTTTCGCAATCGCCGCATCGGCTTCGTCTTCCAGGAGCACCACCTCCTCGACGGCTGCACGGCGCTCGACAATGTCGTCCTCCCGGCCCTCGCGTCAGGACGGGTGAGCGCTGCGGTCGAAGAACGCGGCCGGGCACTGCTCGATCGCGTCGGCCTGTCGGCCCGGGCCGGGCATTTTCCCGGTGAACTTTCCGGCGGCGAGCGGCAGCGGGTGGCGGTGGCGCGGGCGCTGCTTCTCGAGCCGCGGCTGCTTTTGGCCGACGAGCCGACCGGCCAACTCGACGCCCATGCCGCCGGGGCGATCGCCGATCTCCTCGTCGAGCTCGCCGCCGAGGTCAATGGCATGCTCGTCGTCGTCACCCACGCCGATGCGATCGCGGCCCGCGTGGGGGGCATCCGGCGGCTTGTCGAGGGGCGCCTCGTCGAAGAACGGGGGAAGTGATGCGCCCGCCCGATGGCGACTCCCAAGGCAGGAAGCGCCGCGCCGTCGGCGCGGCCGGATCGATTTCGGCGCTCGCCTGGGCGCTCGCCCGCCAGTGGTTTTTTCAACTCGCCGCACTGACAGCCGCCTGCGCGGTGGTGGCGGCAACGATCGCCGGGGCCCTCGGCGTCGGCGATGCCCTCCAAGGGGGCTTGCGAACCCTGGCCCTCGAACGTCTCGGCGGAATCGTCGCCACCGTCGTGGCGGATGATTTCGTGCGAGCCGAATTGGCCCGCGAAGTCGCTCGCGAAGGTGGGCCCGCGGTCATCCCGGCGATCGTTCTCGAGGTCGCCTTCGATGCCCCGGCGAGCACCGGCAGGGACGCGCGATCGGCGCGGGCTACGCTTCTGGCCTGCGATGAGGCTGCCGCGCTCGGCTTCGATCCGGAGGCCCCGGCTGTTGGCCGCGACGAGGTGGCGATCAACGAGGTTCTCGCCAGGAATCTCGGCGTCTCGATCGGCGAGACGATCGTCCTGCGGATCGCCAAGCGTTCGGACGTGCCGGCCGACAGCCCGCTCGGGCGACGGACGATGGAGTCGCTCGGCCGACGACTGCGGGTGGTGGCCGTGCTGCCGGCGCGCGGGATCGGTCGCTTCTCGCTCCGCCCCGCTCAGGTCACCGGGGGGATGGCGCTTTTGTCGCAGTCGACGGCGCAGGAGGTTCTCCGCCGGGGGGATGTCGCCAACGCGGCGTTTGCCGTGGGCGACGTCGATCCGGAAGCGGTCCGGCGGGCCCTCCATCCGACGCTCGAGGACTATGGCCTGAAACTCGAAGCGGTGGCCGAAGGGGCGCTGCGGCTCTCGAGCCGCCGGCTCCTGCTGCCGGCGGAGGTGGACCGGGCCGCCGCGGAGGTCCTCGGGCCGCTCGGTGGGAAGCGGACGCTCGCGTTCCTCGTCAATGAGATCGGCGTGCCGGCATCGGCGGGGCTCCCGGCCGCTTCGATTCCCTACTCCACGGTCTTGGGCGTCGACACGCCGTCGCTCCCGGTGGGGAGCCTCCTCGATGCGAGCGGAGGGGAGCTTTCCATTCCCGACGACGACGGGATCGTGATCGATCAGTGGATGGCCGACGACTTCGCCGCCCAGGGGCATCCGGTGGCGCCGGGCGACGTCGTCGATGTTCGCCTGTTTCGCTCCGAGACGCTCCACGGCCGTGTCGAGGAGATGACCCACCGTCTGCGGATCACCGGTGTCGCCCGGATGGAGGGAGCCGCGGTGGCGCGGAGCCTCGTGCCGGAGGTCGAAGGGATCACCGACGAGAAGTCGATCGCCGACTGGGATCCCCCCTTCCCCTTCGATCGATCGAAGGTCCGTACCGTGCCGCCACACGACGAGGACGACCGCTACTGGAAGGCCCATGGGGCCACCCCGAAGGCGTTCGTGTCGCTCGGCTGCGGCGAACGGCTCGCCGGGAGTCGGTTCGGCGCGACAACCGCCTGGTTCGTCCCCGCCTCGAGCCGTCGGGCGGAGGTCGCCGCGGAGATCGCCGGGAAAATTGTGCCTGAAAAGCTTGGCCTTCGCGTCGAGGCCTCGCGGCGCGACGCCCTCGCGGCCGCCAAGGGATCGACGCCGTTCGGCGGGCTGTTTCTCGCCCTCTCGAGCTTCGTCGTCGCCGCCGGGCTGCTCCTGGAATGGCTCCTTTTTTCTCTCCTCGTCGCCGCGCGGCGACGTGACATCGGCGTCCTCTCGGCGATCGGCTGGCCGGCAGCGCGGATCACGCGGTTGCTCGTGCTCGTTGGCGCCCTCGCCGCGGCCGTCGGAGGCATCGTCGGCACGGCGGTCGGGCCGGCGTGGGCGCGGCTCCTCCTCGGGGCGCTCTCGTCGTCGTGGAACGCCTCGGTCGCGGCCGGATCGAGTTCGGCCTTCGGGGACGGGGCCATCCGCTGGACGAGCCTCTGGCCCGGGGCCGTGGCCGGCTTTTTCCTCTCGATGGCGGCGATCGTGTCGGCCGCCCGCCGGGCCGCCGGGCAGAAGCCGCTGACGCTGTTGCGGGGGGGAGGCGATCTGGCCGCCGCCGACCGCCCCCGGGCCGGCCGCCGGGCGCTCGTGGTGGCGCTGCTCTCGCTCATCGGGGCGCTCGTTGTCGCGGCGCTGGCGGGGGGGCTCGAGGCCCAGGCGGCGGTGGGGATGTTTTTCCTCTCAGGCGTCCTGGCGCTGGTGGGGCTGTTGTCGCTCGTTCGGCTCCTGCTCACGCGGGGCCCCGGTGGTCGGGCTGGACTCAAGTCGCTTGTGGGCCTCGCCTGGCGCGGTCTGGCCCATCGCCCATCCCGGGCGTTTTCGATCGCGGCGATCGTCGCCGTGGCCGAGTTCCTCATCGTTGCTGTGTCGGCGTTTTCGCTCTCGAGCCCCCCCCGCCCGCGCGAACGATCGGGGCCAACCGGCGGTTGGACCTCGATCGCCACCTTCGCCGCCCCAACCGCCGTCAACCCGGACGACGCGGAAGTCTCCGCCGACCTCGGGCTCTCCGACGACGCGCGGCAGACGCTCGCCGGGGCGACGCTCGAGCCGATTCGCGCAAGCTCCGGCGACGACGCCAGTTGCACCAACCTCTACGCCCCGGCGCGCCCGATCGTCCTCGGGGTTGGCCCCCGATTCGTTGCCCGCGGCGGCTTCCGGTTCACCGGCCACGCTCCCCTTCCCTCCTCCTCCTCCTCCGACGCCAATCCCTGGCAACTCCTCGGCCGGACCGGGGACGGACCGATTCCTGCCATCCTCGACGACGCCACGGCCCGTTGGGCGCTCAAACTCGGCGGCGTCGGCGCCCGCTTCACGCTCCCCGACGACGAAGGGAACCCGATTCCCTTCGAGATCGTCGGCCTCCTCGAGCCGGGGATCCTCCAGGGCTGGGTGATCGTGGGTGAGGCCGACTTCCAAACCATCTTCCCGACCCGCTCGGGGGCTGCGATGGCGCTCATCGACGCCGGCGAAGAGCCGCCAGCGGCCGTCGATCGGGCGGCGAGCGCCGCGTGGGTCGATGCCGGAGTGACGATCCAGCCGACGCTCGAGCGGCTGCGGAGCCTGTCGGCAGTCCAAAACACCTTCCTGGCAGCCTTCCAGGCGCTCGGCACGCTCGGGCTGCTCCTCGGCACCGCCGGCGTCGCCGCCGCGCAGGTCCAGGGGGTGCTCGAGCGGATCGGCACCTTCGGCCTCCTCGGCGCGGTCGGCTTCCCCCCCGCCCGCCTGCGGGCAATCGTTCTCCTCGAGACCTGCTTCATGGTCGGCCTCGGGTTGGCTGCCGGGGCCCTGGCCGGGGCCGTCACCCTCCCTGCCCACATCGCCGGAGGCCGAGCCGCCGTCCCCCTGACCTGGATCGCCCTCACCTGCGGCCTGACGCTCCTGGTGGCGCTTCTGGCGGGGCTCGTCGCCACCCGCTCGGTGGCCCGGCTTGCCCCCCGCGATGCCCTCGCCGCCCGCGGCTGACGGCGCCGGCTGGCATCGCCCGCCCGCCCGGCCGCTCAGGCGGGCGAATTGGCTTTGAACGGGGGGCGGGCCGCCGGGTAGGGTACCGGCCATGAACATTCTCGTGGTCCTCCCCCGCTGGGTCGGCGATCTGGTCATGACGACCCCGATGCTCCGCGCCCTGCGCGCCCACGTCGGCACAGGGGCCCGGATCACGGGGGTCGTGAAGCCGCACTTCGCCGAGATCCTCGCCGGCACCGGCTGGCTCGACGACATCGTTCCCTACGATCGCCGCGGACGGCTCCCGGCGGTCCGGTTTCCGGGAGTCGTTCGCACCCTCCGTGCGCGCCGCTTCGACACGGCGCTCGTGGTGCCAAACTCCCTCTCAACAGCGGCCCTGGCCTGGGCGGCCGGGGCCCGGAGGCGCGTCGGATTTGCAGGTCACTGGCGCCGTCTCCTCCTCACCGACGTTCTCCCGCCGCCGCGCCGCGCCGGCCGGATCGACATCCAATCGCCGACCCGCTCCGCGATGGCGATCGCCGAACGGATCGGCGTGCCGGCAGGGTCGCTCGAGCCGGAGCTTGCAACGAGCCCCGCCGACGAGCAACTCGCAAGCGACGTCCTCGCCCGTCTCTTTTCAGGCGCTCCCACCGGCCCGCTTGCCGTCTTCAACGACAACGGCGCCTTCGGCCCCTCCAAGAGCTGGGGAACGGAGAAGTTTGCGGCCCTCGCCCGGCTGCTGCTCGACAAGCACCCCGCTGCCCGCGTCGTAATTCACTGCGGTCCAGGGGATCGCGACGAGGCGCGAAAAATCGTCGCCGGGGCGGCCCACCCATCGGTGGTGAGCCTCGCCGATGAGCCGGCGCTCCCCTTCGGCCTCGCCAAGGCGCTCATCCGCCGCGCCGACGTCGTCGTCTCCACCGACAGCGGCCCGCGGCACTTCGCGGCCGCCTTCAACGTCCCGACGGTCGCGATCCTTGGCCCGATGGACGTGCGGCTGGGATGGTCAGATCACCCCAATCTCGAGGAAGCGCGTCTCGATCTCGCCTGTTCCCCCTGCGGGAAACGCGTTTGTCCGCTCGGCCACCACGATTGCATGCGGCTCCTCACCGTCGACGCGGTGGGGGGTATGATGCTCTCGCTCCTCGACCGGCACGCAGGCCGATCGCCCGGGGCAGCCGACGCTGGCCATCGAGTCGCCTGACGTCGCCATCCGCCGCGGCACCAGCCGTCGCCCGTTTCCCTTCAGTGTCCTCTTGCCCGTCCGGAGTCTTCCGATGCTGCAGTTTGTGAGCATGCTGGCCGCGATCGCCCTCACCGCCTTCTGTTGGGGTGTCTACGGACCGGTGCTCCACATCGGCAGCGGCCAACTCGGCTCGGCCCTGCGGGCGTTCATGTGTGTCGGCATGGCCTACTTCGGGATCGCGATCGTCGTCCCGCTGGCGATCCTCGGGAAATCGGGGGAGAAGGGATCGTGGACGAAGGCGGGCGTGCTCTGGAGCTTGCTCGCTGGCGCGGCCGGGGCCCTCGGCGCGCTCGGCGTGATCCTCGCCGTCCGCGTCTTCGGCGGGCAGCCGATCTACGTCATGCCGCTGGTCTTCGGCGGCGCCCCGGTCGTCAACACGCTCCTCAACGCGACGCTGACGAAGTCGTTCAACCAGCTCAAGGCGCCGTTCCTCGCCGGCTTGATCCTCGTCATCACCGGCGCCGCCACCGTCCTCATCTTCAAGCCGGTCGCCCCCCACTCCGCGCCGAAGGCTGTCGCCACGGCCACCGCTGCCGACACGGCCGTTGCCGACGCGCCGGCTGAGAAGCCGGCTGCTCCCCAGGGGCTCGTGCCAAAGGTCGAGCAGCGGGCCGAGAAGTTTTTGGGTGTCCTCCTCGCCGCGGCGATGGCGATGCTCAGCTGGGGCGCCTACGGCCCGGTCCTCCACAAGGGGCAGACAGCGATGGGGGGGAGCCGGCTGCGGCCGCTGATCTGCATCGGTGTCTCCTACTTCCTCATCGCCGTCCTTGTGCCGCTGGCACTCCTCGGGCCAACCGGCGACAAGGGGACATGGGACACCACCGGCCTGCTCTGGAGTCTCGGGGCCGGCTCGCTCGGCGCCCTCGGTGCCCTCGGCACGATCCTCGCCTTCGCCAATGGCGGCAAGCCGTTCACGGTCATGCCGGTTGTGTTCGGGTGCGCTCCGGTGATCAACACCTTCACGACCCTCGCCCTGGCAGAAACCGCTCCGGAAACGGTGAAGCCGATCTTCCTCGCCGGGCTCCTCGTCGTGGCGGCAGGCGCCGCCACTGTCCTCGCCTTCGGCCCCCGCGGCCATGCCCCGGGCAAGCCCCACGGCCCCGGTGCCCCGGCGGCGACCTGATCACGCCCGACGCCACCCCGTTGCCTGCCTCCGGGCCAAACTGGCCTGCCTTGGAATTCCTGTTCCAGGCGGTATGACGGTTTCGTCCTCGCTGCCGGGAGGATAACGTCGTTGCCGTCCACAGGACGGAAGAAGCACGCCCGCGTTCGTGGCCGCCTTCTTTCATCGACCCGGTGTCATGGAGATTCAAGCGTGGCCGTTTGGAAGCGTTGCATCTGGATCTGGACCGGGGTGTGTGCCGCGGTTGTCGTGATCCTCCTCGCCGGTCCTGTTGATGCCGCTTCCAAGGTGGTCTACGACAGCACCAACTTCTCCACGGTGGGGGCGGATGGTTACGGGATTCTCGGGATTACGTCACTCGACAAGACCGCGATCTTCGGTGATTCGCTGCATCTCACCGCAACGGGCAAACTCACGAGTTTCACCTGGGCTGCGTTCAATGGCTCCGGTTCCGCGGCCGATCTGACGAGTGCCACCGAGACGATCAGCTTCTACCGCCAGTCCGATGCCTCGCTGATCGGAAGTTTCAACGCGACCATCACCGATCTCGGCAAAGGTGCGTCCAAGACGTACACAGCGGATCTTGGGTCGGCGAACATCGTCCTCGACACCCCCGACGTGCTCGTCACTCAGCAAATCCCCAATTGGCCGCCGGGAACGCCGACGTACAGGCTGGGGATCCCCATCGCGACGGCGAGCAACACCCCCGCGATCGGCAGCACCACTGCGGGCTACTATCTGTCGCAGTTCGGAAGCCAGGGCACCTACTTCACGAACAGCAGTTACCCGAACTATTCCAGTGCCGTTTACCAGGCCGTCGTCCTTCCCGACGTGACGTGGAATACGACCAGCGGCACCTGGAACACATCGACCGCAAACTGGACAATCGGCTCTGGCCCCAGTGAGGCATTCTCCGATGGTTCCCAGGCCACGTTCAACAACGCCTCCGGCGGTGTGGTGACCATCTCCGGGGCGCTCGCTCCCCGTGCCGTGGTGGTCTCGGCGACCGGCGGTAACTACGCCTTTGTGTCGACGGCTGGAAATCAAATCACCGGCGCCGCGACGCTTTCCAAGAGCGGCGCCGGCACGCTCCTCCTCTACGGCACCAACACCTACTCCGGCGCGACGACCGTTTCGGCTGGGAAGCTCCTCGTCAACGGCAGCCTCGCCAATTCGGCGGTCACCGTCGGCAACGGCGGCACGCTCGGTGGCAGCGGCACGCTCGGGGTGCTCCTGACCGTGCAGTCGGGCGGAGTGCTTTCCCCCGGCAACAGCCCGGGGGCGCTGGCCGCCGCGGCGCTGGATCTCCAAGCGGGGAGCACGACATTCATGCAGGTGATCGGCTCCGGGTCAGCGGCCGGCGTCGCCGGCAGCGACTACGATCAGCTCCAGATCACCACCTCCGGCGGCCTTACCTACGGCGGCACGCTCAATCTGGAGTTCGGCATCGGCTCGTCCTTCGCGAACGGGACGTCGTTCGACCTGTTCGCCTTCGCAGGCTCCCCCGTGGGGCATTTCTCGTCGGTTGTCTCCTCTGGCTCCGGGATCTACGCGGGGCGGACGTTTTCCGGTGCCGGTGGCATCTGGACGAGCATTGCCGGCGGGCAGCAACTGACGTTCAGCGAGCTGACCGGTCGGCTCACCTTCGCGCTGGCCGCCGTGCCCGAGATCGACCCCGCCACCGGCTCGAGCGCTCTGGCTCTCGTCGCCGGGATGCTCGCGATCCTCGAACAGCGGCGGCAACAGCGGCGTCGGCGGGCCAAGGTCGCGGCCTGAAGACCTGGCTGCCGGTGGCGTCTTGATCTCGATTGACGAGCCATAAAGACGGGAATATGCTTTCCCGTATGAAAACGACCGTCGATCTCCCCGATGACTTGTTCATTGCAGCCAAGCAACGGGCGGCTGAACTTCGACAGCCCCTGCGGGCGCTCATCGAGCGCGGACTCCGGGCCGAACTTGGCCGATCGACCGCTGCGGCGGGCGGGGCGAAGCCCGTTGCCATCCGTTGGGTGACCGTTCCCGGCGGACTCCCTGCCGGCGTCGAACTTACCGATCGGGCTGCCATGCACGATTGGCTCCAGCAGCAGCGATGATCGCCATCGACACGAATCTGCTCGTCTACGCGCATCGCGCGGGAACGCCCGAGCACCGCTCGGCCCGGTCCGCCATCGAGGCCGCCTGTGGTTTGGCTGGAGGGTGCGCGATCACGCTTCCCAGCATCGCCGAGTTTTTCAGCGTCGTCACGCATCCGGCGGCGGGCGGCCGGCCATCGTTGCCGGAGGATGCCGCCGCATTTTTGGCAGCGCTTGAAGAGGCAGGGATCCTCGTCCTCCGCCCCGGCCCCTCCTTTGCAACGCGACTGCTGCAAACAGCCGCCGATCTTGCTGTCAAAGGCCCGCGGATCTTCGATCTCCAGATCGCCCTGTGCGCCCTTGATGGCGGAGCGACCGAGCTTTGGACCCACGATGCAAACTTTGTGAAAATCCCCGGCTTGATGATCCACGATCCCTTGCGGTGAACCGTTCAAGCGGCTCGCGGCCCCGCGGCCCGGGTGTCCGGCGGCACCGCCTCCGGCAACATCGAGGGCTCGACCATCCGCCGTCACGTGCCGCGGCGGTTGCCATACCAGGCGATGTGGTGGCGGGGAGCGAGGCGGAGCCCTTCGGCCGCGCAGGCTGCGGCGAGCCAGGCGGTCGTTGCTTGCAGGGCTGTCGCGGAGGTTCCCTGCGGCATCACAAACACCCGCCCGCGCGGCAGCTTCCCCGGGCCGAGCGCCGCTTCGAGATCGTCGAGCCAGGCGAGCACCTCGTCGAGATCGGCCCGCGACCCGACGACAAACTTCAGCTGCCAGCGCGGCGCGCGGAGCATCGCCACGAGGATGTCGTCGCGGCGCCGAGCCGCGGCGTGGCGAGCGTGCCAGCCGGCAGGGGTGTCTGGCGGAGGGGCGGAGGAGGCGAGCTTGGGGCTGATCGAGAGGAGATCGGCGAGGGTCTCGGCGACGGCCGCGGGCGGCAGGATCGTGCCGGCCGTCTCGATCGTCAGGTGGCGGCCCCCTTCCCGTAAGCTCGCACAGAGATCGGCTGCGTCGGCAGGGAGGAGTGGCTCGCCGCCGGTGAGGACGACATGCGGCACGGCGAGGGCTTCGACGGCGGCGCGGACACGGTCGATCGACCACTCCTCCCCCACCGGCTTCCAGGAGGTGAACGGGGTGTCGCACCAGTGGCAGCGGAGATTGCAGCCGCTTGTCCGCACGAAGGTGCTCGGCGTGCCGGCGAGCAGCCCTTCTCCCTGCAGCGACGCGTAGAGCTCGGCGATCCGCACGGTGTCGGTCAGCTCCCCGCCACGCGCGGATCGTCGATACCGACAGCCGCGAAGCCGGCGGCACGGAGCCGGCAGGAATCGCAGTGGCCACAGGGGCGGCCTGACGCGTCAGGGTCGTAGCAGCTCGTCGTCAGCCCCTGGTCGAGGCCGAGCTCCACCCCCAGAGCGACGATCTCGGCCTTCGTGAGGTCGACCAACGGCGCCACGATCTCGGGGGCATGCCCCTCGACCCCCGCCTTCGTGGCGAGCGCCGCGAGGTGCCGGAAGGCGTCGAGGAACTCGGGCCGGCAGTCGGGATAGCCGCTGTAATCGATGGCGTTGACCCCGACGCCGATCGCCGTCGCCCCCCGGGCCTCGGCAAGGGCCAGGGCGAGGGAGAGAAAGACGGTGTTGCGGGCCGGGACGTAGGTCGTGGGGATCTCGGCCGCCAGGGCCGCGTCGGGGCGGTCGCGGGGAACGGGGATTGCGGCATCGGTCAGGGCGCTGCCGCCAAACGCCGCCAGATCGACGCGGAGCACGACATGGTCGGTCAGGCCGAGGTGGGAGGCGATGGCCTTGGCGGCGTCGAGTTCGCAGCGATGACGCTGGCCGTAGTCGATCGAGAGCCCGATGACGTCAAAGCCCCGGGCCCGGGCCCAGGCCGCCACGGTCGCCGAATCGAGGCCTCCCGAGAGGAGGACGACCATCCTTCCCCGGGAACCTTCCGGCGGGGACGGCAGGACCGCTTTCGGAAGCGGCGCGTTCATGGCACACTCTCTCCTATGACAACACCCATCCACGCCTCGCCTTCCCGCGCCCAACTCGAGGTCTTCGAGAACCGCTTCCCGGGACGCGACTACCTCATCGAGATCATCTGCCCGGAGTTCACGTCGGTCTGCCCGAAGACGGGGCAGCCGGACTTCGGCACGCTCACCTTCCGCTACATCCCCGACAAGGTGTGCGTCGAGCTCAAGAGCCTGAAATTGTATCTCCAGGCCTTTCGCAACGAAGGGATCTTCTACGAGAACGTCACCAATTGCATCCTCGACGACCTCGTCGCGGTGGTGGCGCCGCGGCGCATGACCCTCGTGGCCCACTTCACTCCCCGCGGCGGAATCTCCTCGCGGATCGTCGTCTCGCATCCCTCCGGGGCCGATCTCCCCCCTTCCGTCTGAGCACCGCCGGGCCGGTCGGCGTCGCGGCTCCCGGCCGATCCACCGGCGCCAGGCTCCCAGGACCGCGGCTTCACCCCCCCGGGAAATCCCATCCATGGCCCAAGCCTGCCCCGTCCTCCTCTCGGCGCTCGCCGACGAGTCGGCGTTCGACCTCACCGCCGTGGAGCAGTTCACGGCCCTCTCGGCCATCGGCCTGGAGTACTACTCCCTCCGGTTCATCGACGTTGGCAAGGGGGTGAAGAACGTCATGAAGCTGACGGTGACGGAGATCCAGAAGATCCGGCACCTCGAGGATCGCTATGGGCTCAACGTCGCCTCGATCGCCTCGCCGATCGGGAAGGTCAAGCTCGACGACGTCGATGACGGCACGAAAAACGCCTACGTCCCGTTCAAGACGTACCTCGCCAAGGACGTGGCCCGGGCCTGTGAACTGGCCCATGCCTTCGAGACGAAGCTGATCCGTGGGTTCTCCTTCTATCCCCCCAAGGGAGCCCGCCCCGAGGACTATCTCGAGGAAGCGGTCGATCGCATCGGGCGGATCGCCGAGGCCTGCCACCGCTCCGATCTCACCTTCGGCCTCGAGGTCGAGGCGAATCTCGTCGGCCGCGACGGCCACCTCCTCGCCGAGATTCACCGCCGGGTCAATCATCCCGGCCTCGTCCTCGTCTTCGATGCCGCCAATCTCGTCGTTCAGGGGTTCTCCCCCACCGAGATCTTCCGGCAGTGGGAAGCGATGAAGCCGGGCCTCGGCTGGGTGCACATCAAGGATTACAGAAAGGTGGCCGGCAGCACCCGCGGCCGGCATGTCGACGAGGGGGGGCTGTTGAACTTCGTCCCGGCCGACCGGGGTGTCGGGGGGCACGAGCGGATCCTTGCCGATCTCAAGACGTTCCTCCCCGCCCTCACCAAACGCCTCGATCGCCGGGGCATCCC
>CANGGT010000060.1 GCA_947453375.1 Planctomycetaceae bacterium
ACGATGAGCTTGAAGCCGAGCTCCTTGGCGACGTAGTCGTCGCGGAGCTTGTACATGTCGCGGAACTTCCACGTCGTATCGACGTGCATGAGCGGAAAGGGGGGCTTGGCCGGGTAGAAGGCCTTCTCGGCGAGGCGCACCATGACGGCCGAGTCCTTGCCGATCGAATAGAGCATCACCGGGTTTTCAAACTCGGCGGCCACCTCGCGGATGATGTGGATGCTCTCGGCCTCGAGCTGACGGAGGTGGGTGAGGTTGTAGGAGGTCATGGGCTCGGAGGGGCGGGGAACGGGGGGGTTCGCAGCAGGCAGCACGGCGGCTCCTTGGCCGTTTCGCCGTAGAACGTAGAAGCTCAACGAACGGACGGACAGGGGGATTCAGGGCCGGCCGCCGCCGACCAGCGTGCCGCTCGGTGGAACAATCGGCTCTCGGCCGAGCTGGGCTGTCGACAGTCCACAGTCCAGTCTTCAGCCCCGGCCCCGGCATCGTCTCAAGGGTGCTGGATCAACCGCAACACCCCCCCTTGGGAACGATCGACAGGCCACCTCAGCAATCTCTCAAAGAAAGACCACAAATCCTTATCGAAAAACACGTTACATCCAATTCAGAAACCCTTTTCCGGGCTCATCTTTGCGGCTGGTGACGGTTTGGGGGATACTTTTGAGTGTCTTGTGAGGGGTTTTGCCGCCGTGGAGAGAACCATGGATATGCCCGTACTGCCGATCGTCCGCCAGAAGTGCCTGCGGAGGTCCCACCGATTCGGCTCTCGATTCGGCTTTGGTGCCACCCTGCTGACGCGGGCGTTCACCACGGTTCTCGCCGCTGCCCTGCCCGTCGGCGTGATCCACGCCGCCGAGGCTGCGGCCGGCCCACGGATCGAGGTTTCCACCGGTGAACCGGTCGGTGGCCCGATGCATGTCATCGGCACCGAAGGGCGGCGTCAGCTCATCGTCAGCGCCTTCGTGGCGGGGGCAGACTCCGAGCGTGACGTCACCCGGCAGGTGGTCTACCGGGTCGAGCCGGACTCTCTCGCCAAGGTGACTCCCGAAGGGATCGTGATCCCGTCGGCCGACGGCCAGGGGGAGATCGTCGTCAGCACATCCGCCGTCCCGGGCCTCACCGACCTCCCCGAAACCCGCGTGCCGCTCGTCGTCGAGCGCTTCGGCAACGACCCGCCGGTCGAGTTCTTCGGCCGGGTCGTCCCGGTGTTCACGAAATACGGCTGTAACGGCGGTGGCTGCCACGGGAAGAGTGGCGGCCAAAACGGCTTCCGGCTCTCGCTCCTGGGATTTGAGCCGGCCGAGGACCACGAGCATCTTGTCAAGGAGGCCCGCGGCCGGCGGATCTCCACGACGGCCCCCGACGAGAGCCTCCTCCTTCTCAAGGCGGCGGCAGTCGTTCCCCACGGCGGTGGCAAGCTCATCGAGACCGGTTCCCCCTCCTACCGGCTGATCTCGCGCTGGATCGCCGAAGGGGCCCAGCCGGGCGACCCGAACGCTCCGACCGTCGTCGGGATCGAGGTTTTCCCGACCGTGCGCGTCATGCACCCAGGGCAATCGCAGCAGGTCCGCGTCATGGCGATCCTCTCCGACGGCTCGCGCGAGGATGTGACGCCGATGGCACAGTACGAGGTCAACGCCCCGGAACTGGCGAGCGTCGACAAGACGGGCCTCGTGTCGGCCGCCGAGCGGGGCAACGGACCGCCGCGGAGCGGTGTCGCCGCCCTCATGGTCCGCTACCAGAGCCAGGTGGCGGTGTTCCGGGCGACGGTGCCGCTGGAGTCGCCGGTCGATCGGATCCCGGCCCGCAACGCCTTCGCGCGGAACTACATCGACGGCCACGTCCTCGACAACCTCGTCTCACTGTCGCTCCCCCCTTCGGGACGGTGCGACGATGCCACGTTCCTCCGCCGGGCGACGATCGACGTCGCCGGCCGCATCCCCACGCTCGACGAGACGCGGGCCTTCCTCGCCGACTCCGATCCCAACAAGCGCGACAAGCTCGTCGATCGGCTCCTCGACAGCCCCGACTACGCCGACACCTTCGCCAACAAGTGGTCGGCGATCCTCCGCAACAAGCGGACCGACGACGCCCTCCACCGCCACGGCAGCTATTCCTTCCACGAGTGGATCCGCTCGAGTCTGGCTGAGAACAAGCCCTACGACCAGTTCGTCCGCGACATCGTCACCGCCTCTGGCGAGGCCGGCGGCAACCCGGCCACGATCTGGTACCGGCAGGTCGTCGACACCAACCAGCAGGTCGAGGATCTCTCGCAGCTCTTCCTGGGCCTGCGTCTCCAGTGCGCCCGCTGCCACCACCACCCGTTCGAGAAGTGGAGCACTGCCGACTACTACCAACTCTCCGCATTCTTCTCGCGGATCGGCCGGAAGAAGGGAGCCCAGCCGGGCGAAGACCAAATCTTCCACAACCGCGGGCTGGCGCAAGCGGCGGGCCCGAAGGCCACCCACCAGGCCGCAGTGCTCGGCGGCAAGCCCGCCGAACTCGCCGCCGACGTCGATCCGCGAACGGCGCTCGTCGACTGGATGACCACCCGCGACAACCCGTTCTTCGCGCGTTCGCTCGTCAACCGCTACTGGAAGCACTTCTTCTCGCGCGGGCTCGTCGAGCCGGAAGACGACATGCGGCTGACGAACCCGCCGACGAACCCCGCCCTCCTCGACGCCCTCGCCGACGATTTCGTCCAGCACGGCTACGACCTCAAGCATCTCGTGCGGACGATCTGCCGCTCGAACACCTACCAGCTCTCGGCCGAGCCGAACGAGTTCAACGCCGAGGACCGGCAGAGCTTCTCGCGCTTCTACCCGCGCCGCCTCCCCGCCGAGGTGGCCCTCGATGCGATCGACACACTCACCGGCAAGCAGACCGCCTTCGGCGGCACGCTCGCCGGCACTCGGTCGATCCAACTGCCCGACCCCAACTTCGGCAACTACTTCCTCACCGTCTTCGGCCGTCCCAACGGCGACAGCGCCTGCGAGTGCGAGCGGGTGTCGGAGGCGAATCTCGCGCAGAGCATCCACCTCATCAACTCGGCCGACATCCTCGGCAAGCTCGGGGGGGATGGCCGGGCCTCGAAGCTCGTCGCCGATCAGGCGCGGGACGACGCCGCGAAGATCGCGGAACTGTACCTGGTGTCGTTCTCCCGGCCGCCATCGGCAGAGGAGGACGGGCTCGTTCAGAAGTACCTCGAGGGGCACGGCGAGAACCGCCAAGCCGCCTACGAGGACGTGATCTGGTCGCTGCTCAACACCAAGGAATTCCTCTTCAACCACTGATTCCATTCACGAAGGAACCGTTCGACCCCGGGGTGGGGCCGATCGGGGGCAGACGGCCCCCGATCCAGATTGCGGACCGGCAGCGAAGCCACGGACGGCCAGCGGTGCTGCGCCGCCCCCTCCCACGGAACGCACCATCATGAGATTCCACCGCTTCCTCCCCGCGGTCATTCTGGTGAGCGCCGGCCTGCTCGCCCCGGCCGCGGCCACCGCCGACTTCCCCCGCGCGGCGCTCTCCGCCCTCCAGCCGACCGGTGGCCAGCAGGGGTCGCAGGTCACCGTCACGCTCCTCGGTGCCGACCTCGACGATCTCGAGAAGCTCATCTTCTCTCATCCCGGGATCACGGCCGCCCCGGAGATGACAGCCCCGACGGAGTTCGACCCGCAGCCCCGCGCCGTCCCGCGGAGGATGGTGGTCTCGATCGCCCCCGACGTGCCGGCCGGGCTCTACGACGTCGTCGCCGTCGGTCGCTACGGGGCGAGCAACCCGCGCACGTTCCTCGTCGGCACGACCGCCGAGATCGCGAAGGCCGGCGAGCCCGACAGCCCCGGAAAAGCACAGGAGGTGGCCGCCGACGCGACGATCACCGCCCGCCCCACGGCAGGTAAGTCGGACCACTACGCCGTCCCCCTCAAGGCGGGCCAGCGAATCAGGGCCGAGGTCTGGGCCCGGCGGATCGATTCGCGGATGACGCCGGTGCTCGACGTCCTCGATGGCGCCGGCCGCGTCCTCGCCACCGCCCGCCGCCGGCATGCCGACGACCCGTTCCTTGACTTCACCGCCCCGGCCGACGGGCGCTACGTCCTTAGGATCCACGATCTCTACGCGGCTGGCGGCGACGACAACCACTACCGGCTCGGCGTCTCGACGGCACCGCAGATCGACTTCGTCTTCCCGCCGCTGGCCCGGATCGGCGAGTCGGTGAAGGTTGACGTCTACGGCGTGGGGCTCCCCGGCTCGAGCCCGGCGGCGCTGCCTGCGCTCTCCCCCCAGGAAGGGACGGCGGGGCTCGAGAAGATCACGATCGACGTCCGCGCCGGCGATCCCGCCCGCGGCGCGACGGCGCGCAACGCTTGGCGGTTGCTCGCCCCACGCGATGCCACGGCCGATCTCGTCGATCTCTTCGGCGACGTCCCCGGCGCCGCGCAGCCGCTCGCCCCGGCCCTCCTCGCGCCGACGGCCCCGGTCACCGAAGCCGAGCCGAACGACCAACCGGCGGCGGCGCAGAGCGTGGCCTTCCCCGCCACGCTTGCCGGCCGCTTCTACCCCCGCGGCGACCGCGACTGGTTCACGTTCGAGGCCAAGGCCGGCGACACGTTCCTCCTCGATCTCGTCTCCAACCGGCTCGGCCTCCAGACCGACCCGTGCCTGACGATCGAGAGCGTCACGACCGGCCCCGACGGCAAGCCGATCGGCAAGGAGCTGGCTTTTGTCGACGACGGCCCGGCCGAGTTCGTCGGCGGCGCCATCGATCGGCCTTCGGCCGATCCGACGATCGAGTTCAAGGCGCCGGCCGACGGCACTTACCGAATCCTCGTCCGCGATCTGAAGGCCGATTCGCGCACTTCACCAGAGAATGCCTGGGTGCTCGTGGCACGGAAGCCGGCCCCCGACTTCCGGCTCTTGGCCCTTCTCGCCGAGCAGAACAGGGCCGATGCCAACAAGGCGAACGTCGTCCCGCCGGTGATCGACATCGGCGGCGCCACGACGATCGACGTCATGGTCTTCCGCAACGATGGCTTTTCCGGTGACGTCACGATCGAAGCCGAAGGTCTTCCGGCGGGCGTGACGGCGGCGCCTGCCGGCCCCTCCAAGGCCTCCCGCTTCCAGCTCGTCCTTTCGGCCGCCGAGGGGATGAAGCCATGGTCGGGGACGATCCGGGTCGTCGGCCGGGCGAAGATCGGCGACGCCGACGTCGTCCACACGGCGCGCGTCGCCACGCTCCGCTTCAACGCCGACAACCAGAACGTACCGCGGATCGTCCATGAGCTCCACGAACTGCCACTGGCGGTGACCGGCGACGCCGCGCCGCTCACCGTCGCGCCCACCGAGACGAAGGTCTGGGAGACGGCCCGCGGCGGCAAGGTCTCGATCCCGCTCTCGCTCGTCCGTCGCCCCGGCGGCAAGGGGGATGTCTCGCTGACAGCGCCAGGCCTGCCGGCCGAACTCAAGGTGCCCGAAATCAAAATCGCCGAGGCAGCTACGGCGGCCACGGCCGAGATCGACCTCGATCCGAAGCTCCCCGCCGGCACCTATCAGATCCTCCTCCGCGGCGCGACGAAGATGTCCTATGCCCGCAACCCACAGGCGGCGGAATTCGCCAAGGCCGATCACGAGCGGATCGCGGCGCTCGTGAAGGATCGCATGGCTCAGGTCGAGGGGGCGAAGGCCGCCCTCGCCTCGGCTGACAAGGTGCTTGCCGATCTCCAAGCCGCCGGCCAGCAACCGACGCCCGAGCAGACCGACGCGAAGGCGAAGGCCGACGCGAGCCTCAAGGACGCTGAGGCGAAGGCCAAGGCCGCCGAGGAGGAACGCGTCCGTCGCGAGAAGGTGGCGGCCGAGACGGCTGCTGCCGCGGCGCCGAAGGACATCGACGTGCCGGTGGTCGTCCCCTCGATCATGCTCCGCGTCGCCGAGGTGCCGCTGGAGTTCGGCCCGCTGCCAGAGCAGGTCGCGCTCAAGCAAGGCGCGACGGCCGATCTCGCCGTCCCATGTGAGCGCCGCTACGGCCTGGCCGGCGACATCGTTCTCGAGGCTGCGCCCGCGAATCCCGTGCCGGGACTGTCGATCGCGGCAGTCACCGTGCCGGGGGATCAGGGCCAGGGAGTCATCAAGATCGTCACCACCGGCGAAACTCCCCCTGGCCGCTACGAGTTGGTCCTGAAGGGTAAGGTCAAGTTTTACGATCGGGATGTCGTTACCGAACGCAAGGTTCCTGTGGTCGTCGAGGCACCTTGAGCGTTGAGGCCTGCGACGGCGCGGGCGACTCGCGAGTCATGCACAGCGGCTTCGAGGGTGCGGATCTCCTTTGGGATTCGCGAAAGATTCGAACGAGGAGAGAGGCTTCCGATGAGTAGCAACCGATTCCGCGCCGTCGTCACGCGTTTGCTTGCGGTTCCCGCCGCTGCCCTGCTCGGCCCCATGGCCGTTCTCGCCGACGGCCTGCCGATCACGGCGCCTGAGCGCACCGACGCCGTTCGCTTCCAGGATGAGATCCTCCCGATCCTCGCCGCCAACTGCACCGCCTGCCACAACCCCAAGATCCACGAAGGGGGTCTGATCCTCGACTCCCTCAAGGGGATCCTCAACGGCGGTGATTCCGGCCCCGGCGTCATCGCCGGCAAGGCGGCGGAAAGCCCCGTCTTCCTCCGCTCGGCCCACCTCCAGGAGGACTTCATGCCTCCGCCGGAGAACAAGGTCGGCGCCCAGGCGATGAGCCCCGCGCAGCTCGGGCTCCTCGAACGCTGGATCAGCGAAGGGGCCGCCGCCGGCCCGGCGATCGCGAAGAAGCCGATCCATTGGCGGCCGATCCCCGCCGGCACCGGCGGCGTGCTCGCCGTGGCGATGAGCAACGACGGCCGCGTCACCGCCGCCGCCCGCGGAGGGCGATTGAGTGTCTACGACAGCAGCACCGGCGCGCTCCTGGGGGCGCTCGTCGATCCGGCCACGGCCGAGGCCCCTGCTGCCGCCGACAGCGCCCATCGTGACACGATCCTGTCGCTGGCGATCTCCCCCACCGACGACCTCCTCGCCTCCGCCTCGTTCCGCACCGTCAAGCTCTGGGAGCGGTCGCGGGCCACGCGCCTCGCGGAGGTGACGGAGACAGCCGGGATCACCTCGATCGCCTCCGCAGCCGGGAGCGCCGCCGCCGGCCGCCCCGACGGCGCCGTGATCCTCATCGATGCCTCGACCGGCGCCCTCCGCCGGGCGTTCAAGGCCCACACCGCCGCCGTCGCCGCCGTCGCCCTCACGGCCGACGGGGCCACCGTCTACTCGGCCGGTGCCGACGGCAGCATCGTCGCGACGAATGCCGCCGATGGGAACGTGACCGGGCGGTTCATGCGGCCGGCGGGCATCCGTGCCCTGGCCGTGACCGCAGGCGGAGCGCAACTGGCCGTGGCGGAAGCCGACGGCGTCGTTCGCACGTTTGCCCTCCCCCTTCCCGCGCCGCCAGTCGATCCGATTGCGGCAGCGCCGAAGCCGATCAAGGAATTGAACGCCGGCGCCGGTCCGGTGGCGGCGCTCGCCGACACCCCCACCCTCTCCGGCCACCTCCTCGCCGGGGGCGCCGATGGGACGGTGCGCCTCTGGAATGTCGAGGGGGCAGCCGTCGTTCGCCAATTCGCTCATGGTGGCGTGCTCGGTGGCATGGCGCTCAAGCCCGATGGCTCGCGGCTGGCGACGGTCGGCACGGTGCCGGGCGTCAAGCTTTGGAACGTCGCCGACGGTGCGCTTGCGGCCGAGTGGAAGGGGGACGTGCGCATCGCCGAGAAGCTGCGGCTGGCCGAGGTCGATGCGGCCGTCCGCAAGCAGGACGTGGAATACGGCAAGTCCCAGGTGACCGCCGCCGAGAAGGCGATCGAGGCGGCAAACACCGAGATGACGCAGTCGACCGAGAAGCTCGCCGCCGCCGACAAGACGCTCGGTGAAAAGGCCGAGGTGGCGAAGACGGCGCTAGTGGCTGCCGATGAGGCGACGGCGATGGCCCAGGCTGCGGGCACGGCGCTCGCCCAATCGACCACGGCCCACGAGGCGGCGACGAAGGCCGCAGCGGCCGTTGTGGCGGCGATGGAGGGAACGGTCGCCGGGAAGGACGCCTTCGCGCTGGTCGCCGCATCGAGTGCCGGGGACGCCGCTGCCGCCGAAGCCCTCAAGAGCTTCGAGGCCGCCGCGGCCGCTGCCGCCGCGGCTCGGGCCGCCGCCGATCAGGCCGTGGCCCAGGCCGCCCAGCAGATCGAGCGGGCGAAGGCGAAGGCCGACGAAGCGACGAAGAAGATGGAGGAGATGAAGAAAGCTTCCACCGCCGCCGAGGATGCCCGCAAGGGGGCCGAGACGGCAGCCACGAGCGCCAAGCGCGCCGTCGAGTTCGCCCAGGCGCAGGTGACGCGTTCGAACGAAGACCTTCCCAAGCGGAAGGAAGAAGCGACGAAGTCGGAGACCGACGCGGCCGCCAGCGAGGCGGCCCGTCAGGCTCTGGCCGATCAGAAGACCGCCTCGGAGAAGCCGGCCGCCGCGGTCGCCTTCTCCCCCGACGGCAACTGGATCCTCTGCGCGGGGGCCGACGGAGTCTGCTCGCTCCATGGTGGCCAAGACGCGATCCCGCGCGATACGTGGGACGGGGGCGCCGGCGAGTCGAAGGCGCTCGTGGCATTCCTCGACAACGGCCGGGCCCTCATCGGCGGCGGTGCGGCAGCGGCGGGGATCTGGCAGGTGGCCCCGCGGTGGACGCTCGCCCGCACGATCGGCGGGGAACTGACGCCGCCGGCAAGCGACGATGAGCCAGGCGTGCCGCCGATCGACGGCGTCACGGCGCTCGCCTTCTCCCCCGATGGGAAGACCCTCGCCACCGGCAGCGGCCGCGCCAGCCGCTCCGGCGAAATCAAGCTCTGGAACGTGGCCGACGGGGCACTCGTCCGCGAGTTCGCCGCGCCGCACTCCGACGCCGTCACGGCGCTCGAGTTCTCGCGCGACGGGCAGTTCCTCGCCTCGGGGGCGACCGACCGCTTCGTGAAGGTCCACAGTGTCGCCGATGGCAAGCACATCAAGAGCTTCGAGGGGCACACCGGGCATGTGCTCGGGGTCGCCTGGCAGGCCAACGGCCGCCGGCTCTCGAGCGCCGGGGCCGACAACGCGATCAAGGTGTGGGACGTCGTCACCGGCGAGCAGCAGCGGACGATCGCGGGGCTCAAGAAGGAAGTCACCGCCGTGAAGTTCATCGCCCCGGGCGAGGAAGTGATCGCCTGCTCCGGCGAC
Organism: Planctomycetaceae bacterium; assembly: GCA_947453375.1. Lineage (GTDB taxonomy): Bacteria > Planctomycetota > Planctomycetia > Pirellulales > UBA1268 > QWOP01. Next base: position 9,268 of record CANGGT010000060.1, read on the forward strand.
CCGACGGTGCGGATCTACAACGCCGGCAACGGTGGCACCGTCCGCGAGTTCCCCGGGGCCGCCGACTTCGTTCAGGCCGTGGCGGCCGGGCCGACGTGGCTCGCCGCCGGGTGCCAAGACGGCAAGCTGCGGATCTGGACGGTGGCCGACGGCAAGCTCGCCCACACCCTCGAGCCCTCCCCCGCCCCGGCGAAGCCCTGAGCGGCGGCGGGGAGCGTCAAGAAAGCCGGCTCGCTCATCCGGCCATTATGGCCGCTTTTTTGGCCGGCTCACTAACGCCGTCAGAAACAGCGTAACCGCCTGCTGGAAAAGCACTTCGCACGCCGCCATCCAGCGGCTTAAGCCCCTATTTGGCCGCTTCTTTGGCCGGGCCGGCGGTCAGGGCTTTTCCGCCACGACTTTCCCGTCTCGCAAGACGTAGATCGGCGTACCGTACATACGGGCGATCCGGCGGGCGGTCCGCGCCGATCTCCGCAATGCCCTACCTACCGCTTCAACAAAATCCTGCGACTGTTGCAGCGGGGAAACCGCGACCGATGTCTCCCCGACGGTTGTCTTCACGCGGATCTTTTTCATGGGGATCGCTCCTGCAATCGTGGCGTCGGCCCAGAGTTATCGTAGACGGCCCACGCGTGCATCAGTGGCCGGTAGTCGGATTGGAAGTTTGCCCACCCACGGGCGAACCGTCGCAACACGTCTTCACGGGGTACGTCATGCCCGCCCTGCCTGACTCTTGCAGCGATGCGCCTCAGCGCTACTGCAGGAGAACTCAGCCGCAGGAAAATCATTTCGAGGCGGTAACCGCCGGACCTCCAACCGCGGAGGCGGGAGAGGAGCGTCCGACCACTCAAGGTCGTCTCGAGAGCGAAATCCTCGCCGGCTGCTGCGAGCCGTTCGATTTCGGAGATGAACACCCTCCCCGCAGCCACGGCCGCATCCTCGGGACGCAGGGGAGAAAGACCAGCGGCGATGAGGTCGGTGTTCACGAAGTGCCGGACACCGGCTTCCTCTGGGAGAAACTCCCGCGCGAACGTCGTTTTGCCCGAGCCGTTCGGTCCGGCAATCACGATGCATCGCGGCGGCTGGCCTCCGGACTTCACGGAAATGCCTTTGTCCTGGTACGCGCGGTCGTTGGTGGGTCCGGATGGCGACGTGCCGCGGCTTCGCGATCGCCGTTCGTCCTGACCGACGCGAAGGGGCTGGAGATGCCTGCGATACGCATCGATGTCGAACGACTATCGCTCAGAGCAATTCGGCGATCGCCGGCTTGTCAACGAGGTACTGCGGCCGGCCGGTGGCGTCGACGACCGTGAAGGTCTGCGTGTCGATGCCGAGGTTGTGATAGAGGGTGGCGAGCACTTCCTGGACATGGACGGGGCGGTCGGTGGCATGCTCGCCGAGCCGGTTGGTGGCCCCGATCACCTGCCCGGTGCGCATCCCGCCGCCGGCGAGGAGCGCCGTGCTCACCTGCGGCCAGTGGTCTCTCCCGGCATCCTTGTTGATCTTCGGCGTCCGGCCGAACTCCCCCCACACCACGATCGAGACGTCGCCGAGCATCCCCCGGCTCTCGAGATCGTCGATCAGCGCCGAGAGCGCCTGATCGAGCTTCGGCCCGTGGTCGCGCACCATGGCGAAGTTACCGCCGTGGCTGTCCCAGCGGCCAAAGGAGAGGCTCACCACCCGCACTCCCGCCTCGACGAGTCGGCGGGCGACGAGGAGATGGTCGTTGCAGGTCGGAGCGCCGTCGTACTGGAATTGATACGGCTTGCCGTCGCCGTACGCGGCCCGGACGGCCGGGTCTTCCTTGGAGATGTCGAGGGCGTCGAGGAGCTTCGAGCCGGTGAGGACGTCGAACGCCCGCTGTTCGAAGGCGTCCATCCCGCCGAGCGTGCCGCTGGCGTCGACGTCGCGGCGAAGCTTGTCGACGCTCGAAAGCAGGCTGCGCCGGTCGGAGAGCCGCTCCAGGGAGACATCCTTGAGCTGCATGTTGGCCATGTCGGGGCCGTCGGGCCGGAAGGGGCCGAAGGCGGGGCCGAGGAAGCCGGCCGTCCCCGAGTCGGACCAGGGGCCGTGCTGCGTCTTGGCGGCGAGCCCCACAAACGGCGGCACGGCCTTGTCGACCGGCCCCTGGATCTTGGCAATGGCGGCGCCGAGGGAGGGACGACCGCCAAGGTTTCGCAGGCTCGCCTCCGTCCAGCCGGTGTTGGTCTGGAAGGCGGCGTGGGCCCCGTCGCAGCCGACGATCGAGCGGATGATGGCGCACTTGTCGGTGCGCTGCGCGAGGCGGGGAAAGACCTCGCAGATCTGGATCCCGGGGACGTTGGTCCCGATCGGCTTGAACTCCCCCCGAACTTCGCTCGGGGCATCGGGCTTGAGATCCCAGAGATCCTGATGGGGCGGCCCACCGCCGAGAAAGATGTTGATGACCGACTTGTGGGCCAGTTTCGAGCCCGCGCCGACCGCGGCCTGGGCCGCTTCGAGACGGTGGAGCCCGCCGAGCGACAGCCCCCCCATGCCGAACGACAGGCCGCCGATGGCGAGGAAATCGCGCCGGCTGACCCCGTCGCAGAAGCGCTTCTGACCGCCGCGGATCGTGAGCATGGTGGGCCCCCCTTGGATGTCCTCGGATTCTACCCCGGAAAACCCCGCTTGAATCCCTCCTCCCCCGCAGCCCCGGCCGAGCCCCCCTCCGATCGACCTAAACCACTGATATAAAAAGGCTTATGATGAGTGGAAGCGGTCACGCCACCGCCAGACACCGCACGGAGGGGAGAGCGGGGGTGCCGTTCGTGCCGAAGAGGTTGGTGCGGTAGAGTTGGGGGCGGTGAATGGGCCCGAGGGACAGAGTCTGGAATCAGGCCAGAAAGACCGACCAAGGCGGGGCTGGAGGAGAACGCGATGCTCTCGATCGTCAACCCGAAAAGTGGCCGGGGAGCCCGGTTTTGCGACGGCCTCTCGCGGCGGGACATGCTCCGCATCGGCACGCTCTCCGTCGGCGGCCTCTCCCTGCCGAGGATCCTCGCCGCCGAGCAGGCCTCCGGCCGCCGGACGCACAAGTCGGTGATCATGATCTACATGTGCGGCGCCCCGGGCCACCAGGACATGTACGACCTGAAGATGAACGCCCCAGCGGAGATCCGCGGGGAGTTCAAGCCGATCGCGACGAACGTCCCCGGGATCGAGATCTGCGAGCACATGCCGCGGCTCGCCCGGATCATGGACAAGTGCGTCCCGCTGCGGAGCGTCCACGGCTCGCCCGACGGCAACCACGACTCCTTCATCTGCTACACCGGCCGTACCGTCCGCAATCAGCCCCCCGGCGGTTGGCCGAGCATGGGGGCGGTGACGAGCAAGCTCCTCGGAAGCGTCGATCCGGCGGTGCCGGCCTTCGTCGGCCTCTCCCCCGACGCCGGCCATCCTCCCTACGGCTCGCCGGGGCTCCCCGGCTTCCTCGGCGTGTCGCACGCCGCCTTCCGCCCCAATGGCGCGTCGAGCACCGACATCGTGCTCAAGGACCTCACTCAGGCCCGCCTGGCCGACCGGCGCAGCCTCCTCACCGACGTCGATCGGTTGCGGCGCGACATCGACGCCACGCGGGCCCTCGACGGCATGGATTCGCTCACCCGTAGCGCCTTCGACATCCTCACCAGCTCCCGGCTCGCCAAGGCGCTCGACGTTTCCGACGAGCCCGCGAGTGTCCGCGAGCGCTACGGCAAGGGGGATCCCAACCGGTTCGGCGACGGCGCGCCGCGGAACCTCGAGCACTTCCTCGTCGCCCGCCGGCTTGTCGAGGCGGGCGCCCGCGTCGTGACGCTCAACTTCGGCCGCTGGGACTTTCACTCCGACAATTTCAACGGCATGCGCGACACCCACCTGCCGCAATTTGACCAGGGACTCTCGGCGCTCATCGAGGATCTCCACGCCCGCGGCCTCGACAAGGACGTGGCCGTCGTCGCCTGGGGGGAGTTCGGACGCACGCCGCTGATCAACAAGGACGCGGGAAGAGACCACTGGCCGCAGGTCGGCGGCGGGCTCCTCGCCGGCGGCGGCTTCCGCACCGGGCAGGTGATCGGCGCCACCGACCGGCTCGGCGGCGAGATCGTCGACCGCCCCGTCCATTTTGCCGAAGTGCTCGCGACGCTCTACCGTCATCTCGGCATCGATCCGACCGAGGCCTCGCTCCGCGATCACACCGGTCGGCCGCAGTACCTCCTCGAAACCCCCACGCCGCTCCCCGAGCTGAGCTGACCTCAACACGTCGCCCCCGCCACCGCCCGTCACCGACAACGACACCGACATCCGCCCCGCCGACGCCCAGCGTCCACGACAGGATTCCCATCATGCTCACGATCCCCGGCACTCCCTCCGGCCGGTTCTGCGACCGCGGCAGCCGTCGGCAGTTCCTCCGCATCGGTGGGCTCGCGGCGCTCGGCACCGCCGGGCCCGGGCTGACGCTCGCCGATGTCCTCCGGGCCGAGCAGGCGAGCGGGTCGGCGGCGAGCCAGAAGGCGGTGATCATGATCTACCTGCCGGGGGGCCCGCCCCATCAGGACATGATCGATCTCAAGCCCGATGCCCCGAGCGAAGTCCGGGGAGAGTTCTCGCCCGTCGCCACGAACGTTCCCGGCATCGAGGTCTGCGAGCTGATGCCGCGGATGGCGAAAATGATGGACAAGTTCGCCGTCATCCGCTCGCTCGTCGGCGCGACCGGCGACCACTACTCCTTCCAGTGCCTTACCGGCCGCAGCCATCAGCGGCAGCCGCCGGGGGGGCATCCGGAGTTCGGCTCGGTGGTGGCCAAGCTCAAGGGGGCCGCACGCCCGGCGGCGCCCCCCTATGTCGGCCTCTCGCCGCGGATGCAGCACCGCCCCTACAACTCCGGCAAGCCCGGCTACCTCGGCCCCTCCTGCACCCCGTTCCAGCCCAACGGCGACGGCGCCGGCGATCTCGTCCTCTCGGGGCTCTCCCTCGACCGGCTCGGCGACCGTGGCGGCCTCGTCCGCGCCCTCGACTCCTTCAACCGCACGGCCGACCGAACCGGCATGATGGAGGGGATGGACGCCTTCCAGCAGCAGGCCTTCGGCGTGCTGACGTCGAACGCGCTGGCCGAGGCGCTCGATGTCTCGAAGGAGCCGCAGTCGGTGCGGGATGAATACGGCTACGGCACCGAGAAGCACCAAGGCGACGGCGCCCCGCGGCTCATGCAGCAGTTCCTCGCCGCCCGCCGCCTCGTCGAGGCGGGGGTGCGCTGCGTGACCCTCAGCTACAGCTTCTGGGACTACCACGGAAACAACTTCGCCAACTGCCGGGAGAATCTCCCCCAGCTCGATCAGGGCGTGTCGGCGCTCGTCAGCGACATCCACCGCCGCGGCCTCGACAAGGATGTGACGGTGATCGTGTGGGGGGAGTTTGGCCGGACGCCGAAGATCAACAAGGATGCCGGCCGCGATCACTGGCCGAACGTCACCTGCGCGCTCCTCGCCGGCGGCGGCCTGCGGACCGGGCAGGTGATCGGCTCGACCGATCGGATCGCCGGCGAGGTGAAGGACCGGCCGGTGCGGTTCGAGGAGGTGCACGCCACCCTCTACCACCGCCTCGGCATCGATCATCTCTCGACGGTCAACGATCTCTCCGGCCGTCCGCAGTACATCACCGACCACCACGCCCCGCTCCCCGAGCTCGTCTGAGATTCTCGGGTTTTTTCGGGGATTTTTTCCACGCCCGAGGTCTTCCATGCGCAGGCTCCGTGTCGCGGCGTTTCTCCTCTCCGGCGCGTGGCTCCCTGCGGCCGCCGCCGCCGAGCCGACCTTCGCCGCGCGTGTCATCGATCCCCATCCAGGGGAGATCTGCTACGCGGTGACGCTCGCCGACGTCGACGGCGACGACCGGCAGGACATCGTCGTCGTCACGGAAAACGCCGTCCTCTGGTATGGCAATCCGGCCGAAACGGCCGGCGAATGGAAGAAGCACACGGTGATCCGCGATCAGACCCCGCGTGACAACGTCTGCATCGCGCCGCACGACATCGACGGCGACGGCCAGGTCGACTTCGCGCTTGGCGCCTCCTGGCCGAAGACCGGCAGCGTCCACTGGCTCCGTCGTGGTGCCTCGCTTGACGAGCCGTGGAAGGTCCATGATCTCGGGCCACTCCATTCCACCCACCGGATGCGCTGGGCCGACGTCCTCCACACCGGCAAGGCGCAACTGGTCGTCTCGCCGCTGGCAGCACCGGAGGGAAAGCCGGGGGTGGCCCTGACGGCGTTCACGGTGCCGGCTGATCCGGCCAAGGACCGTTGGGGAACGACGATCCTCGACGGCACGCTCAATCGGATGCACAACCACACTCACGCCGACGTCGACGGCGACGGCCGGATCGACACGCTTACCGCCAGCCGCGAAGGAGTCCATCTGCTCCGAAAGAGTGCAGACGGCTTCACCAAGGCGACGCTCGCCACGGGAATCCCTGGCAGCGCGCCCAACTCGGACGGCTCGGGGGAGATCAAGGCCGGCTCCCTGCGGAGCGGCCGCGAGTTCCTCGTCACCGTCGAGCCGATGCATGGCACGGCGGTGGCCGTCTACCATCCCTCGGCCGAAGGACCCTCGGCCCCCTGGAGGCGGAGGGTGATCGACACGGGCTACGTGCGCGGCCACGCCCTCGCGACGATCGATCTCGACGGCGACGGTGGCGACGAGATCGTGTTCGGATCGAGCGACCCCTCAGCCGTCGAGGGGCACGGGCCGACGCTCGCCGTCTACCGGGCGAATGCCGACGGCTCCCGCTGGACCCGCGACGTGATCGATGCCGGCGGCGTGACGGTCGAGGATCTCGTCGCCGCCGACCTCACCGGTGACGGCAATCCCGACATCGTCGCCGTCGGCCGCGCCACCCACAACGTGAAGCTCTACGTAAGCACGCTCCCGCCGCGAGGCCGTCACCCGTAGAGCGCCTGCTCCATCTGCTTGCGGACCTCGGTGAGGCGGGGGACGTCGCCGCCGCCGACCTCGGCCGTGGCCCAGCCGGCGAAGCCGATGTCGGCGAGTGCTTGCCGCACCTCGCCCCACGGCACGTCGTCGTCGGCGCTGACGATGTCGACGAAGGCGTTCTTCTTCCGGCTGAAGCCCTTGATGTCGAGCTTCACGCAGCGGTGACCGAACTTGTGGATCCAATCCTTCGGCTGGCCGTATTTCCAGTGGTTGCCGATGTCGTAATACATCCCCACCCATGGGCTCTTGAAGCTGTCGACGAAGGCGATGAACCGCTCCGGCCCCTGCTCCGGGGGAGCGTCGTGGTCGTACATCATCCGGTTCCAGACGTTCTCGATGAGGATCGGCTGGCCGAGCGACGCCGCCAGTGGCAGCACCTTCTTCATTTCATTGCGGCAGCGGTCCTCGATCTCCGCCTCCGGCCCGTCCCCCCCCTGGCCGACGACGATGAGCACGCCGCTCCCGCCGGCTGCATGGGAGACGCGCAGGCAGTGCTCGAGATTGGCGACGGCGGTGGCCCGGTCGTCGGGATTCGGGCTCGTGAGGCGCTTGCCCCAATGCTCGTGGTTGATGGCGTTGTGGACGAAGACGCCGCTCTCACGAACTGCGGCGCGGGCTTCGCTCGTGGTGATCCCACCGGCCTGGTCGAGATCGACGCCATCGAAGCCGGCATCGGCTGCCATCTTCAATCGCTCGACCAGCGAGAGCGCCTTCCCGCCAGACTCGCCGGCGATCATCCCGAGCTTGCAGGAGAGGAGGATCTTCTTTCCCGCCGGTGGCTCGATGAGCGTGTCGACCGGCACGGCGTCGGCGGCGCGGGCCGGACTGGCCCCCCGGGCGGCGATCGCGACGAGGGCCGCGGCCGGAGCGGCAGCAAGGAGGTGGCGGCGCGAGAGGGATGGGGTGTCAGTGGACATCGGGATTGGCTCCGACGGAGAGGCTGGAAAAGAGGGGCTTTCGATTCGGTAGGCTAGCAGATCGACGGGGGATTCCGAGCGTGCGGGGGAGGGGAGCACGGGGTTTTTCAAGCCTCCGAGGCCAGCGCCCTGATCGCCACGACCGCCATGGACCCAAGGAGAATCGAACATGGACAGACGCGTTTGGCTCTGGATCACGGCGATCCTGATCGCCCTTCCGGCGGCGGCCCAGGACGCCGATCGGGCGCGAACGCCGCAGGCGGCCTCTGCGGCGGAGTGGCAGCGGCAGATTTCTGACGTCCGTCGGCGGATGGAACTTGTCATGGGCCCGCTTCCTGACGCCGATCGCCGGGTGCCGCTCGAGGTCGAGATGGCGCCCGAGGAACGGACCGACCGTTACGTCCGCCGCAAACTCCGCTACACCTCTGAGCCGGGCGATCGCGTTCCCGCCTGGCTCCTCATCCCCCACACGGCTACAGCCGGCACCCCGGCCGCGGCGATGCTCTGCCTCCACCAGACCAACAACGTCGGCAAGGACGAGCCGGCGGGTCTGGGGGGGCTCCCCAATCTCCACTACGCCCATGAGCTGGCCGAACGCGGCTTCGTCTGCCTCGTCCCCGATTACCCGTCGTTCGGCGAATACCCCTACGACTTCCAGCAGCCCGACCGCGGCTACGCAAGCGGCAGCATGAAGGCCGTCTGGAACAATCTCCGCGGCGTCGATCTGCTCGCGAGCCTCCCCGTGGTCGATGCCAAACGGATCGGCGCCATCGGCCACTCTCTCGGCGGCCACAACGCCATCTTCACCGCCGCCTTCGACGATCGCCTCGTGGCGGTGGTGAGCAGCTGCGGCTTCACCCCCTTCCCCGACTATTACGAGGGTGATGTCAAAGGCTGGACGAGCGACCGCTACATGCCACGGATCCGCGACACCTACGCCCTCGACGCCGGCCGCATCCCCTTCGACTTCCCCGAGGTGATCGCCGGCTTCGCCCCACGGAGCTTCTTTTCAAACTCACCGGAGGGGGATGACAACTTCGCCGTGGCGGGCGTCCGCCGGGCCTTCGCCGAGGCGGTGCCGATCCACCGGCTCTTCGACGGCGAGCCTGGAGTCGCCCCGGCCGACGAGCGACTCATCGTCGTCACCCCCGACTGCGGCCACGACTTCCCCCCCGAGATCCGCAGGCAGGCCTACGACTGGCTCGAGCGCCGGCTCTCGGCGCCGCGGTAAGCGCCCGCCCGGTGGACGAACGACGCGACGAGCTTCGATCCCTCGACAACCAAGAGCGGAACGACCGCGAGCCCGAAGACGAGCGGCCAGTGCGCCCCGGGTCCGCCCGCTGCCACCTCGAGCACCGATTGCGTCGTCGGGAACGTGACAACCGCCACCTGCACGAGCGCCGACACCGCGATCGCCAGCAGCAGCGACGGATTGGCAAACATCCCGGGCCCGAAACAAGACCGGCGATCGCTCCGGCAGCCGATCGCGAACAGCAGCTGGGCGAAGGCCACCACGCAGAAGGTCGCCGTCCTGGCCTGGCCGAGCCGGGCGTCATCCCCCTGCCAGACCATCCAAAACGCCGCGATGCAGACGGCGGCCACGACACTGCCGTGGGCGACGATCTCCAGCCCGCGGCGCCACGGAATGACCGCCTCGTTCAAGGGCCGCGGTGGGCGATCCATGATGTCGCTCTCCGGTGGCTCGACGCCGAGGGCGAGCGCCGGCAGGCCGTCGGTGACGAGGTTCAGCCAGAGAATCTGGATCGCGGCGAGGGGCGCCGGCCAACCCGCGACGGCTGCCACGAGCATCAGGAGCACCTCGCCGGCGTTGCACGAGAGGAGGTAGTGCATGAACTTCTGGATGTTGTCGTAGATGCCCCGCCCCTCCTCGACGGCTGCCACGATCGAGGCGAAGTTGTCGTCGGTGAGCACCATGTCGGCTGCCTCGCGGGTGACGTCCGTGCCGCTGATGCCCATCGCGATCCCGATATCAGCGGCCTTCACCGCCGGGGCGTCGTTGACGCCGTCGCCGGTCATCGCCACGACATGGCCGAGGCGCTGCAGGGCCCGCACGATCCGCAGCTTCTGCTCGGGCGACACACGCGCGTAGACCACCGCATCGGCGGCGACAGCCCCGAGCGCTGCGTCGTCGAGCGTATCGATCTCCGACCCGCTCACGGCCCTCGAGGCCGCGACGGCAAGGCCGAGCTCGCGCCCCACAGCCAGGGCCGTGGCGGGATGGTCACCGGTGATCATCACCGGCCGGATGCCGGCAGTGCGGCAACGTCCGATCGCCGCCTTCGCCTCCTCACGCGGTGGATCGATCATGCCGACGAGCCCGACGAACACGAGTTCCCGCTCGATCCCGGCGGCATGGCCGTCAAGGGACTCGGCGTGTGGCATGGCCCGCCAGGCAAACGACAGCACCCGCATGGCCCGGCCGGCGAGATCGCCTGCAGCATGCGTGATCTCACGCCGGCGCTCATCGGTGAGCGACACCACCGCGCCCCCCCGCTGCTCCGCCACGCAGCAGGGGAGCACCGCCTCAGGCGCGCCCTTCGTGGCGAGCCACCGGTCACCATTGCCCGCCATCACGACCACGCTCATGCGTTTGCGGACGGAATCGAAAGGAATCTCGAACAGCGCCGGCGTCGCCGTCCCGTGATCAGCGACGCCCGCCTTGATCGCGGCCACGATCAGGGCCCCCTCGGTCGGATCGCCCGCCACCCGCCAGGTACCATCCGCGGCGGGCGTGACGGTGGCCGTCGTGCAGCGGGCTGCAATCTCGAGCAGCCGGTGGAGATCCGGATCGGTGGCCCGATCGCCCCGGTCATCGGCATGGAACTCGCCCCTGGGTTCGTACCCCACGCCGCTCACCGCATAGTGCCGCTCAGCGGTGATGACGTCGCGCACGGTCATTTCGTTGCGGGTCAGCGTGCCTGTCTTGTCGGAGCAGATGACCGTCACGGACCCGAGCGTCTCCACACTCGGCAGCCGCCGCACGAGGGCGTTGCGCCGCGCCATCCGTTGCAGCCCGATCGCCAGCACGAGCGTCACCACCGTCGGCAACCCCTCCGGCACGGCGGCCACGGCGAGGCTGACCGATCGCAGAAGCAGATCGGCAAGACCGCCGCTCTCGACGAGCCGACCGATGCCGCCGCCACGAACGACCTCGACGACTGAAATCAGGCCGACAACGACGACGCACAGGCTGATCAGAATCCTTCCCAGGCTGGCGAGCCGTTGTTGCAAAGGCGTCGGATGAACAGTCGCCTGCCCGAGGAGGCCGGCAATCCGTCCGAACTCCGTGTTCATGCCGGTGGCAACGACGATGGCCGCGCCCCGTCCTGCCGCCACCACCGTGCCGGCGTGAAGGAGCGAATGCCGGTCGCCGAGCGGCGTGTCGACCGGCAAGGCCTCGGCCACGCGCTTCTCTGCCGGCAGGCTCTCGCCGGTGAGCGACGATTCCTGCGTGGAGAGGAAAAACGCCTCGACGATCCTGGCATCGGCCGGCACATGGTCGCCCGCTTCGATCTCGATGCGGTCGCCGATGACGATGTTTTCTGTGGGAATCGAACAGGGCACGCCGTCGCGGTCCACGCGGGCCAACGGGGCCGACATCGCCCGGAGGGCCGTGAGGGCACGCTGGGCGCGGTCTTCCTGGAGGAAGCCGATGACGGCGTTGACCAGGACGATCGCCACGATCGCGGCCGTGTCGGCCCAGTCGCCGACGGCCCCGGCGATGATCGCGGCCACGATCAGGATCCAAATCAGCAATTCGCGAAACTGCGCCAGAAGCATTCGCCACCAGGGCACCGCGGCAGGCTCCTCCAGCCTGTTGGGGCCGTGCTCCGCCAGCCGCCTCGCCGCTTCACCGGCCGGGAGCCCCTGCCGTGCGTCCGTCGCCAGACGGCGCACCACCTCGTCGATCGGGAGGGAGTGCCAGGCAGGGAGAGGTGATGCGGCACTCACCTGGGACTTGGAAGGTGACATGCAATCGCCTGCTGTCCGTGCATCGTGGGAGATCGAGCTACCGCCCATCCCAACGCAGAGGCGGGCCATCGAGACGCTGAATGTGGCGGCTGCGGAAGTCGTTGAAGGCGGTGTCGATCTCTCCTTGCGCGGTCGACGTCGCAGCACCGACACGGATCGCCTGCAGGATGCTCGCCTCATCGACCAGCCCGATGCCACGGATCGTCTGGAGAAGGCCACTGATCCGCTCGTCGGCCGTGATCCGCTCCACCGCCGCTTCGTTGGCCCGCGCGGCATCGGCGGCGCGGACCTCGCGCCAGATCGTCTCCCACGAGCCGTCGGGCATGCGGGCCTCGAACACCGATTCCACCTCCGCCCGGCCATTCGCCGCGTCGACGTTGACGCGCGTCGCCCGGTAATGCCCCGCGTCGGCCGCCTGGGCACGGGCCGACATCAGCCATCGCTCGGCCGGTTTGCCGGCAGGATGAGTGCCGCCGGGAGTCGCCGGGGGATTCGCTCGCACGCCGGGCAGGCCCCCACCTTTGAGCCCATCGAGAATCTCGTCGAGCCCGAGCCCTGCGAGCCCACCATTGCCACCGCCAAGCAACTGCCCCAGCTGCGGGAGAATCCCTGCCAGCCCCCCTTCGGCCTCCCCCGCCTTCACGACCGCGTCGCCGAATCCTTGAAACGCCACCGAATCGCCCAGCGCGTCCTCGACGAGCGCCATCCGTGCCGTCCACTCCCGATCATCCTGTGGCAGGGGAGGGAGGCGGTCGCCGAGCCCCGGCGGGGGAGAGCGCGGATCGATCCCCCGTCCCTTCAATTCTTTGGTGAGATCGGCAGCCGAACGCCCCTCGACATCTTCGAGGCGCTCGCTCCAAGCCCAGCGGGCAATGCGCTGCGCGTCCTGCCCGCTCGGCCGCACCTTCGTCACCCGCTTCGGCGCGATCCGCAGGAGGGCGAATTGCGACTCCCCCCGCCTGGCTGCCCGCGGGCGGATCGGGCGATCGGCCCCGCCCTCGTCCGCGCTCCGCGCTGCCGCGTCCCGATCGCCGGCCTCTTCGGCAGCCGCGAGCCAGTCGTCGACCCGGTCGGCCTCACGGCGCAACAGCCCGAGGGTGCGCGTCCGGCTCTCCGGGAGGGCGGCGATCGCCGCGACGAGGCGCTTCGCGAGCGCCTCCATGACCGCCTTCGTCTGCCTGCGCTCCTCGGCGCCGAGCACCTCGGACACCTCGGGGGCATGGGCGGCGAGCCAATCACGCTGCACCGCTACATCGAGGGAGCCGTCGGGAAAGCGCTTCACGACC
>CANGGT010000061.1 GCA_947453375.1 Planctomycetaceae bacterium
CATCAAGAAACTTCAGGCGGCCGGGTTCTCTTTGGAGTCGATCCAGGGGGGACTGGCGGGGAAGACCGACGGCGAACTTGCCCGGTCGCTCGAGCTGCCGCTGCGGGATGTCGACGCGTTGATCGCGTCTGCCGTCGCGGCCCGCGACTCGAACGCGCGCGCCGACTTGGCGGCAGCGCTCGAGCCCTCCCGGCGCGACAGTCCCTTCTGGAAGACGCGGCCGACCGCCACCGCTGTCGAGGCGCTCGAAGCACCCCCGATCGGCGCGCCGAGCGCCGCCGCCGCGATCCCGAGCGAGAGCCCGGCCGGACTCCAGTCGGAAAGCGTCGGCGGCAGCGTGGTCGTGCTCTGGAACGGCAGGCGGCTGACCCCGATCGAACAGGCGAGGCTCGCAGAACTCTCCGCGCCACTCGTCGCATTCTTGTCGTCAACTGCCATCACGCCGGCCGAGCGTGGGGCGGCATCACGAACCCGTCGGCCGCAGAAAGGATCCACCCCATGATCGACACGATGACCGACGGGGCATTCGCAGCCATGCCGGAAGGAACCGCGGAAAAGGGGTGTGGAGCCCTTGAGACCGAGCGGGGGTGCCTGCCGCTGATGGCGATGGATCTCGACACCGCCATCGATGGCGGCGTGGCGCGATCGACCGTGTCGCAGACCTTCCGGAACGTGTTCAGCGAACCGCTCGAGGCGACCTACATCTTCCCTCTCCCGCCGCGGGCGGCCGTGATCCGCTTTCGGATGACGGTCGACGGGGCGGTCGTCGAGGGGCGGATCGACGAGCGAGGTCGGGCCCGCATCGACTACGACCGAGCCATCGCCGAGGGGCGATCGGCAGCGATTGCCGAGGAAGATCGCCCCGATGTGTTCACGATCCGCGTCGGGAACATTCCCGCGACGTCGCTGGCCCGCGTCGAATTCACCCTCGTCGCTCCCCTCGCCATCGACGGCTTGGAGGCCACCTTCCGTTTCCCGCTCGTGGTGGCGGAGCGCTATTGCCCCGGCGTGCCGCTCGACGGCGATCCGGTGGGGGATGGCGTGCTTGCCGACACCGATCTCGTCCCCGATGCTTCGCGGATCTCCCCTCCGGTCTTCCTCCCCGGATTTCCGAATCCGGTCCGGCTCGACATCCGCGTCTCGATCGGGCGAAGCTCGGTCGCCACCGATGCGCCCCGCATCACCACCTCCATCCCCGCGCGGAACGAGCATGACGAAAGCCGGTTCCTGGTGATCGTCGAACCGGGGCAGCGGCTCGACCGCGACTTCGTCCTCCGCTGGCCCCTCCCGGCAGGCGCGCTCGCCGTCGGCCTGTTCGCCATCGAGCCCGACGCAACCCGTCCGGTGGGAATGGGGCGTGCGGAGGGGAGCGCGGAGGCACCTGGGGAGGGGACGTTCTCGTGCGTCGTCCTTCCGCCGGCGGCGACGACCCGCTCGCGCCAGCCGCGCGACGTCGTCTTCGTCCTCGACCGCTCGGCGAGCATGGGGGCCTGGCAGATCGGCGCGGCGCGCCGGGCGCTCGGACGGATGATCGAGACGCTCTGTGACGAAGACCGCCTCGCCGTGATCGCCTTCGACGACTCCGTCGAACACTTCGGCCCGAAACTCGAACTCGTCGCGGCGACCGACCGGCGACGGTGGGCGATCGTCGAATGGCTGGTGACGATTCAAGCCCGGGGGGGCACCGAGATGGCCGCGGCCCTGGAAGCGGGCCTGGAGCTGTTGGCACCTCGCGGCAGCGAGCCCGCCTCCGTCCCCTCGAACCGCTCCGCGATGCTCGTCCTCGTCACCGACGGGCAGATCGGCGACGAGGAACGGGTCCTTGCGAAGCTCGAGAAACGGCTCGGCAAAACCATCCTCCAGGTCGTCGGGATCGACACGGCGATCAACGAGGGATTGCTCTCGCGCCTGGCCGATGCCAGCGGCGGGAGTGTCGAGATCGTGGAGAGCGAGGCGCGGCTCGACGCCGTGATGGACCGGATCCAAGAGCGGCTCGTCCCGTCGCTGGTCACCAACCTCCGGATCGAGGGGCACGGTCTCGAGATCGTCGCGGGATCGCTCGTCCCGGCGCGGATGCCCGATCTCCATCCCGGCGTGCCGCTCGTGCTCCGCGGTCGGTATGCCAAGGGAGGCAGCGGCACGGTGACGGTGCATGGCCACGAGCGTGGCGGCGCCCCATGGCGGCTCGACCTCGCGCCGACGGAGTCGCAAGCGACCGGCCTCGGCGTCCTCTGGGCGCGGGGAAGACTGCGTCAGCTCGAAGACGGCCTCACGCTCAGCCACGGCCCCGCCACGGGCGAACTCGAGAAACGGATCATCGACCTCTCGACCGCCTTCGGGGTGCTCTGCCGGTTCACGGCGGTGGTGGCGATCGACGACCGGCAGCCGAACGAAACAAGAGCAGGGTTGCCACGGCGGATCGTCCAGCCGGTGACGCGGGGATTTCCCGGATGGACCGCGCACCAAGGCATTCACCGGAGCACGAGCGTGGGGCTCTCGTTCCCGCTGCTCGCCTGCGACGACGCTCCGATCGCAGACGCTTCGATTGCATTCGACTTCGACTTCGACGCTCCAAGCCCGAGTGAGGCCTCCTCTGCCGAAATCGATCCGCTGACAGCCATCCCCCTCGGTCCGCTCGACCTTGCCAGCCAACAGGCGGTGGTCTGCGAGGCCCTGGCGCTTCTCAAGCCGCGATCGGGGAGGGTCGCCGATGTCACGGTCGAGTCTCTGGGGTTCCTCCTCGCGGAAGTCCGCAAGGTGATCGATCGGCTCCGCGCCGGGGGGGCTCCGGTTGCCGTGGTCGATTCGCTCATCGACGCCCTGCAGCATGTTCTGATCCATTGGCGCGACACCGCCGCACTCGTCGGCTTCCTCGACGTCGTGGCGAGCTTTGCCGGCGCGAGTGACCGCTGGTGGCTCGCTCCTCCGCGGAAGCGGGCGTTCTGGCGTTCCGCTCTCCCGATCGCCCTCGCCTGCGGCCTGCTCCTCCCGGGCACCGCCGCCGCGGCTCCGCTCACCGCGGAGCAGGCGACGAAGTTCGCGCGGCTGGCCCTCGACGGGATCGCCAAGGAATATCCCCACAAGCCGGCCGACGTCCTCAACGGCGATGCCGATGTCCTGCCGCCGCGGCAGGTTCATCCGGCGTTCCACGGCTGCTACGACTGGCATTCGGCCGTCCATGGCCACTGGATGCTCGTCCGTATTCTCCGCCGCTTCCCCGGCCTCGGAATCGAGGGGGAGATCCGGGCGGCGCTGGGGGCGAATCTCACGGCCGAGAATCTGGCAGCCGAGGCGAGATTCTTCTCCCGGCCCGGGGCCAAGTCGTTCGAGCGCCCCTACGGGTGGGCCTGGCTCCTCAAGCTCGCCGAGGAAGTCCACGACTGGGACGACCCCGACGGGAGGGCATGGTCGGCGCACTTGAGGCCGCTCGTCGAGAGAATCGTCGCTTCGTATCTCGACTACTTCCCGAAGCAGACCTATCCCAACCGCAGCGGCGTCCACTCGAGCACCGCCTTCGGGCTCTCGTTCGCCCTCGACTACGCCCGCGCCGTGAAACACGAGGACCTCGAGGCCCTCGTCATCGAGCGGAGCCGGAGCTACTTCGGCGACGACGAGCGGATCCCGGCGGCCTGGGAACCGGACGGGGCCGACTTCTTCTCGCCGAGCTTGATGGAAGCCGACCTGATGCGACGGGTGTTGCCGACGGAGGCGTTTCGCGGCTGGTTCCACCGCTTCCTCCCCGATCTCGCCACTGGCATTCCCGCGAGCATCCTCGAGCCGGCGACGGTCACCGATCGCACCGACCCGCAGCTGGTTCACTTGGACGGGCTCAACCTCAGCCGCGCCTGGTGCCTGCGGAGCGTGGCCGCCAAGTTTCCCGAAGGAGACGCCACGCGTCAGACGCTCCTGGCCGCAGCCGAGCGGCACGCCGCCGCGGGGCTTCCGCACGTCACCAGCGGCGACTACGCCGGCGAGCACTGGCTGGCATCGTTTGCCACCTGGCTCCTCACCGAAGGGGAATGACGGGCCGGCCGCGCCGAAGTAGGAGCCCGATCACGGAGCCCCCAGGACCTCACCACCATCGCGGGTGAGCAGCGCGCGGAGGGTCTGCCGATCGATCTGCTGCGCGACGGTCCGGACCGAGCCGTCGCCGAACAGCGTCATCCACACGGAGGCATGGTTCCCCTGCGCCTCCCGGAACACGTCGATCGCCTCGTCGATGTCGACCATCACCTCTCGGGGGCTCGTCCACGGCACGCCGTTGTTTCGCCCCAACTCGACGACGAGGATCGTGTTCGACGTGCCGTCGAGGATCGCCGACAGCGGCACGCCGATCATCGGCGTACCGGGAATCGGCTCGGGGGTATCGAAGAACATTCCCGGGCCGGCGGCCGCCACGAAGGACGTGATTCCTTCCGACGGCGGCACCGGGGAGCTCGGGCAGACATAGATCTCCGGCATCCGCGGCAGGAGGGCGATGTTGTGCGGGCTGTCCCACGGCTCGTCGAGGTGAAACTCCCGGTAGAGCTGTTCCTCGCCGATGTAAGGGAGCAATGCCACCCGCCAGCTCAACAGCGGCCGGCCGTCGGCATCAACGATGGCCAGCGGCATGAGGAGTTGCTTGTTCATGCTCGCGGCGTTGTGGAACGCCAACCCGATCTGCTTGACATGGTTCGTGCAGACGGCGCGCCGGGCCGCCTCCCGCGCCGCCTGCACCGCCGGCAGGAGGAGGCCGACGAGCACCGGCGACATGAAGAGCATCATGCCGCTGAGAATGATCCCGGCAAGCGCCCTTGATCGCCCCGTGTAGCGCACCGGGGCCCCCGGCCGCTCGCTCGCCTCGATCTGGCGCAGCCCCATCACGCCACAGATCAGCCCGGGAATCCCGGTCAGGCAGAAGAAGGGACAGGAGAGCACGCCGAGCACGACGCTCGCCAGCGCCAGCCGACTCGGCTTCTCCTCGACACGGCCGCCGGCCGCGGCCTCGAAACTCGGGGCACCGGGGCCACCGGGGCCGGTGGGAAGCGGCGGGGGAATGTCGGATTGCATGCGAGCCTCCAGATTTTCTTGATTCTCTTTGAACGGTCTTCGCCCGGCCTCACACCCAGGCACCCAGGCACCCAGAGCCGCTCAACAACCACCCGACGGCGATCCCGACATACCGCACCCCAGCCACGGCCACCCCGCCCATCGCCAATCGCTCGACCGTCCATTCCACCGACCAGCGTCCCGGATCGATCCCGGCAAGCGCGATCACCAGCAGCCAGGCGACGGCCACCGCCGCCATCGCGGCAAGGACCACCCCCGCCCAGTTCGCCCGCCAGGCCGCCACGGGATCGCCGTCCATGAGGAGCGCCAGGCTCGTCGTCATCCCGCACGACGGACAGGGCGCGTGGAACAGCGTCTGGAATTGGCAAGGGGGAAGACCGAGTTGCCGGTGCGTGCCGGAGACCCGCGGCCTGCCATCGGCTTCGTAAGGAGAAAGCCATGCTGCCACGCCGAACGCGAGCAGCCCGAGAACAGCGACAACCGCCGCGGCCCGGCGGGGCGAGCGGCGGGGCAGCGGCGGCGGTGTGGCTGGGGAATTCGGCAACGGGGTCACCTGTCGATCACGAGGGTGCCGGCGACGATGTCGTGGAGGGCCTGCTTCTTCTCGGTGAACAGCGGCAAAAACCAGCCGATGACGGTGCACCCGGAGAGGATCTTGGCGAAATACCGCCCCAAGGCTCGGCCGACGGTCAGACGACGGCCGTTGAGATCGGTGACCTTGATGCCGACGATCTGCTTTCCCCATGTGGCCTGCTTCGCCGACGTTTCGAACCCGACGTAGTAGGCCACCTGGACGAAGAGACTGAACAACTGGCTGATGGCGCTGCCAATCGCCGGGCCGGATTCCTGACCGAAAGCCATCATGGACCCGAAGCCGATGATGAATGCCGGAACGATGGTGAGCAGCGCGATGAAGATCGAATCGAGGATCAGCGCGCCCAATCGCGGCATGAACTCGGCGTAGACGATCCGGCCCGCCCCCGTTTCGTCCGACGATGCCGTGGTGACGTCGATCGTCGGTGATTGGTAGGGATTCCAGTCCGGGCCGCCCGAGCTCCTGTCGGCCGTGCGCGTGGCGGGGAAGAGCCCCTGGACGGTGGCGCAATCGGCCCACTCGGCCATGCCTTCCTTCCAGACCAGATCCCCCGGGGAGATCCTTCCGGTGGCGGCCATCTCACGGAGTTGTTCGGTCGAGTAGGGGCCAGTCGACTGCCCGCCACGTCCCACGTGCCACTGCGATGCCATGTCTGCCCCTCTGGGATCAAGTCGGGATCAAGTCGGGATCAAGTTTCGAGGCGTGCCTTGGGGCGAGAGCCCGAGGCCCCTCCCCCGGGGGTGGAGAATCCCCTCTGCCCAGCGCCCTGTCAAGGGAATCACGGCCCGCGGCGCCACGGCTACAGGCGGTTGCGGGCCTTGATTTCGAGATACTCGCTGACGAGCTTCGCCGTCAGGTCGCCGGGGAGGCAATCGAGCGTGAGGACGCCGGCAGCCTGCCAATCGGCGAGGACCTGCCGGCGCCAGGAAAGCACCTCGGCGGCGGCCGCGGCGGCATGGGTGCTGGCAGCCTGCTCCGCCGGGCTGCGGCCGACGGTGTCCCGCCGCTCCCAGGCATCGACGCGGTCGGTGAGTGAACCATCGCGAAGACAGACGACCAACGGCAGGTGTCGCCCGACGGTCGGGAGGACATGTCGGCGGATCCGCTCGGTGTTGCGTTCGTCGATGACGTTCGTGAGGAGGACGAGCAGCGTCCGCTTCCGGCACTGATGCCCGAGATGGATCAGCGCCTCGTCGAATCGGCTCTCGACGAGCTCCGGATGAACGTCGTGGGTGGCGGCGATCATCCGGCGGAGCTGCCCCTGCCCTCCCCGCGGCGGCATCCACCGGAGGATCCGGTCGGAGAAGCAGAGGATCCCGACCTCGTCGCGGTGTTGAAGAGCGACGTAGGCGAGTGTCAAGCTCGCATCGAGCGCGGCGTCGAACATCGACAAGCCGTCGTGGTGATTGACCATCATCCGGCCGCAGTCGAGGGCAAAGACCACCCGTTGGCTCTGGTTCATCTGGAAGTCGCGAACGGTGAGCTTCAGCCGCCGCGACGTCGCCCGCCAGTCGATCGCCTTGAAGGCATCGCCGTCGGCGTAATCGCGGAGGCGTTCAAACTCGTTCTCCGACCCCACCCGCCGCGTCCGCCGCACGCCGAGGAGCGACATCCGGTTCTGCCGGGCGTAGAGTGCGTAGCGGCTGATCTGGCGGAGGGCCGGGTAGACCTCGATCCGATCGGCGACCGGGAGGCGGTGCGTCACCGACCACAGCCCGAGGCGGCTCGGCGCGCGGAGGTGGATCGTCTCGAGCGCGAAGCTCCCCCGCTCCCGAGGCATGATCAGGTGGCTCGTCCGCCCCCGTGACGCGCCGCCCAGCCGGAGCCGGGGAGGCGGCTCGACCGACTCGAGCTGTCCGCCGACGTCATCGCGGACTTCGACCTCGTGGGCCCGCCGCGAGCGATTCTCGATGACGAGGTCGATCCGGTGGCGGACACCGCGTGTGGCGATGGGTTGAAACTCCCGCCTCCCCCCGAATCCCGATCGGCGCGGGAGTGTCGTGGCATCGCCGACGGCGGCGGCGACGAGGAGGAGATCGAGCAGCGCCACGACGGGCCACACCTCCGGCACGGCGAACAGAAGGAGCGACGCGGCGAGCGGAAGGATGGCGAGCTGGCAGAGCTTCGTCGTGGGGAAGATCACAGCCGCGGCACCTCGACGGTCCGCATGAGGGCCGCGAGCGCTCCATCGACCGTCTCCCCCGACACCTCCGCCTCGGGGGAGAGGATGACGCGGTGGCGCAAGGCCGGTGCCACGAGCTCCGTGACATCGTCGGGGACGACGTACGATCGGCCACCGAAGGCTGCCAGGACACGGGCACCGGCCACCAGCGCGATTCCGGCCCGGGGGCTCGCCCCCAGCGAGAACGCCGGCCACTGCCGCGTCTTCCGCACGATGGCGCTGGTGTAGCGGATGATCGCGTCGTCGACACGGACGCGCCGGCAGAGTTCCTGGATCACCAGCACGCGGGCCGGATCGAGGAGCGGCCGGATCGTCGTCTCGAGCTGCCGCTCGAGCGGATCGGGGCGGCAATGGAGGCGGAGGATCGCGTCCTCCTCGGCAGCGAGCGGGTAATCGACGACGATCTTGAAGAGAAAGCGATCGAGTTGGGCCTCGGGAAGATGGTAGGTGCCCTCCGATTCGACCGGGTTCTGCGTGGCGAGAACGAGGAACGGCGGCTCGATGCGGTGGGTCGTGCCATCGACGGTGACGTGCCCCTCCTGCATGATCTCGAGGAGCGCCGCATGGGTTTTCGCCGGCGCCCGGTTGATCTCGTCGGCGAGGAGGATGTGCGTGAACACCGGCCCCGGCCGGAACCGGAACTCCTGCGTCCGCGCGTCGAACACCGGCTGGCCGGTGACGTCGGAGGGCATGAGATCGGCGGTGAATTGGATCCGCCCGAACGAGCACCCCAGCGCCTCGCCGAGGATCCGCACCAGAAGCGTCTTGCCGAGTCCCGGGACACTCTCGATGAGCACGTGCCCGCCGGCGAACAGGGCGACGAGCGCCTGACGGACGAGCGCGTCCTGTCCGACATAGATCTTCGCCGTCTCGGCCAGAAGGCGGTCGATCGTCCGGCCCACCTTCTCAAACCGCGGATCGACTTCCGCGGCTGTCCCAACCGGGGGCATCGGCACACCACCGCCAGTCTCGTCCGTCATCGCGTCCTCGCTTCAGGCTGGAGTTCATCCTTCCCCGTCACCGCTGGTTCGTGGCCGCCGCGGCCAAAGCCCGGCTTGCCGACCCGCTGCCATTCCGCCAACAGCAAGTCCGAGGCGGCGGGATTGCTGCTCCTGGCAAGGAGCCGCCCGACCGCGTCGACATGGTGGCCAAAATCCCGCAGGGCTGCCGACGACGGCGTGCGCGGGCGGCCGAAGATCGACGACCGCGACCAGCAGAACAGCGCCAGGCAGAGGAGGAGCTGGGCCACGATCCAGGGATGCGGCGGCACCGAGATCAGGCGCCACAGCCCCCCTTCCCCCGCGTCATCGTCGTCGTTCTTCCCCATCTGCGCCGAGCCGAACACGACGACGCCGGCTCCTGCGGGGATCAAGCCGACAAACGCCTCGGCAATTTGCCGGTTGCCGCGATCGACGAGCCCGGCGTTGAGCAGCGGCATGTCTGATCCCATGACGACGACCGTGTCCCCCTCGTCGTCGAGGATCGATCGGACGAGGAACGCCTCGCCGTCGATCTCCCACGCTACGTCGTCAGCGTCCCCCGGCTCCACGCCGCGACGCCAAGGCCAAGCTCCGTGGAGTACGAAGGGGCTCCCGGTCCAATCCTCGGGATGGATGCTGACGTCGACCTCGGCCTCCCCACGCTCCTCGCCGCGGACCACCAGCCGGGCACCCGCGAACGGGACGATCGCCGTCGTCGCTTCGACGTCGCCATACCAAGCGGCCAGATCGCGGGTGGCGTCACGGCCTTTGTCTCGGGCCCGCTGCCGCTTGGCCTCCGGGAGATCGCCGGCATCGGCGACGAAGCGCCAGTACTCCACCCCCCAATCGCCGTCGCGGCCGACGAGGAACACCGACTGCGGCCCGGGATTGGCGAGAAAGTTTTCCAGCCGCGCCGCCGCGTCCTCCTCGACCGGCCCGTCGCCATCGACGAACACGATCGCCACGTCGCGCTCCCGGAAGCCGTCTGCGGAGACTTCCGGCCGGGCCGTGACCGGATGCCCCTTGTCGCGGAGGAGCCCGACGAAAGCCGAGACGCCGTTGAGGCTGTCGCCGACGACATCGCCATGGGTCGAGGCCGGCTCCTGGCTGCACCCGGCCGCCGCGGCCACAGCGAGCAGGCCCGCGAGGACCACGAGCCGGCCCCCGGCATGACAGCAACGCCGGGGCAGCCCTGTCGCTGAACCGTGCCGTCTCATGGCGTCGCCTCCACGGCAATCGCCGTCCCGAAACGGTCACGCTCGCACCACACCCCCTCGAACTCCTCCGCGGTCACCGGGAGGCGTCCGAAGCGGGCCCGTTCGGAAAGCCTGGTCGTCGCTGCAAACAGCTCGGAGAGCGTCGGCGCGAGCGCCCTGACCTCGGCCGCGTATCGACGATTCGTCTTCCCCTTCGCCAGTTCGATCACCCCGCGGGCATGGAGTTCCACAAGTTGCCAAGCGTGGTAGAGGATTGCCGCGCCGGCGTGGTCGCCCGATGCAAGGGCGGCCGCGATCCGCGGGAGGAGTTGATCGACCGCGCCGCGTGCCTCCTCCGGGAGCGTCTCGATCTGCTCGGCGCCGATCCGCACTCCCTCGGCGCGGCGCTCCTCCTCGGGCGGCGCGAGGGTGATGCCGTGGCGGAGGAGGACCCACACCACCGCGGCAACCGCCATCAGGAGAAAGAGGATCTTCGCCCCCTTCACGAGCCAGCCGACCGACGCGCCGTCGAACAGGGAAAAGGGCGTCCGCTCGCCGGGTCGCTCGGCGTTCACGACCGGACGGTAGCGATCCTGGCTGGCGTCGTACCAGGGGAACCGCTGCCGCACGACCGCATCCCGCGCCGCGGTGCCTCCGGCATCCCCCTCGATCGCCGTCACGGGATCGGCGTCCGCGGCGGAGAACGGGGCCGCCGCAGCCCCGGATGCCACGAGAACCGCCCCGAGCGCGAGGATCAGCGCCACACCGCGCCAGCGCTCGAGGCCGGCGTAGGGAGCCGGGCTGCGGAGCTTCAATTCGACATCCCAGCCCTCGTTGCGGATCCGCGTGTCGAGGTAGGTGATGAAGCGAAACACGGTGATCAGCGCCGTCACGATCCAGAAGGCGATCTGCCCGTGCCAGGTGAAGACCGCCCGCCCGATTCCGAAGTCGGCCTCCGGCGCGTCGAACACGTTCGGCATCGGTCGACCAGCCCACAGGCTCGCCAGTTGGTCGAGCGCCGCGGTGCCGAGGACCCATCCCACGACGAGGATCGTCGTGTCGATCACCACGGCGAGCATCACCCGCTCCAGGTTGCCCCGCACCAGCGACAGGCTCCGCCGCCACACGCCCGATGTCGGCCCCTGCTCGAGGAGAATGACGGGGTCGACGAAAAACAGGGCGATCAGCAGCAACGGGAAGGTGACGACAAACAGCAGCGAGATTCCGCGGAGAAGCGTCTGGTAGAGCAGCAGCGGAAGCAGGGCCGAAACGAATCCGGCGGCGAGGCCGCGCCAGTCAGCCGTATTGAGGCGCTCTGCGAACATCGCCCGACCGAGAAACAGCGTCAGCGGCGCCATCGCCCAGGGCGTCTCGAGGGCCAGCCAGAACGGCCAGCGGACGAACGTGTCCCTGGCGATGACGGGTCCGAGGAGCGCCACGTTCAACCAGGCGATCGGCGCGACCCCGAGGAGGACGGCAATCGCGATCCCCACGCCGCGACGGACGCAGAACAGGGAGGCAAGATCGAGGCATTCGAGGATGCCGCGGGGACGGACGGCGATCCGGAGGTGGTCAGGCGTCATCGCGCACTCCCCTCCCGGATCGACTCCGCGTGACGAACAGGGGAAGGAGGAGATACACGACGAGCAGCGCGGCCGTCCCCAAGGCCACCTCCGCCTTGGTGCGGTAGGGGAGCGTCGAGGGGGAGACGAATCCCTCGATGAAGGCGGCGAGGATGAAGAGCACCGTCGCCAGCCCGGCGGTGGAGAGCGCTTCCGGGGCCGTCCGCCGCAGCGATTCCAGCCGCGACCATCCCCGCGTGTCGAGGAGGGCCCAGCCGAGACGGAGCCCGGCAGCCGCGGAGAGCACCACCGCCGTCAGCTCGAAAGGGCCGTGGGCGGTGACGAACTCGACAAAGTTGTTTCGCTGCGGGGAGGTGAACATGTGGCCGAAGATCGCGCCGAGGGTGAGGGCGTTCGAGGCGAGGATGAGGAGGCTGCCGACGCCCCCGAGGATTCCGCCGGCAAAGGCGCGGAGGCCGATCCCGGCGTTGTTCATGACGTAGAAGCCTGTCATCGCCGATCGCTGCGCGTCGTCGCCGAAGGTGCTCGGCGGCTTCGAATACATCTCCTCCATCTTCGCGATCCCTGCGGCCCCGACGAGGTCGACCGCGTAGGAGGGGCGGAGGATGGCCGCGGCACCGGCCCCGAGGAACAACCCCCAGAACACCCCCAGCGCGATCCAGAAGCAGGGATCGGTGACGATCCGGCGCGGGACGACGAGGACGAGCGATCGGAGCCAGTCGACGAGGCCGAAGGATTCGGTGCGGTAGAGCTGCGAGTGGGCGTCGGCGACGAGCTGGTGGAGGTAGCCGGTGGTCTCGGTCGGGAATCGCTGCGCCATGGCGAGGGCGAGATCGCTGCATGCCGCCCGGTAGCGACGCGAAAAGTCGAGGATCCGGCGCGGGTCACGGCGGCTCATCGATGGCCGCCTGAGCCAGGCGACATCGGCCTCGAGCGCCTGCCACTCCTTGCGATGCGCGGCAACCATCTCCTCGACCGTCATCGGCGTGGCTCCCGCATCGCCTGTTCGTAGACGGCGCAGAGGAGCGCGTCATCGTCGTGCGACGGCGGCAAGCCCCACGCCGCGGTGAGCCGTCGGCCGGCGATGGATGCGATCTCCTGACGGCGGGCCGGCCCGAGCACGCGGCGGCGGCCGACGTAGTCGGCGAGGGCTTCGACGAGCGCCAGCGACGGCGTGAAGCCGACCGGCACGAGATCGGCGACGAGGTTGGGGCCTGAGTCGACACGGGGCGGACCGCCAGCCGTCGCCGCGCGATCGACGACCACGATCGTACCGGCGGCGAGATCGCCGAGCCGCTGGAGCCGCGCCGTGAAGACCATCGACACCAGGCCGGGAAGGAACGGGGGGGCGAGGTCGATGGCCCGAAGGAAGTTGCGGAGGATCGACTGCGAGACGTTGATCGACAGGCCGTCGTGGGAGACGACCCGGATCCCCAGCGCCCGCTTGCCGGGGGTCTGGCCATTGGCGAGGACCTCGACGGCGGCGCTGCCACCCCACCAGAGGAAGAACACCCCGGCCAACCAGAAGCCGAGGAGGGCTCCCTGGGATATACCCAAGGCGACCAAGAGCGTCAGCCCGCCGACTGCCACGAGGAGCATCAGATCGATGAGGAAGGCGACCGCGCGCGGCGCCGGCCCCGCGAGCCGGTACTCGAAGGCGATGTTCTCGGGGCTGACGAGCACGAGGGTGGTGTCGAGCGGCGCCGAGGCCCGAGGCAAGCCAGGGGCGGAGGGGGCGCTGGCCGCGGGAGCGTCTGACGGCATCGGATCCACATGCTGGGAGTGCGGAAGGCCGCAGGGCCCACGTCCACCGACCGGATGGGAAGAGCCTATCCCACCGTCAGCGGGGGGGGCAACGGGGTGGCAGGGCGGCGAGCGGATCAGTGGCCGCACGTTCCCGATCGTTCGGCAGAGGAAGCCGATCGCCGTCGGCGCTGCGCTAAAGTGACGGCCAGACCGATCAGCGGAATGGCGAAGCTCACGAGCCACACCCAGTACGCCGGGAACCGGGGACCGATCGACCCGAACAGCCGGCCGATGAGTCCGAAGCCGATCGCCAAACCGCCGAGGGTGGCCGCCAGACGCCGCTGATCCTCGGCCTGGCAGACGAGACACCACCAGAAACAAGGATTGGCGAGCCAAGGGATGCCGGCAACCGCGATCATCAACCACCACCCGTCCCACCCCCCCGAGAGGCCGATGACCGGCCCGAGCACGAGCATCACCAGGGAATACCCAAAGGCGTGGTAGCCGTACAGGAGGCTTCCCCCTTCGACGCCAAACGGGACGACGAAGCTGACGAGATAGATCCCGAGGGCCAGCCACACCCACGGGCCGCGCGGCGGATCGATGTCGGCGTACGGATCGGCCATGGCCCGCCCTCCCTCCCCGGAAACCGCCCAGGATCCCTCGGAATAACGGCCGGCTGATACATTCGGAGGCCTTCACCTGCGTGGGTACACAGCCCACGGTACTGCGATCCCCGACGGCCCAGTGAGCAGCTTCCATGGAACCGCGTTCGACCCATGCCCGGAAGGAATACGAGCAGGGTGCGCTCGACGAGGCCACCGTGGCCCGCGACCCGATCCGCCAGTTCGCCCTATGGTACGACGGCGCGGTCGCCGCCGGCGTTCCTGAGCCCGAGGCGATGACGCTCTCCACGGCCACCCCCGAAGGACGCCCCTCGGCCCGCATCGTGCTCCTGCGGGGCTTCGATGCCGCCGGCTTCTGCTTCTTCACCAACTACGACGGCCGCAAGGGGCGCGAACTCACGGCCAATCCCTACGCCGCCCTCACGTTTCACTGGGCCATCCTCGAACAGCAGGTGAGGATCGAGGGACGCGTCGAGCGGACGAGCGCGGCGGAGTCAGACGACTACTTCCGCACCCGGCCGGCGACGTCGCGGATTGGGGCCTGGAGCTCGCCGCAGAGCGAGGTGATAGCCGACCGGGCCGCACTCGAAAATCTCTTCGCCCGCTTTAGCGCCGAGCATCCGAACCCGGAGACGATTCCGCGGCCGCCGAACTGGGGCGGCTTTCGGCTCGTGCCGGAGCGAATCGAGTTCTGGCAGGGACGGCCCAGCCGGCTCCACGACCGACTCTGCTTCCGTCGCGAGTCCGACGAGAAGTGGCTCCTCGAGCGGCTCGCCCCCTGACGGGCGCGCATCGAGTTTGCCGCAGGGATCCAGCCCTCCCTTACCTGCCACGATCATGTGGATCGTACCGGCGTGCCACTCGAATGCCTGCGGCTGTTTTCAGTGTTCGGTCCGAGGCAGCGATCCGATCTCCTCATCCATCGATTGGTGCATGCCGTCGAGTTCGGCACAACCATCCGATTCTTCGGGGACGGTTCGTCACGTCGCCCCGGCGATCAAGGTCTGGCGGATAATCCGAGGAGAACGCACGGGGCGGGCGGGACAAGACGCCCAACTCGGTCCGGCGTGACAGACGAAGAGGGGAGTTGACGCCGTCGGCCCCCGCTCCCCCCGTTCGTTCGTCACACCCCGTCCATGCAGTCCGCCTGAAGATCCATCAGGCTGCCGATGGTCTCCGGCGTTCGACCAAGCCGATGACCCCACCGAGGAGCGCCAGCACGCTCCCGAGCCCCGCGGGCCAGCAGGTCGTCGACCGACACCGCGGCGGCCGCACCTTGTGACGCCTTCTTGGTGCCAGCCTTCGGCCCACCTCAGCAGCCCCCTTCTTGCGACGCTTGTTGAGCGGCCGGAATCCCATCTTCTTCAAGACGATGCTGACCTGGGCCGTGGCGACCTTGATCCCCTTCGCCCCAAGTTCCGCCACGATCACACTCGGCCGCGGCTTGGTGCCCTTCGCTTTCATGACCGTCGCAAGCTTCCGGATCTCCTCGGACTTGTTGCTGTCCCCTGCGGCGGGCTTCTTCGCGGCGGAAGGCGACTCGACGAAACCCGGCCGTGCGGGTCGAATGGTTTTTGAATTGTCAGCTCATCCCCTGCCCCGGAGCCCTCCCATGCTCGCCCCCCTTCTCCACGCCTGGAACCTGAACCTCGGCTACGCGAAACGCCTCGTGGCCGATGTCCCGGACGACAAGATGGCCCTGCAGCCGGCCCCGGAGATGAACCACGCGGCTTGGGTGCTCGGCCATCTGGCATGCACCGCCGACATGCTCGGGGCCATGATAGGCCTCAAGCCCGTGTGCCCGCCCGAATGGACCGCCCTTTTTGACTGGAACTCGAGCCCGTCGAGTGACGCCAGCAAGTACCCGTCGAAATCAGTCCTGTTGAAGGCCCTCGAAGACGCCCACGCCGGAGTCGCCTCCGCCCTGGCCAGTGTTCCCGAATCCCGCTGGACTGAACCGACGCCGATCGAAGAGGTCCGCGGGATTCTGCCAACGCTCGGCGACTGCTTCGTGTTCGTCATGGCTGCCCACGAGAACATCCACTTGGGCCAGCTCTCGGCTTGGCGGCGGGTGCAGGGCATGGGGCGGGTTTAGTGGCTGGCTTCGCGTCGGTGCGGACCAAGCCCACAACACCCGGCCGTTCAAGCGGGGAGTCGATGGGGTGAACATTTCACCTACGGCAACGCCTTGAACGGCTCGGGAGTAGCCCGCCCGCTCAACCCTCCAGTTGCTTGAGCACCTGCAAGGCAGCAATGGCCTTGTCGGTGCCGCCAAACGCCCCGGAGACGCTCTTCGCCGCGAGCAGGTCATCGATCGAGATCTGGCTCGCCCCACCGGTACTGGCTGACTTCTTCGGGGCAGGCCCTTCGACCGTCTTCTTGCCCTTGCGGCGTTTCCGAAGGGGGCGATAGCCAGCTGCCTTGAGAGTGATCGAAACCTGGGCCGGAGCCACCGTGACGCCCTCTTCGGCGAGAATCTTCACGATCTCTGCGGGCCGGGGTTTTTCCCCCTTCGCCTTGATGATGCTGGCGACTTTTCGAATCAGGTCGGCCTTGCTCGTGATTTTTTCGGTGGGCTTCTTGCCAGCCTTCTCGACGTGCTGCTTCTTGGCGACTGGCTTGTTCGCGGGCTTGGCCTTCTTCTCGGCAGCGGGCTTGGTCGGCTGGGCGGGGGTGTCGGCGGCCATGGGAACGAAGCTCCGGGTGGGGGTCGGCATGCAGTTGGGACGGGACCGAGAGTAATTCCGGGCCGAGACAGTTGGAAGCGCCAGCGTTGATGGCGGAGCTACCGCGATGGCTCGCTTCTCCGGCGAGCTGTTCCCAAGGGGGGGCTAAAGCCCCTCCCCCCCGCCGCAGGAGCCCCGACGGTGTGGTGGCCGGCACCACCGTCGCTAGCCGTTGCCGCCGAGGATCTCACGCAGCCGCGTGCCTGGGAGCCGGCCGAGGACGAGTGGCTCCACGCCCGCCCCAAACGTGACCGCCGTCTCGGTCCGTGACGACCGCTCGATCCGCTCGATCGCTGCGAGTTGGACGATGTAGGACCGGCCCACCCGCGCGAACACCCCGGCGGGCAAAACCTTGTCCCAATGGCTCATCCGGCGTCGAAAGAGCATCACACCTGCCGGTGGCTTGAGTGCGACCCGCGTGTAGTTGCGAAACGACTCGATCCAACAGACTTGGCCGACAATCACCACCGCCGCCGTGGGCTTCCCGGCCAGGGGTACATCCACCACATCGGCGAGCCCCAGGACCTTCCCGACGGCGGCCTCGTCTTCTTCGAAGTCGTCGGCGCCTGGGTCGTGATCGCCCTGCGGCTGGGTCCGCGCGCCGGCAGCCTGTTTCTGGATCCGCGCGACCGTGTCTGCGAGACGCTCGGGATCAACCGGCTTGACGAGATAGTCGAGGGCCGCAGCGGCGAACGCCTCGACCGCATACCTCTCGCGGGCCGTAACAAACACCACCTGCGTGCCGTCGGCCACGTCATTGAGCACGCTGAAACCGCTGCCCCCGGGCATTTCCACGTCGAGAAACACGACGTCCGGCGTCTGCGTCTCGAGGAAGGCCCGTGCCTCGGCGACGTTCGCGGCGACGCCGACAACCTCGATCCCTGGATGGGCTGCAAGCAGGTTTCGCATCCGTTCATTGGCACGATGTTCGTCGTCGACGAGCAGGGCCCTGATCGTCGTGACATTCGCGGGAGTGTGGAAGGCCGGAAACGACATGTCAGACGAGCTCCGCAGTTGGGGTCGGGTCGTGGACGGCCGAGGTCTGGGTGAGTGTCGCAGGCATCCGGATGACGACCCGCACCCAGCCGCCGTCGAGATCCGGATCGATCACCGTCTCCACGGTGGCCGATTCGTCGACCAGCAGGGCCAGCCGCTTGCGGAGCGAACGGATCCCCGTGGAGGGGGAACGCGACTCGTCGGGTGGCACCCATTGGCCGGTGTTGGCAACCACCACCTCGAGCCACCCCTCCACCACGATTGCCGTCACGTTCACCCGCAGCGGCACGCCACTCGTCTGGGCCCCATAGTGCAGCGCATTTTCGAGGATCGGCTGGATCAGCATCGGCGGCACGATCACCGCGTGGGCCGCACTGTCGCACGAGAACCGGCAGACGAGGTTGTCACCGAACCGGGCCTCCTGAACCGCGAGGTATTTCTCCAGGGCCTGCAGCTCCCGCGACAGCGGCTCAAACGTGCGGGCCTCTCCGAGCGTAAACCGCAGGTAATCGGCGAGGTCGCGAGTGACGCTTTCCACGGCCTCGGGGTCGTCTTTGCTGGCCGCCACGGCATTGAGCGCATTGAAAAGGAAGTGCGGATTCATCTGCTCCTGAAGTTGCCGCAGCTCGAACGTCCGGGCGACCGACTCGGCCTTGAGCATCCGTAGCTCCGCGTAGATCGCGGTCGCCTCGGTCTCCGCAAGCTGGAGCTTGGTTTTGTAGAGTTCCTGGACCACCTCCAGCCCGAAGATCCCCGCGCACCAGAAGCACGCCATGACGATCCGCGGCGTGAGCAGCCAGAGCATCGCTTCGCGGGTCCATTTGGAAGGCTCGCCCAGAACGCCGGCCATGATCATCAGCAGCAGCGCCGCGACAAGCCCCGAGGCCGAAAGGATCACGATCAGCGGCCAACGCACCTGCCTCGGCAGCCCGCAGAGCCGTGGCATCTCGAACAACAGATAGACGAGTGTCGTGATCACGAAGCCCGTACCGGCCCTCAGCACCGATCTCAGCACCGTTGTCAGCCACGTCGTCTCGGCGGGCAACATGCCGTTGCTCAGCCCCATCGCGGTCAGAAAGATCGCCGACCAGTACACGACCTGAAACGACCAGAAGATTCGCGTCCGCATCAGCGGGAGCGAGTCGCGCAGGGCTGCGATGTGCGGCGGCGCGACCCCCGTCACCTTCGCATCATGCGAGCGGCCAAGTGGAGTTCCATCCATGGGAGTCGTCACCGGGGCGTCATCTCTGATGAGCGTCACGTGGGGCCACCGCGGGCAGCGGCGCTCGAGCGGGTGACACGGCAGAGCGGGTCGGCGCATCACCGAAAAACCCGCTCCCTCAGTATGACCACAAACCGGGGCAGATGCACCATCGCGCTGTGTCGATTCGTGCGCGCGGGTGCGCTGATTCGTGCGCGCCGGTGTCGATTCGTGCGCGCCATTGCTGATTCGTCCTTTTGACGCCACCGAACCGTTGCAGACGCGGGGGCGCGCGATACCTTCTCCGAGAGATGGCAGTTGCAAGGAGCGACTGCACGCATCGTCCCCCACCCATCAAGGATCTCGTGCCGTGAAGGCTCTCCCTCGATCGCAAGCCGCCCGTCGTCGGGCCGCCGCCGCGGCTGCCGTCGCGAGTGTCGGTGCCGGAATCCTCGGCACCCAGTCCGCCGAGGCGGGGATCGTGTCGATCGACCTCACGAATGTGAACGGCAAGAACTTCACCGGCGTGAATGCAGGGGTTAGCTATGGCGGCGTCAACACTTTCCGCGTTTCCTTCCCTGGCGCAGGCCAGCTCGAGTTCAATGTGGCCAATGGACAGGGAAGTCATCGTTACACAGGCCCCCAGACATTTCAGGGCTTGTACTACGCTCCGTTTAGCTACGGAGGCATTGCCAATGGCGGAAGCGGGGTCACCCCGACTCAGTTCGCCTTGGGTGCTACGATCAGCGGCCCGGCGTCTGCGTTCGCGCCCGACAATTCTGGGAAAAACACGCTTTTCAAGTATGTGAACCAAGGCACGACGCATCAGGCCCCAAACTTTGACGGGTACCTCGGGTTCTTGAGCAGCGGCACCGATGACTACGGCACCAACGGTGTGTACGGCTGGATCAAGGCGACCTGGGACGGGACCAATTTCCAGTTCTATTCGGCCGCGTATCAATCAACGCCCGGCGTGGCGATCAAGGCCGGCGACACCGGTTCGGCAGCCGTCCCCGAAATCGACCCCAGCGGCCTCTCGAGCACGATGTCGCTCGTGATCGGTTCGGTGGCGATGCTTGAGCAGCGGCGGCGGAAGCGGGCAGTGGCGGCGGCGACAGCCGCCGTGACGGCCTGACCTGTGTTGATTCGTGCGCGCCGATGCGCTGATTCGTGCGCGCCGGTGTCGATTCGTGCGCGCCGGTGTCGATTCGTGCGCGCCGGTGTCGATTCGTGCGCGCCATTGCTGATTCGTCCTTTTGACGCCACCGAACCGTTGCAGACGCGGGACGGGCGGATCTCATTCGAACCTGCATGCACCACATTCGCCATCAGCTCGTTGGCTCAGGTCGTCGGCTCATGACTGAGGTTCCACGCTTTTCTTAAAGAGAAAGAGCCCTATGACACTCGCCTGCATGATTCGGAAGCCAGTCGGTGCGAGCAGTTGGTTTCACCACGAGGTTTTGCCGACCCCCAGCCACACGGCGAGGCTTCGGTTGCGTCGCACGTCGCGTTGGCTTTCGTGGCCGTGTGCCGCGGCCGCATGCCTGTGGGCGTGCTGGCTGGTTGTTCCGGCGGCGGCCGGGCTGGTCTCCATCAACACCCCGGCTGGGCTCGCTCCGGGCGATCATTTCCGGATCGCCTTCGTCACCGGGAGCACGACCACCGATATTTCAAGTTCGGATATCGCCTCGTACAACCTGTTCGTGAACACCGCTGCCGGTGGTGCCACATACAACGGATCGGCGGTGACCTTCTACGCCATCGGCTCGACCGCGACGGTCAACGCGTACGACAACATTCATTCCACAACCATGAACGACCCCGTCTACCTGGCGGGCGGGGCGCTGGTGGCACCTTCGATCACCGGAGCAAACGGCCTGTGGTCAGGCGCCCTGGTGAACCGGATTGCGACGGACATCGACGGCACAGTCGTCAGTCCAGAGGCTCAGGGCGGGGACAGGCGCGTTTTCACCGGCACGCTTGTCGACGGCACTGTCTCATCAACGCCCCTCGGATCCTATCAATCAGGGTTTTTTGGGGCTCCTGGTTATTTCAAGGCTTCTAATGGCCAAGCGACCGGGTACACCGATGCAGCGTGGATCAGCACTGGGGGCTTCGCCAACCAATACGCCCCATCCTCGTTCTACGGCATCTCTGAGACGCTGACGGTTGCCGCGCCATCCGGCGTCCCCGAGATCGATCCCAGCGGCCTCGCGAGCGCCCTGTCGCTCGTGATCGGTTCGGTGGCGATGCTTGAGCAGCGGCGTCGTGGCACAACCGCCAAGCCTGCTCTGGCGGCCTCCTGACACTGGCGATCGGTGGCGGAGAAGCTCGCCCTGGTATTCCTCCGCCACCGGTCGTCCAGTCTTCAGCCCCATGCGGTGAAGTCGATGGCGGTGGTAGCCGTGACGCTGCTTTGCGCAGTCCTTCTGGGAGAAGCCCAAGCGGGGAAGATCGGTAGAGCAATCGACCATGGGCGATCGAATGGCTCGGTCGACCCTGTTGAGAGAGCCTACGATGGCGACCGCATCTCCCACCGCGATGACTCCGGGAATTCCGGCAACCGCGACCGGCTCACGACCAAGGTCGGCACGACCATCGGCGGGGAGAAGTATCCGCAGCGCGGGGCTCCGTCAGAGATGGTGGACTCCTATGCTTTCTCCACCCCCGAGATCTACGC
This sequence comes from Planctomycetaceae bacterium, assembly GCA_947453375.1. GTDB lineage: Bacteria > Planctomycetota > Planctomycetia > Pirellulales > UBA1268 > QWOP01. The sequence goes on from CANGGT010000061.1 coordinate 21,561, forward strand.
AGCCGGCATGCTGAGCGCTCTCTCGATCGTCGCCGTCGCACTCGGCCTTGTGGAACTCTTCCGGCTTAACGCGGCCTGACAGCCACTCGTGGGCTGAATGGCCCTGCCTGACGACAAGGGCGATCGGCAGCGGTGGGAACCGCCCTCACATCCCTCCGACGTTCACGACGCTCTCTCCGCAAGGCTGGCAGATTGCGCCCCCCGTCGCGGCCGCCCCCGAGACCGATCCCAGCGGCCACGCGAGCGCCCTGTCGCTCGTGATCGGTTCGGTGGCGATGCTCGAGCAGCAGCGGAAGCGGAAGCGGGCAGTGGCGGCGGCGACAGCCGCCGTGACGGCCCCGCCCTGTGTCGATTCGTGCGCGCGGGTGCGCTGATTCGTGCGCGCCGGTGTCGATTCGTGCGCGCCATTGCTGATTCGTCCTTTTGACGCCACCGAGCCGTTGCAGACGCGGGGGCTCGCGATACCTTCTCCGAGAGATGGCAGTTGCAAGGTGCGACTGCACGCATCGCCCCCCACCCATCAAGGATCTCGTGCCATGAAGGCTCTCCCTCGATCGCAAGCCGCCCGTCGTCGGGCCGCCGCCGCGGCTGCCGTCGCCAGTGTCGGTGCCGGCATCCTCGGCACCCAGTCCGCCGAGGCGGAGATCGTGTCGATCGACCTCACGAACGTGAACGGCAAGAACTTCACTGGCGTCAATGCAGGGGTTAGTGCGTTCGCCCAAAACACTTTCGGCGTGTCCTTCCCTGGCGCAGGCCAGCTCGAGTTCACTGTGGCCAATCACCAGTCGAGTTATCGTTACACTGGCCCCCAGGCATTTGTGTCCGGTGGGGGGTATTCGTTTTTCTACG
>CANGGT010000062.1 GCA_947453375.1 Planctomycetaceae bacterium
CGAGCAATTCCGGCCCACCGATTGGCCGGCCGACGCTCCGCCAGGTCCAGTCGCGATAGGGGGGCGGAGCGCTTCCGAACCAGCCCTGACGATCGCCACTCTCCCGTCGCACGAGCGCCAAGGCGGTGCCGTCGGCGCGGAAGCGGAGCGTCGTCTCATTGGGGCGGCCGGGGATGTCCCACACGGTCACCGGCTGCCAGGAGATCCCATCGGGGCTCTTGTAGAGCGTCGTCGTCCACTCGCCGGTGTCCTCTGGCGTCCCCTCCGGGGCTCCGGTCCGATAGGCGACTCCATACGCAGTGCCATCCTGCCAGGTGACGCGCCACAGCCAATCGTTCTCCGCGAGGATCCGGCGCGGTCGCGACCAATCGCGGCCGTCGGTCGAGAAGGCGACACGCGGCTGCCGGCCGAGGAGCTTCGTGCCACCCTTGTAGACGCTTCCTCCCGCGACGAGCATCAGCCGGCCATCGGGGGTGACCGAGACCTTCGGATCGCGGAGGTCGATGCCCTCTTCCGCCACGAGCGCCGCCGACTCCCACGCGGCGCCATTCGCCGAGGTGAGCACACGGATCTTGCCGTCGCCGCCGACGTGGCCCTCGGCTTCGCGGAACACGCACCACCAAGCATCGCGCCAGCGAAGGAGATCGCTGAAGGCGGCGTGCGGAGGGGCGTCGTGGATGCGCCGCGCGTCGGCGACTGTCACCGCTTCGCTTCCCCGCGGGCTGAGAGCTCGGGCGAGGACGTTGTGGGTGATGCGTCGAACGCGGGCATCGGGGCCGTGGGGACGCGTCCAGTGCGACCAGGGGAGCGTGTGCCCCGGCGGATGGGAGAGCCCCTGGGACCAGAAGATCGTCGAGGCGTTGAAGACGAGGTTGCCCTTGGGGCCGGGGTAGATCGTGGCGGTCCACTGCTGCGGTTGCACCCCGCCGACGAGCGCCGTCCCCGCCCCGACGATCTCGAGGCCGGGGATGTCCTCCGGCGGATTGCCGTGATATTCCCAGCCGATGAGGCCGGGGATCCTGTCGCCCGCCTTCATCCCGGTGCCGGCAAAGATCCAGTGGTCGGGCTTGGTGCAGATCCAGTCGCCGCCGCCGTTGACCGGTTCGACGTTGCGGGCCCCCATGAGATAGCCCTCGTCGGGGCCCTTCTCCGGGAACGGGCCGTTGACGCGGGCACGCTCGAGGGCCGTCGGCGTGTCGCCGCCGTACGGGCCGCCGCGGAACATGATCCGGTGGTCGCGGCCGTCGTGGCTCTGGCGAAGCGGCGTCACCCAGCAGACGGAATTGCCGGAGAGAAACAGGAGGCTCACCCCCGCGTCGCGCATTTTCACCACCGAATCGAACTGCCGCCGGTCCCAGTATTCATCGTGGCCGACGCTGATGAACGCTTTGCACTTCAGCCCCCTGTCAGGCGTGAGCAGGTCGCTGTTGGAGGCGTAGGTGACATCGTAGCCATGCTCCTCGAGGAAGTAGGCGAGCGGATATTCAAACGAGAGGAACTCGCCGGCGCCGATCGAGAGTGGATCGTTGACGACGCTCGTGTGCTGGGCGTAGCGGCCGTAGGGCCGGTCGAAGCTGACGTCGTTCCACGGGCCACTCGTCCCCTTGGGATTGGTATAGACCGAGAAGTTGCTTGGCCAGGCGTTGTAGGCATTCCAGGTGTTGTCGGAGCACTGGAAGAGGATGTCGGCGGGGCGGTCGTCGGTGACGATGAAGGTCACGTAGCTCTGCCAGGCGGCTGTCGTGTCATCGGGGGGGATCACCGAGAGCCTGCCGAGGTAGACGCCGCTCACCCAGTCGGCGGGGATGACGAGGCCAGTCGAGGCCTCCCAGCGGCATTCGTGGAGATCCTTTTCACCCGGCTCGGGGTCGGGCTGCGTCACGCCCTCGAAGGGCCCGAGCGTCGTCATCAGCCGGGCTCCGCGGCCGCCGTAGTAGCCCAAGCGGAAGATCTCGAGTTTGAAGCGGGCGGGGGGATCGGTCGAGATGAAGAACTCGATCCGCTCTCCGGCCTTGACGCTCTGCCGTGAGCAGTAGCCTTCGATGCCGCGGGCGCGGACGTCGTTGCGCAGGCCCACCTTCGTGAGCTGCCAGTCGAGCGATCCCTCCCGGGCATTCTCGCGGGCAATCGTGTCGCGAGGCTCCGCCGCGGTGGCAGGGAACGCGAGCACCATGGCAAGCAGGACAATGAGAAGTCTCACGAGCATGATTGGGTCTCCCTCATCACGATCCCCGTATCCCTCGACCGGCACACGGCCCCAGACTCCAGAGCCAAGACCCCCTGAGTGTAGTCTGAAATCGATGTTGCCGGCGTCTCCCTCGGTGCCGATGATGAAGCTGAATGGGTCCCGGAAGGTGATCTCGTGAATGCATTGCGTCGCTCGCGTGTCATGGCTGCGATTCTGATGTCGCTCGTCGGGCTTTCCGGCCTCGGCGCTCTGCGTCGACTCGAGTCGGCGGAGCCTCTTCCTTCCGTCTGGGAAGCCGGTGTGATCGAGGCGACCGACCTCGACGGCCGGGGGCACGCCTTCGACGACGGGGCGCGGACGGTCGACGTCGTCGTCTTCGTTTCCCCCACCTGCCCGATCTCGAACGGGGCGCTGCCGCGGTTGCGAAAGATCGCCGACGAGGTCGCCCAAGCCGCTGGGCCAGACCGGGTGCCGGTGCGGTTGGTCGCCGTCGTCGCCGACGAATCGATGACGCGCGAGGAGGCGATGGCCCATTTTCAGGACCGGCCCCTCCCCTTCCCTGTCCTCTGGGAAGGACGAGAAGCCCTCCGCGGCCGCCTCCGGCCGACCCATGCGCCGGAAGCGTTTGTGATCGAGCCGCTTGGCCGTGTCGCCTACCGCGGGGCGATCGACGATGCCTACGAAGCGGTCGGCCGGCCGCGGCCAACGATCACCAAGCGATGGCTTGCCGATGCGATCGATGCGATTTCCACCGGGAAGGCGCCCGCGGAAGCGTTTGTCGCGCCGGTGGGATGCCGACTGGAGATCGACGAAGAGCGGGTGCCCGCGACCACCGTCACGTTTGCCCGCGATGTCGCGCCGATCGTTCATGCCCGCTGCGTGACTTGCCATCGGGGCGGGGAGGTTGCCCCCTTCCCCCTCACGACGTGCGCGGAGGTGACGGCCCACGCCCCGATGATCGTGGAGACGATCCGCGCCGGGATCATGCCCCCTTGGATGCCTGCCGCCAACGACGCCCATCCCTTCCTCGGTGATCGCCGGCTGACGCAAAAGGAGATCGAGACGATCACGGCGTGGGCTGAAGGGGGCTGCGAGTCTGGCGACCCTGCCGACGAGCCGGCGCTGCCGACGTTCACCGCCGGCTGGCAACTCGGGCCCCCCGATCTCGTCGTGCAAATGCCGGAGGCGTTTACCGTTCCGGCCGACAACCCCGACATCCTCCAGCACTTCGTGATCCCGATCGACATTCCCGAAGACAAGGTCGTGGCCGCGATCGATTTCCATCCCGGTGCTCCGCGCGTCGTCCACCATGCCGTCCTCTTCCTCGATGCGTCAGGGGCCGCGCGGCGGCTCGATGCTGCGACGCCCGAGCCGGGCTACGGCAAGTTTGCCGGCCCGGGCTTCCTCCCCTCCGGCGCGCTCGGCGGCTGGTCGCCGGGAAACACGCCGCGCCGGCTTCCAGGACGGCGCGGCCGGCATCTCAAGAAGGGCTCCGATCTCGTCGTCCAGATCCACTATCACCCCGATGGCGTCGAGGCGCGCGATCGCTCGAAGATCGGCCTCTATTTTCTCGACGAGCCGACGGCGGCGATCGTTGCCGGCCGGGAACGCCTCGTGGGGAGCCTGTGGACGAGCTCGTACGACATCGACATCCCCGCCGGCGACGCGGCTTGGCGCACCTCGGCGAGCTACACGCTCCCCAAGGGGGTGACCGTCGTGGGCGTCGTCCCTCACATGCACCTCCTCGGCAAGGAAGTGAACGTGCGGGCCGAATTGCCCGACGGGTCGATGAAGCGCCTCGTCGATATTCCGGCTTGGAACTACGCCTGGCAGGACGAGTTTTATTACGAGCGCCCCTTCCCGCTACCGGCCGGGACGCGGATCGTCATGGAAGGAGTGTTTGACAACTCCGCCGCGAATCCATCCAACCCCTCGAAGCCCCCGCGGCGCGTCGTTTGGGGGGACGGCACCCTCGACGAAATGCTGTTCTGTTTTCTGCTCGTGTCGGCGGAGCGGACCGAAGACCTCGTCCATGTCGTCCTCGACAACCTCCGACACGATCTCGAGACGCCGCGGCCACGGCGGTGATTCGCGGGCGCGGAGGTACGTGACGGTCAGGCGATCAAGCCCTGCACGACGTGGCCATGGACATCGGTAAGCCGGAAGTCGCGCCCCTGATGGCGGGCCGTGAGGCGGAGGTGGTCCAAGCCGAGCAGGTGGAGGAGCGTGGCGTTGAGATCGTGAACGTGCACCGGATCGGCGACGCAATTGAAGCCGAAGTCGTCGGTTGCGCCGTGGACATGCCCCGCCTTGAAGCCGCCGCCGGCCACCCACATCGAGAACGCCCGGTTGTGGTGGTCGCGGCCGTCGCTTCCCCCCTGATTCATCGGCGTCCGTCCAAACTCGCCTCCCCACGTGACGAGCGTGTCGTCGAGGAGGCCGCGCTCTTTGAGATCGAGGACGAGGGCGGCGCTTGCCTGATCGGTGTCGGCGGCATTCTTCCGCATCCGGTTGACGAGATCGCCGTGGGTGTCCCAGGCCTCGTGGAAGAGCTGGACGAAGCGGACTCCACGCTCGAGGAGCCGGCGGGCGAGGAGGCAGTTGCGGGCGTAGCTCGGCTGGGCCGGATCGGTGATCCCGTAGCGGTCGAGGACGGCCTTCGGCTCTCCCGACAGATTCATGAGCTCCGGGGCGCTCGATTGGAGCCGGTAGGACATCTCGTAGCTCTGGATCCGGGAGGCGATCTCCGGATCGCCGACCGCGTCGAGCGCGAGCTCGTTGAGCCGGTTGAGCGTGTCGAGCGAGAGACGCTGCGCCTCCCGGTCGATTCCCTTGGGGTTGGTGAGATAGAGGACCGGGTCGCCCGTGCCGCGGAGGGGAATCCCGCCGTAGAGCGTCGGGAGGAAGCCGGCGCCGTAGTTACTCGCCCCGCCACTGGTGCCTGTGGCGCTGGTGAGGACGACATAGCCGGGGAGATTCTCCGCCTCGCTTCCCAGGCCGTAGAGCGTCCAGGCGCCGAAGCTCGGCCGGCCGAACTGCTGCGAACCGGTGTTCATGAGGATCTGCGCCGGCGCGTGATTGACCGCGTCGGTCTGCATCGACCGAATGACGCAGATGTCGTCGGCGATGCTCCCGATGTGCGGCAAAAGCTCGCTCGTCTCGAGCCCGCTTCGGCCCGACTTCCGGAAGGCGAACTTCGGCCCGAGGAGCGTCGACTTGGGATTGATGAACGCGGCCCGGTAGCCGGCGAGGAGTTCGGCCGGCGGAAGCGACCCGCTCCGCTTGGCCAGCTCCGGCTTGAAGTCGAACAGCTCGAGATGGCTCGGCGCCCCCGCCTGGAACATCGAGATCACCCGCTTCGCTTTAGGGGCGTAGTGGGGAGCCCGGGGCGCCAGCGGATTCGGGGCCGACGCCGTGAGCCCCTCCTTCTCGAGGAGCGTCGCGGCCGCCATGCCGGCAATCGCCACGCCGCAGTCGCGGAAAAACCAGCGCCGCCTGAGGAGCTTGGCCTGGGCGTCGCGGAGAAGCTCGGGGGATGGGAAAGCGGTCATGGGGATACCTCGGGCGGAGCGGAGTGGCGGTGCCGAAGCGGACTTTCAGTGCTTGCTGACGGTCTCGTCGAGATTCAAAAGGACGCGGGCGACGAGCGTCCAGGCGGCGGCATCCTGCGGCGTCGCGCCGGGAGGAAGGGCCGGCAGCGTGCCGAGCGATCCGGTGGCGACCTCGCGGGCATCGAGCCAGCCGTCGCCAATGCGTCGCCGCGAGGTGTCGAGAAAGGCCAGAAGCGTGGCGGTCTCGTCGCCGTTGGGAAGCCTGCCGGTGCAGGCCCTGAAAGCGTGCCGGATCCGCGTCTCATCGTCGACTCCGCCGTCCCGGAGCGTTTTCAGGGCGAGGGCCCGGGCAGCTTCGACAAACACCGGCTCGTTGAGGCCGGCAAGCGCCGCCAGCGGCGTGTTGGAACGGAGGCGACGGGCGCAGGCGATGTCGCCGTTGGGGGCATCGAAGGCGGAGAGGAGCGGATCGGGCATCGACCGCTTGCGGTGGAGATAGACGCTCTGCCGGTAACGCTCGGGCCCCTCCGCGGCCTTCCAGCTGACGCCGCCGTAGTTGTAGTCGAGGACGTTTTGCGGCACCGGCGCCATCACCCCCGGGCCGCCGAGTCTCTGAGTGACAAGCCCGGAGACCGCGAGCGCCAGATCGCGGACGACCTCCGCGTCGGCCCGGAACCGCGGCCCCCGGGCCAGGAACCGGTTCGTCGGATCGATGGCGAGCGTGTGGGGCGCGGCCCGCGACGACTGCTTGTAGGTGTCGCTGGTGACGATCTCCCGGATCAAGTGCTTCTGGCTCCAGCCGCGTTCCTGAAAAGAGACCGCGAGCCAATCGAGGAGATCGCGCTGGAACGGCACGGGGCTGCGCGTGCCGAAGTCGTCGGGCACCTCCGCGAGCCCCTGCCCGAAGATCGCCTGCCAGGCCCGATTGACCGCGACGCGCGCAGCCAGCGGCGAGTCGGGCGACACCAGCCACATCGCAAACCCGAGTCGGTTGGCAGGCGCCCCCGCGGGGAGCGGATGGAGCGCGGCGGGCACATGTGGGGGAATAGTTTCGAGTGGCTGCATCCAATTGCCCCGGTCGAGCCGCCGGGTGGCCCGGGCATGGGTCTGATCGCGCTCGGCGAGATGGAGGATCGTGGTCGGGGCCTGGGGCCACTGCTGGTAGAGGGCGGCGATGGAATCCTCAGCAGTCTTCAGCTCCGGCACGGTCTTTCGCCAGGCCTCGAAGATCGCTGCCCGGTCGGCGTCAGTCCTAACCTCGGCGGGGATGGCGAGTGCGAGGATGCAGGCGTGGTCGATCGGCGGGGCCGTGGGAGAGGGCGCGGTCGACAGGGAGAGGCGGGTGGCGCCGATCAGGCTCGGCGTGCCGGGCCAGTGGAGGGCGATCTTGAGCTTCGTCCCCGCAGGGAGATCGAGCGGTTTTTCAAAGCGGAGGACGGCTGCCGACGGCTGATGGCGGCGGCCGGGGCCGCGGTCGGCCTTCCACCAGGTGCCGTGATTGCCATCGACGAGGTTTGCCACCGGGCCGATCGAGCGCTTCTCGTTCGGCTTGTCGGCCGGCGGCGGAGGGGCGGACTCGGGCTCGGAGAAGTCGGCCGACGGGTCGACGAGTGTCACCTTCTCCCAGGCCTCGCTGCCGGGGCGTTGCACGAAGGCCTCGACCTCGCCGAGCGCCCAGGGGCCGTGCCGGCCGGGCCCGAATTGGAACAGGTCACCGTGGAGGAGCGCTTCGAGTCGCAGCGCAGTGACACCGGTCAGCTTCGGCTCGGTGACGACGAAGATCTCCGGGCCGTGCATGCCGAGGGTGAGGATCACGCGCTCCTCTTCCTGGGTCGGGTGATTGAGCCCGCCGACACTCCCCAATTCGATCGCCTCGAGCGCCGTCCAGGAAACGAGCCCGGCCTTCACCCCCTCGGCCCAGGCGTTCATCTCCGCTTCCCAAGTCGGCCGGCTCGCCTTGAGGGCGGCCTCGGCCTCGGCCACCCGTGCCCGGATCGAGCCGATCTGCTCGAGTTGGGCGGGCGTGTAGACGGAGGAACGGGCCTCGTGGGTGTTGTTGAGGAAGGCGAACAGGCCGTAATACTCATCGTGCGTGAGCGGATCGAACTTGTGGGTGTGGCACTGGGCGCACTGGGCTGAGATCCCGAGGACCGCCTTGCCGAGGCAGTCGATCCGATCGAACATCTCGACCATCCGGAACTCCTCCGGAATGATCGCCCCTTCCTCGTTGAGCATGCTGTTGCGAAGGAATCCGGTGGCCACGATCTGGTCCTGCGTGGCATTCGGGAGCAGGTCGCCGGCCACCTGCTCGATGACGAAGCGGTCGTAGGGGAGATCGCGGTTGATCGCCCCGATCACCCAATCGCGCCACGCCCACTGCTCGCGCGGCGAATCCTTCTCGTAGCCGTTGGTGTCGGAGTAACGCGCCAGGTCGAGCCAGTGGCGAGCCCACTTCTCGCCGTAGCGGTCGCTGGCGAGGAGTGTGTCCACCGTGGCGTCGTGGCCGTCGCGGAGATACGCGGCCACGTCGTCGGCCGACGGGGGCAGCCCCACGAGGTCGAGCCACAGCCGCCGGCAGAGGATTTCCGGATCGGCCGGGGGAGAAGGCTCGAGGCCGACCGCCGGAAGCTTGGCGCGGACGAAGGCATCGATCGGGTGGGCGGCCGGCGGCGACACCTCCGGGACGGGCGCCTGCTTCGGGCTCACGAAGGCCCAGTGGGGGGCGTAGGGAGCGCCGGCATCGATCCACCGCTCGAGGAGCGCCTTCTGGACGTCGCTGAGGGGCTTTTGCGTCTCCGGCGGGGGCATGACCGTGGTGGGATCGGTCGAGCGGATTCGGTTGACGACGAGGCTCTCGGCTCCCTTCCCCGGCAGGATCGCCGTCGGCCCGGAGTCGCCCCCGGCGAGGGCCCCGTCGCGCGTGTCGAGGCGGAGTCCGGCCTGCCGCGACGCGCCATCGACTCCGTGGCAGGCCGAGCAATGCTCGGCGAGGATCGGCTGGATCTCCCGTTCGAAGTCGGGGGTCGGCTCCGCCGCAGGGAGCGCGCCGCCAGCAAGCACGAAGGCCACGAGGCTCGTGGCAACGACACGGATGCAATGCATGACGGATGAAAATCTCCGAGATCGGGGAACGCCGGCGGCGGCTCCCTTATGGTAGTTCGCCTCTGGGCAGCCGCCCGCGGCCGACGTCGAGGATTGCCCGGTGCATTCGCCGCAACCAGAAGAGCTCAAGGAGTTTAGGGCGCAGGCTGGGCGGAAACCGCACCCGAACAGGATCGCCCCACGGGCCTTCCGGCAACGGTACACTTTCCCCGCCGCCGCCCCGAAAGATGTTCGGTCCCTTCCCGATCCCGTGAGGCTCCGATGCGTTCCCCCGCTCGCCACCCCCAGATCCTTCCCCGTCGCACGTTCCTCAGGGGCTCCGCAGTGACTCTGGTTGCGGTGCACACGGCTGCGGTCCGCGCTGTCGCCGCGACAGCCGACGCGCCGCTCCTGGCCTATGTCGGCACCTTCTCCTCGCCGCTCAAGGACACGCTCCCGACGCAGGTCGATCTTCCCCCGGGGAACGGCCGCGGGATCCACATCTTCAAGGTTGATCGTGCGAGTGGCGCTTGGACCGAGGCGGGCGTCCATGAGTTGGGAACGAGCCCGAGTTGCCTCGTCGTCAATGCCGATGGCACGCGGCTCTACTCGGCCAACGAGACCGACCGGGTCGGCCCCGGCAAGCATGGGAGCGTCACTGCTTTCGCGATCGATCGCGTTACCGGGGCGCTGTCGCCGCTGAATACGGTGTCGTCAGGCGGCGCGGGGCCGACGTACGTCAGCCTCCACCACAACGGCAAGCACCTCTTCGTCGCCAACTACTTCGGTGGGTCGGTGGCCGTGCTCCCGATCCTCGCCGACGGTCAGCTCGGAGCGGCCAGCGACGTCAAGGAGGACGCTGGCGAGATCGGCCCGACGAAGGCTGAAAACGCGCCTCCGGGGAGCTTCGCCTTCAGCGGCCACGACCGCACCCACGCCCATCAGATCCTCCCCTCCCCCGACGGCCGGCATGTCCTCCATGTCGATCTGGGGCTCGATCGGATCTTCGTCTGGACCTTCGATGCGGCGCGGGGAAAGCTCACCGCCAACACCCCGCACACGGTCGCCTTCCCGCCGGGCGACGGCCCGCGGCACTTCCACTTCTCACCCGACGCTCGCCGCCTCTATTCGATCCAGGAGGAGGGCTCGACGGTCGTGACGCTCGACTGGGACGCCGCCACCGGCACACTCGAGGCCCGGCAGACGCTCTCCACGCTCCCCCCCGGCTTCAAGGGGAGCAACTTCTGCTCGGAGATCCTCGTGAGCGCCGACGGCCGCTTCGTCTACTGTGGCAACCGGCTCCACGACAGCATCGGCATTTTCCGGGTGAAGGCTGACGGCTGTCTCGAGTATGTCGGCGAGGAGTGGACCCGCGGCAACTATCCGCGGAGCTTCACGTTCTCTCCTGACGGGCAGTTCCTCGCCTGCTGCAATCAGCGCGACGACAACGTGGCGATCTTCGCCGTCGACAAAGCCTCCGGAACCCTCGCCTTCAGCGGCCACTACGCGGCCGTCGGCAATCCCTCCCACGTCGTCTTCCTCGACCTCGCGGCCGAGTGACCGCAGACGCCCCGTGACACGGAGCGTTCTGACGGTCGCAGGAACGCGCCGTCGAGCGAAAGCTCACGCTTCGTCGGCTTCTTCCGCGTCAGCTTCGTCCGAGTCAGGATCGAGATCGGTGGGGTTGTCCCACTCCTCGTCGAAGGCGTCCTTGATCCGGGCGAGCACCCGATCGCGATCCTCCCCCTCGCGGGCGTAAGCATCGGCGACGTGGTTGGCGAGATCGACCAAGAGGATGCCCCAGGCATTGGGATCGTCGAAGGCGGTCCTGAGGCTCACCTGCGTGGCCATGTCGGGGGTGACCCAGAAGCGGACGAGTTCGACCGCTCCCGGATCCTCATGGGACATCGGCGGGGCGTCGAGGTGGCTCTGGGCGTTGGCGTCGTCGGTCATGGTGGCTCCTTTGGATTGGGGGCCAGAGCATAGCAGGTTTGCCGCGGCCCGGGGCGGATCAGCCCGTCGTCGCCCAGTCGCGGTCGTCGGCTCAAGTCAGAATGTCGGTCACGACTCGGGCGTCCTGACCGTCGGTGAGGGAGGCGGCGAGCCCCTCGCGCTTGTAGACGAGTTGCTTGTGGTCGAAGCCGAAGCAGTGGAGGAGCGTGGCGTGCCAGTCGTAGTGGTGAACGACGTCCTTCACCGCCTTGTGGCTCCACTCGTCGGTCTCGCCGTAGGTGCAGCCCCCCTTGAAGCCGCCCCCCGCCACCCACTGCGCGAAGCCGTAGGTGTTGTGGTCACGCCCCCACTTCTCGGGGCCGCCGTCGTTCTGGAGTACGGGCAGCCGTCCCATCTCGCCCCCCCAGTGGACCACCGTCGAGTCGAGGAGCCCGCGCTGCTTGAGGTCGGCGACGAGGGCTGCCGAGGGCTGATCGACGGCGAGGCAACTGGCGGGAAGAGCCCCTTTGATGCCGCCGTGATGGTCCCACGACTGCCCGGCGTTGAGCACCTGGACGTAGCGGACGCCGCGCTCGACGAGCCGGCGGGCGATGAGGCAGCGCGTGGCGTAGTCGGCCGTCGCCGGATTGTCGACGCCGTAGAGGGCGCGAACATGGGGGGGCTCTGAGGAGATGTCGAGCGCTTCCTTGGCGGCCGTCTGCATCCGGGCGGCGAGCGCATAGCTGGCGATCCGCGCCTGAAGGTCGTGCTCGCCGGGATGCTCGCGGGCATGCTCGTCGTTGAGCTTCTCGAGGAGGGCGAGCTGCCGGGCCTGCGGCGAGCCGCGGAGGAGGGGCGCGGGGTCGAGGTTGAGGATCCGCGGTTCACCGGGGCGGACGAGCGTGCCCTGATAGAGGCTCGGCAGCCAGCCGTTGGTGTAGTGCTCCCCTTGGAAAGTCGGCAGGCCGCCGGGGTGGGCGAGCACCATGTAGGCGGGGAGATTCTCCGTCTCGCTCCCCAGGCCGTAGCAGAGCCATGACCCGAGCGTGGGGCGGCCGGCGGTGCTCCTGCCGGCGTTGAGGGCGTAGAGCGCCTGGCCGTGATTGTTGACGCCCGAGTGCATCGAGCGGATCAGCGTGATGTCGTCGCAGACACCGGCGAGACAGGGCAGGAGGTCGGAGAGCTCCATGCCACAGTTGCCGCGTGGGGCGAACTTCCATCCCGGCCCGAGCACCTTGGCCGAGGCCTGGGCGAGATTGTCGTACTTGATCTCCCCCGGAAACGTCTGGCCGTCGTACTTGGCGAGCATCGGCTTGGGATCGAAGAGGTCCATCTGCGACGGCCCCCCCATCATGAACAGCGAGATCATCGCCTTGGCACGCGCCGGGTGCGGCGGCATTTTCGGGAGGAGATCGAAGTGCTCCTCCGCGGCCGTGAGCGGCTTGACCGGCGCCGCGAGGAGGCCGTCGCGCTCGAGCAGCGTCGCCAGCCCGAGACCGGCCAGCGAAAAGCCACCGGCATGGAGGAGATGACGACGGGAGCAGAGTGATGGCGAGGGGCGGTTCATGCGAGGCAAGCTCCTGTCAGTCGCAGGTCAGGAAACGGTTGGACGCCAGGAGCACCTGGCAGAGGCTCGCGAGGGCCTCGAGCTGCGGGTCGTGGGGGGCCGGTGCCGGCTCCCCTTCCCTGACCGGCGGCAGCGGGACGGCGGCCAGACGCACCCGGAACTCCTCCCCCTGCTCGGCGAGATGGGAGAGCGCTGCGTCGATCTCCGGCTCGGAGGGGGAGCGGCTGAAGAGAAGCTGCCACGCCCGCTCCACCTGGGCCCGGACGTCGCCGGGGGCCTCGCGGCGGACGCGCTCGGCGAGCGCCCGGGCACTGGCGAGGACGAACGTATCGTTGAGCATGAGGAGCGCTTGCGGCGCGACCGTCGTCGTCCGGCGGAGCTCGCAGTTGGGCTTCATCTCCGGCTGGTCGAAAGTCTCGAGGACGGTGACCGGTTCGGTGCGGCGCGACTGGAGATAGAGCGAGCGGCGGAAGTCGTCCGCCCCGAGGCTCACCACCCGGACGACGTCGCCGTTGGCATCCTTCTCCTCGCGGCCGACGACGATCCGGCCGACCGGATCCTTGGCGATCCCCACCGGCACGCCCCCGCCGACGTTCACGAGCTGGCCGGAGGCGCCGAGGACGGCATCGCGGAAACTTTCGGCATCGAGGCGGCGGGGAGAGAAACGTGCAAGGAGCCGGTTGTCGGGGTCGATCGCCCGCGCGGCATCGTTGGTGCTCCCTTGGCGGTAGACGGCGCTCGTCACGATGAGCCGGTGGAAGGACTTCAATTTCCAGCCCCCTTCCATGAAGGTGGCGGCGAGCCAGTCGAGGAGCTCGGGGTGGCTGGGGCGCTCGCCGAGCCGGCCGAAGTCGCCCGGCGTGGCGACGAGACCGCGGCCGAAGTGGCCGAGCCAGAAGCGATTGACGAGCACTCGGGCGACGAGCGGATGACGGCCGCCGGTCAGCCACCGGGCATAGGCAAGGCGCCGTCCGCTCGACCCTGCTTGGGTCTCTGCCGGGATCAGCGGCTCGATGCCGGCGCCCGGTGGCCCCGATACCGCCAGAACGGAAAGCTCCCCCGGCATCACCGCTTGCTTCGGCTGCTCGTGGTCGCCACGGTGAAAGAGCTTCGTGTCGGGAACGCGGCCCTTCACCTCCACCGCCGCCATCACAAAGCCTTCGGCCGGCTTCGTGCCACGGAGCTTCGTCCCCTCCGCCCGCTTGTCGTTGACTGCTTTCTCCTTCGCCGCGTCGTAGAGGTCGAGGGAGTAGGTGGCCAAGGCCGCCGGATACTTCCGAATCAGCGCCTTCTGTTCCTCCGAGCGCTCCCCCTCGGGCGTGGCCCGGGCCGTGCGGTAGGCATCGCGCACCTCTTCCGGGAGCTTGACGATCTCGATCTCGAAGATCTCGTCGAGGAACGCCTTCCGCATCGCGTCGGCCTCGGCATCGATCTTGGCGGCCTCGGCCTCGATCGCTGCGGCTTGGGCACGCTCCTCGGGGGTGGAGAGCGAATAGACGCGAGCCGCTGGGGCGCGCCACTGTTCCCAGTCGTAGACCGGATCGAAGATCGCGCGGAGCCGGTAGTAGTCGAGCTGCGAGACCGGGTCGTAGCGGTGGTCGTGGCACTGGGCGCAAGCGACGGTGAGCCCGAGGAGGGCCGACGTCGTCACCTTGATCTGTTCGGCGATCGACTGATTGCGAGCCAGATTCTGATCGGGGACGGGATCGCCGGTGCCGTCGGGGGCGAGGCGGAGGAAGGCCGTGGCGATGAGTTGGTCGCGTCGGAGGGGATCGTTGAGGGGATCGCTCGTCGAGTCCTGCGTCGCTCCGGCCAGTTCGTCGCCGGCAAGTTGCTCCTGGATGAAGCGATCCCAGGGGAGGTCGTCCTGAAAGCTCTTCACGACCCAGTCGCGGTAGCGCCAGGCATGCGGGCGGAGGGAGTCGGCCTCGGAGAAGCCGTTGGAGTCGGAATAGCCGGCGACATCGAGCCAGCCCCGCGCCTGACGCTCGGCGTAGGCCGGGCTCGCCAAGAGCCGCTCGACGACCCGCTCGTAGGCGTCGCCCGAGGTGTCGGCGACAAAAGCTGCGACTTCCTCCGGGGTCGGAAGAAGCCCCGTGAGATCGATCGTGACGCGGCGGAGGAGCGTCGGCCGGTCAGCTTCCGGGGCGAGGGACAATCCCTTGGGCCCGAGTTGGGCGAGGATGAAGGCATCGATCGGGCTTCGCCCGGCTGCCGCGTCGGCGAGCGCCGGCACGGCCGGCTTGACGATCGGTTGGAACGACCACCACGCCCGGTCCTCGGCCGAAAGCCAGGGGCCGGGGGGGAGCGACTCAGGCTCGGGCGTGCCCCCCGGGGCACCGGCGGCGATCCAGCGCTCGAGAACGGCGAGTTCTTCGGCCGACACTTTCTTCCCCCCCTTCGGCATCTCGCCCGAGCGGATGACGCGGAGGAGTTCGCCTGCGCCCTGGTCGCCGGGGACGACGATCGGCCCGAAGCCCTCCGCCTCGCGGAGGACGAAGCGGTGCAGGCGGAGGTCGACGCCCGCCTCGATCGGGTCCTCTTCGCCGTGGCAGTGGGTGCAGTGGGCCTTGAGGATCGGCCGGACGTCAGCTTCCCACGTCGGGCTGGTGTCGGCACTGCGGGCGGCCGGGAGCACCATGACCAGCATGAAGAGAACAAACAGCGTCGCGGCAAGCCACGAAAAACCCTTGGCTGAAGCCAAGCGCCGCCCTCTCATCGGTTCTCCCCCCAAAAAAATCTGGCCCGGGTTCCGGCGGCGTACCACCGGCCGTGGAGGATCGTGCCCCACGGGCGTCATCGTACCACCGCCGGCCCGCGGGGACTCCGTCAGCTGTCCGCCGCGGCGTGGTGAGGGAAATCGGTGTAGCCGCGGGCGCCGGCAGGCGTCCACCAGTACGCCATGTCGGGCAAGTCGGCGAGGGGCCAGCCGTGGCGGAAGCGCTCGACGAGATCGGGGTTGGCCATATATGGACGGCCGAAGGCGACGAGGTCGGCGGCGCCCGAGTCGATCGCCGCTTCGGCCGCTTCGAGCGTGTAGCCGCAGGCGGCGACGAGCGGACCCTTGAAGACGGCGCGAAACTCACCAAGAGTCATCGGCGTGCCCTTCTCGTGGAACCCGAAGGCGAGGCCGTCGACGACGTGGAGATAGGAGAGACGGTGGCGGTCGAGCAGCGCGGCGGCGCGGAGGAACTGCTCGCGGTAATCGGGTGAGCCCATGTCGTTGAAGACACCGTTGGGGGAGAGCCTGACGCCGACGCGGTGAGCCGGCCATTCCGCGGCCACCGCGGAGACCACCTCGTCGAGGAATCGGCAGCGGTTCTCGAGACTGCCGCCGTAGGCGTCGGTGCGCTCGTTGGTGCGGGCTTGGAGGAATTGGTCGATGAGATAGCCATTGGCGGCATGAACCTCGACGCCGTCGAAGCCCGCCGCACGCGCGCGCCGAGCGGCAAGCCGGTAGTCTTCAATCGTCTCCTTGACCTCATCGGTGGAGAGTGCCCGGGGCGTCTCGTAAGGCTTCTTGCCCTGGGGCGTGTAGATCCCGTCGCCGTTGATGGCGATGGCTGACGGGGCGACGGCGGGTTGGCCGCCGTGATAGTCGCTGTGCGAGGCCCGCCCCATGTGCCAGAGCTGAAGGAAGATCTTGCCGCCGGCGGCATGGAGGCTCTCGGTGATCCGTCGCCAGCCTGCCTCCATCGCGTCTGTGTAGATGCCGGGGGATTCCACCCAGCCGTTGGCCTGCGGCGAGATCGTCGTCGCTTCCGACACGATCAGGCCCGCCGAGGCCCGCTGGACGTAATACTCGCGCATCAGGTCGTTGGGGATCCGGTCCGGGCCAGAGCGCGCCCGCGTCAGCGGCGCCATGACGACGCGGTTGGAAAGCTCGAGATCGTGGAGGCGGTAGGAATCGAGGAGGCGGGGCATGGTGACTCGTGGAACGGAGGAATTTCGAACGTGAGCGTGCGAACGAGGATCGACCAGTGAGCGGCTCTTGCCTCAGTGTGGGGCCGGCTCCTCCGCCTGCTTCTTGCGGGCGGCCGGATCGATCGGCTTGGACGGCTTGGTCGGGGCGTCGCCCGGCGGGATCCCTTCGATGATCCGCTTCGTGAGCTCGTCGCGGGCAACCCCCATCTCCACTTTGTCGAGCGTACCGTCGCCGTTGGCGTCGAAGCGCCGGTGGACAAACCCGAGGACGGTGTTCTTCACCATCGGGCCGTTCTCCTCGAGCTGCTTCATCGTCTCGTCGAAGGCGGTCTTCCGCTCGTCCGTATCGAGCGTGCCGTTGCCATCGGCGTCGAAGCGCCGGAGCATGAATTGCCGCAGCTGCCCCTGGATCTCCCCCCCCTTCTTCTTCATCGCTTCGAGGGCCTCCGCCCGCTCGTCGTCGTCGAGCCGGCCGTCGCCGTTCTTGTCGAAGCGCTTCATCGCCTCCTCTTTGAGCCGGTCGGCGGCCTTGCCGAGAAGGTTGCCGAGCCCTTTCCGCGCCGGCTCGGGATCGGACTGGGCGGCGGCGGGGAGGGCCAGGGCGAACGTCGCGGCGAGCGCGGCCACGCGGGGGAAGAACGGGCGGAACATGGGAAAAGTCTCCGGGGGCCGACTGGGACCGCGTTCCAGCCTACCGGCCAAGTCCCGGGGCGGACACACCGGAGGACTCGTGGCGGCCGGGGGCCCTTTCCGTCTCGCCATGATCGCCGAACGCCCGCCTCGGCCATGAGGGAGGGGGCATGGGGGGGCTGCGGCGACCAGAAGGGGCGCGGTATCTCTTTCCCGACCGGAAATCTCCAGCCGTCACAGCTTGCCAGCCGATGGAGATGCTGTCGAGGTGATCCGGCTGCTCTACCGTCCTCGCTCCGCGTCGGACGGGGCAAGCCCGGGCGCCCGACGGGAAGCCCCGTCGTGCCACGCTGCACGCGGCGCCGTGCCGCGCTTCTGCTCCTGATCGGTGTCATCCTCCCCTGCTGTGGCGGCGTACCGGCGCATGCCTGGCAGGGGGATCCTGACGATCCCTCCCGCGGTCGGATCATCGAGTTTCCCGATCTCGGGCCGATCCCGGGAGCGAACACGCCGGCGCTTGGCCCCGGCCCCGGCGCGTTCGATGCCGGGGGCCTCGAGAACCCCGGCGTGGGGATCATCGGCGGCAGGCGCCGGGCAGGACGCTTGCCCAGACAGGGGCGGACCGCGTCGCGCCCCGTCGGCGTGCAGACCGCCCGGGGAATGCAACTCCCGGAGCCGCTCCCCGCACCGACGACGCCGGCTCGGAGCCTGGCGATCGGCACCGGCGAACTCGATCGTCGTCTTGCCGACGACGAGGGGCCCGAGAACGGCATCACGCTCGATGCCGCCATCGACCGGATGATGGCCGACAACATCGACATCCGCGCCCTCCGCCACGAACTCACCCAAGCCGATGCCGACATCCTCACCGCCGGCCTGCGGACCAATCCGTTGGTCTACGTCGACAGCCAGTTCATTCCCTACGGCTCGTTCACCGACGCCACGCCGGGGGGGCCGACGCAGTACGACCTCAACATCACCTACCCGCTCGACGTCTCGCGGAAGCGTCAAGCGCGGACGGTTGTGGCACGGATGGCGAAGACGGCGCTCGAGGCGCAGTTCCAGGATGTCGTTCGTCGCCAGATCGACAATGTCAACAAGGCCTTCGTCGGTCTCCAGTCAGCGCGGATCGACATGCTTGCCTCCGAGGCCGCGGTGCGCCGGGCCGAATTGCTCCTCGAGGAAAAGACCCGTGAGGCGGCCGCGCTGCCGGCCTCCGACGTGGCCGGTCGACGCAAGGCCGCCGAGTTGATCCGCGAGGTCGGCTTCGCGCTCGAGAAGGCGAAGCTCACAGCGCTCGATGCGTCGGAAGCCTTCGAGGACGCGCAGGAAACGCTCGGCTTGCTGCTCGGCGTGCCGCCAGGGCAGACGATCGATCTTGTCCCCCGTGGCGGACTGCGCCCGATCGCCCCGGAGCCCCCGCCGCTCGACGAGATGGTACGGCTTGCAAGCGGATGCCGCCCCGACGTCCGCGCCGTCCGGCTCGGTGTCAACCGGGCCCGGGCGGAGGTCGATCTCCAGCGGGCAAACCGCCTCGACGATGTCTACCTCTTCTACGACCCGATCACCATCCAGGACAATGGTCCCATCCAGCGGCCCGACTCCCGATCGTGGGCGGTGGGGCTCACGTTCTCCCTTCCGGTCTTCAACCGCAATCAAGGCAACATCGCCCGCGCGCAGAGCAATGTCAGCCAGACGCGCACGGAGCTGGAATCGATGGAGAGGCGCGTCGCCTCGGAGGTGAGGCTGGCGGACCGGGAATATCACTACGCCAAGCGGGCGCTGGAACGGATCGAGGCAGTCCTCCTTCCCCAAGCGGATTCGCGGCTCCGCGAGGCCCAGACCGACTTCGAGGCGGGGGAGATCACGATCGACGATTTCCAGGAGCACCTCGAGGAGGCGGCGGCCGTCTCCCAGAGCCACCGCGAGGCGCTCGTGCGATACCGCCGCAGCATGCTCGACGTCAACACGGCGGTGGGGATGCGCGTCCTCCCCTGAAGGACGATCCGGGGGCTGCGGGACGCCTCCGGCGCCCAGCCGATCGGCTTCGCTTGCGGGGCGTGATTCCGCGGCAGGAAGCCGGTTTGCCGCCGTGGAGGGGAGAGGGTATCGTCGCCTGAGAGCGGTGGTGTTCCCCCCGCCCGCCCGCTGTTGGCATGCTCGTCCCCGGCACCCCCTTCCCTCCTCCTCTTTCCCGGAGCCCCGCATGCTCGGCCTCGAACGGCTGGCCGTCCAGTCGCGGCTGATCGTGCTCCTGCTCGCCGTGAGCCTCGGTTCGATCCTGGCGATCGGATGGATCGGCTACCGGTCGGCCCGCGACACGATCACGCAAGCGGTCCAGCAGCAGTTGAAGAGCGTCCGGCATTCGAAGACGACGGCGCTCGTCGACATGCTCAAAGGGCTTCGCGACCAGGTTCTCTCGATCTCCGACGGGCGGATGGCGACCGACGGAATGACGGCCTTTCGCCGCGGCTTTGCCGGGCTGGAAGACGTCTCCCTCGAGCCGGAGCAGGACGAGGAACTGCGTCGCTGGTATGCCGAGGCGTTCATCCCGGTTCTCAAGACCCATCTCGGCGGCTCGCCGATGGTCGAGCAGTATCTGCCGGCTGAGCCCCGTCAACGCTACCTCCAATACCACTACCTTCTCCCCGAGCAGCGCCGGAGCGAGGCTGAAGGGGACCGTGCCGCGCTCCCCGTGAGCACTGATGATTCGGAATACGGCATCGTTCATCAGGCCGTGCGCGATCGGATGGAGCGGGCCGCATCCTTGTTCGGCTACGAGGACATCCTCCTCATCGATGATGACACCCTCGAGATCGTCTATTCGCTGAAGAAGCGCCCCGACTACGCCACGAACCTGAAGACCGGGCCGTACGCGGGAACGAATCTCGCCCGGGCTGCCGCCTCGCTCGCCCACGCGCGTGACAAGGACGCCTATCGGATTGCCGACATCGAAGCCTACGTGCCCGACGCCGGCCTGCCGGTGGGATTCGTCCTCTCGCCGATCTTCAACGGCCCGGAGATGATCGGGATCCTCGCGCTCGAGTTCCCCGTCGACCGGATCGTCGGCATCACCACGGGACGCTTCGAGTGGGAGCGGGAGGGGATGGGGAAGACGGGCGAGTGCTATCTCGTCGGGCCCGATCTCACGATGCGGAGCCGGAGCCGATTCATGGTTGAGGACCGCGAGGCGTTCTTGGCTTCCCTGCGTCGTTCGTCGCTGCCGTCGATGACCGTCGACCAGATCGAGCGGCAGGGAAACGTGATCAATCAGTTGCCGGTGCGCACCCAAGCTGCTGAGGAAGCGATCCGCGGCCGCGAGGGCTTGGCGATCATCAACGACTACCGTGGCGTCCCCGTGCTCTCCTCTTACGGCCCGCTCGATCTCGATTCCATTCGTTGGGGCGTGATCGCGGAGATGGACGTCGATGAGGCCTACGCCCCGATTCGGGCCTATGCCAGGCATGCCCTCCTGGCGGCGACCGGGCTGTCGCTGGGGACGGCGCTCCTCGCGATGGTCGCCTCGTGGCTCCTCGTCCGGCCGCTGCGGCAGCTCACCGACGCGGCCCGACGAATCGGCGCCGGTGAGGTGGGCGTCCGCGTCGACCTCAACTCGCGGGACGAGTTCGGTGATCTGGCGCGGACGTTCAATCAAATGTCGGAGAGCCTCCGCGAGCAGCGCAGCGAGCTCGAGGAGAAGGCCCGGGAGAACCAGGAGCTGCTCCTCAACATCCTCCCGGCGGCAGCGGTGGCCCAGCGGCGCGACGGGGACGAAAAGGCCACTCGGCAGTTCGCCGACGTCACCGTCCTCGTGGCGGAGTTTGCCGGGCTCGACGGCGTGTCGGGCCCGGGTACGGAACGTCAGGCGATGGATTTCGTGAGCGATCTGATCGCGGCCTGCGACGAGGCGGCCGAGCGGAGTGGCGTGGAGAAGGTGCGGGCGGTGGGCTCGGCGTATCTTGCCGTCTGCGGACTCTCGCTCCCTCGGCCCGATCATGCCGCTCGGATCGTGCAGTTTGGCCGCGAGCTGTGCCGGATCGTCAGCGACTTCAATCGGCAGCATGGGACGATGGTCGCCGTGTCGGTGGGGGTCAACTCGGGGCCCGTCGTCGGTGGCGTCGTCGGCCGGCGGAAGTTTCTCTACGACTTGTGGGGCGACACCGTGGCGATCGCCTCGCGGCTCGCTGCCCGGAGCGGGCAGGCGGTCGTGGTAACGCAGCCGGTCCGCGATCGACTCGTCGATCTCCACGCGTTCGACGGGCCGGTCGACGTCGAGGTGCGCGGCAAGGGGACGGTGCCGATCTGGACCCTCGAGGATCGAGGCACGTCATGAATGGCTCGGCGGGCATGGACGGCTTGTTCGGTCCCATCGTCATGTCGCAGGTGCCGCTCCTACCGGCGGTGATCCTCGCCATCGGATTTCCGCTGGCGCTCCTGATCGTGACCGAGATGCTCAATTCCTCCACGCGGCGTGGCGGAATGCTTGCCCCCACGCTCCGGGTGGTACGCAATCTCGTCCTCCCGGCCCTCGCGGCGATGCTGTTCGTCACCGAGGTGTGGCAGGTTGCCCCCGATCAGACCGTCACCCGTGTCGTGCGGACGGCGTTTTGGGTGTCGCTCCTTTACTGCCTCCTCACGCTCGTCAACGACACGCTCTTCGGCGGCCGCCATCAAGCTTCGATGCGCGAGCGCGTCCCGAAGCTGTTTCGCGATCTCGCCCGCGTGACGCTCGTCTCGATCGGCGCGGCGCTGATCTACCAGCATGTGTGGCAGCAGGAGATCAGTGGAGCCCTGACAGCCCTGGGCCTGGGGAGCATCGTTGTCGGCCTCGCGCTCCAGGAGCCGCTGGGCAACATCGTCTCAGGGCTGATGCTCCTCCTCGAGCGGCCGCTGGCGATCGGTGACTGGATCATCGCCGACGGCACGACCGGCAAGGTGATCGAGATCAACTGGCGGAGCGTCCACATCGAGTCGATCCTCCACGAGATGCGGATCATCCCCAACGTCGTCCTCTACAAGACCTCCTTCAGCAACCTCTCCCGCCCCACGCCTTCGCGCACCGACACCTACGACGTCGGCTTCTCCTACGACCATCCCCCCAACGACGTGAAGCGGGCGATGCTCGACATCCTCCGCACGACCCCAGGGGTAATCGCCGGGCCGGCTCCGGAAGTCCACACGCTCAACTACGGCGACTTCTCGATTACCTATCGGATGTATTTCACCGTCGCGCGCCACGAGGATCTGCTCCCGGTGCGCGACGCGATCCTCTCGCGGGTGTGGTATGTCGCCAGGCGCGAGTCGCTCCAGATCCCGTTCCCGATCCAAATGCAGTATCGACCGTACGAATCCCCCTCGCCGCGGCAGCCGGGGGTCGCGGAGGTTCTCGATCGATTCCCACGCTACCGGCATGTTCGGGACGCGATGCTCGAGTCCCTGGCGCGCCAGCACGCCGCTGCGTTGGCAGCGGGACATCCCGCCCCGCCCCCGGAGGCACGGATC
>CANGGT010000063.1 GCA_947453375.1 Planctomycetaceae bacterium
CAACCAGCGGCACTCCCCTGTAAGTGCTGCGGGTTGGCGAAAGATTGCCGCCTGGGAAATCTGGGTAGAAGGCTAACAGCCGGGGGGGAGGTGTCAAGAACCGACTCCCGCCGCAGGTTCACCAAAAAGAGGGGGTGGCTGCGGTCATTGGGCCCTTCTGGGCCGGGAATACGGCGGATGGAGGGGGGGAGCGGGGGGTGCTAGCCACCCTCCGAAGACAAAAAAAGGCGACCGGGGGGGGATCCCTCCCGGTCGCCTGCAAGTTCTTTCGAGCTGTTTCGGCCGGCCAGCAAGGCCCGCCGGGTTCTCAGCGACGACGATCGCCCCCCGGCTGGGCGGCGGTCGCGGCGGCCGGCTGTGCCGGGGTGGCCGGCGCGACGGTGCTGCCTGTGGTCGGGGCGGGCGATTCCCCATTGGCCTGCTCGGCGGCCTGGGCCCGACGCTGCATCTCGACGGCCACCATCTCCTGCTTCGCGATCATGTCGTCCGGGTCCTCGAAATTGAGGAGGAGGGGATCCATGTCGTCGAACACCTTCATCGCCATGCCAACCACCCGCCAGCCCTCCGGATCGAGTCTGACGACCCAGACGATGTTTTCGCTGCTCTCCTGCCCCGCTTCATCGACGTCGGACCAGACCGTCCCGACATGGACGAGGTCGCCCGAATCGCCGATCAGCTCGCAGTCCTTCACCTGGTAGCGGGCCGAGGGGTTCACCGGGGGGGCGACGGTGAGGCCGAGCTCCTCCGTCTTCGTCCGCGCGACGGTCGTGAGCATCGACGAGGCTGCGGTGTCGTCGCCACGCTTGATCGCCTCGAGGAACTCCACCACCGTCGCCTTGGCCGATTCAGTGCCCCCCGACGTCGCTCCGGCCGTCGCTCCACCACCACCGCCGCCGGAGCAGCCGGAGAAGACGAGGGCGGAAACCGTCGCGCAGCCGGCGAGGAAGCTCGCCGTCCACAGCGACCAGCGGCCGACATGCGAGGAGACAGGGGGGCGGTGGGGCGTGAGGCTCATGGTGGACTCCATTCCGGCGTGATTTGGAAGGTCGTGTCGTTCCGGCGGGCCTCGATCGACCGGTGGCCTGCCGGCGGGAACGATCGGGGCGGAGGGTGACGATGGCGGGACCGACGGTCAAGGTGAAAAACGGCCTGGGAAAAGGCCGTCCGTGAGTGGCGGCCCCCGGTTGGAGCGATAGGATGTCGGTTCCGGTGATCCACGGTCATCGTGCCCCGAAGGTCAGGGGTGTCACGGATTCGGACATGGATGATTCGGTTATGGACATGGACATGAATATGGATAAGGCCATCGACTCGGAGCCCTCGCGTCAGCCCTTTCCCGCGACGACCCTGACGCTGCCCCGCCCTCCAGGCTCCTCCGTCGCCCCGCGAACCATCCTGCCGGGAGTGTGGGGGGGCGTGATCATCGCGCTGGTGTTCGCGGTGGCGATCGGCGACGCGGCCCAGGGGGGGCGGCGTCCGCACGAGCGGCAACGAGCCAAGCCCCCGGCCAAGGAGTGGGACAAGACGTCGAAATCGGCTTTTCTCGACGACGCCTTCACGACCCTCGAAGGGGAACGCCCTGACTTCGTCGCCGCCTCGGCTGCCCGGGGGGCGGGGAGCGATGTCGGCACGGCGTCCTCCGCCGGGGGCAACGGCGGTGGCTTTCGCTGGTCGGGGCTGATCTCACCCGACACCCTCGCCGACGAGGTGAAGGAGCAGCGGAAGGCCGTCGCTGCGGCGGTCGCCTCTGCCTCCGAGTTCAAAGGAGGGGGCTACGACAAGGCCCGCGAGGCCTTCAGCGCCATCGCCTTGGCGTTCGGAGTGATCGCCGTCCACGACGGCGACGTTCGCTGGAAGAAGGACGCCGAGAACGCCCGCGACCTCTTCGCCCGGGTCGGCTTCAATTGCAAGGTGGGGACCGATGGCTCGTTCGCCGAAGCGAAGGCCCGGGCCGCGGATCTTGAATCGCTCCTCGACGGCGGCTCACCCGACAAGCAGGCCGATCGGGAAGAGGATTTCGCCTGGAGCCAGGTGGCCGCCCGACCGGCGCTCATGAGCAGGCTCGAAGCGGCCGAGCAGGCGGCCGGGGGAATCGTCGCCTCCAAGGATGACTTCGAAAAGCAGGTCGATGCGCTCCTCCGCGAGGTGGAGATCGTCGCCGCGATCGGCGAGGTGATCCAGCAAAAGGCCTTCGAGTACCACGACGATGACACCTACCGGGGCTATTCCGCGGCGATGCGGGATGCGGCGGTGAAGGCTCGCGACGCCGCGCGGCGATCCGACTACGATGCCGTCCGGGCTGCGGTCGGCGATCTCAAGAAATCGTGTGACACCTGTCACGGCGACTACCGCAGCTGACCCCCGAGGACCCTTTCGCGCATGTCGAGACAACCAATCGCCGGCCGCCGGCAGGCACGAGCGACCGGATCGCGCCGCGGGCTCCCTGTCCGACCCCGTCTCGGACGGGGAGGCGAGGTGCGGCGTCGCCCGTCGGATCGGCCGAGCAAGCGCGATCGCGGCGACGAGGAGCGCGGGCCGCTCGAGATCGCGCTGGTCGGTGATCTCACCGACAACGAGGCCGACCTCACCGACAAACTCCTCGGCGTGCCGCCGGGAGGTGAGTGCACGATCTGGTTCGATTCCCCCGGGGGCAATCCCTACTGCGCGATGGCCCTCTCGACGCTCATGAAGCTGCGTGGCGTGCGGGCGACGGGGATCGTCGGCGGGGAGTGTTCGTCGGCCGCGCTGTGGCCGTTTGCCACCTGTGTCCGCCGTCTCGTCACCCCGTTCAGCGTGTTTCTCTTCCACCCGATGAAGTGGCAGAGCGAAGAGCACATCGGCATCACCGAGGCGGCCGAGTGGTCGCGCCACTTCGTCGAACTGGAAGGGGAGATGGATCGGATGCTCTGCGATCTCTTCGGACGGTCGCATGATCTCATCGCCCAGTGGATCAAGACCCACCGGTACGTCTCCGGCAAGGAGATGGTGGAGGCGGGCCTAGCGGAGATGGTGGCTCTGGAAACCCTCCCCGAACTCGTTCCCCCCGCCGCCGACTGACCCTCTCACGGCCCGTTCGTCACGCTGCTACCATGATTTGATCCGTCGGTTCCATCGCCAGTTTCACCCCTCGCCCTTTGCCTTCGTTCCGGAGCGCTTCCATGCCCGCCCGCCCCCTCTTCGTCGCCCTGGTCGCCCTGCTCGCCCTCGTCGCCACCGCGGCCCCTGCCCACGCCTGGCAGGCCGAGGCCGATGCGCTCGCCTACACGATCGCCGATGGCGGGTTTTCGCTCGCCGCCCCGGAGGGCTGGAAGCGGGTGCAGCCGAAGTCGTCGATCGTCGAGACCGAGTTTTCGATTCCGTCCGAGGGGGAGGGGCTTCAGCCCGGGCGGATGACCGTCATGGGGGCCGGTGGGAGCGTGCAGGCGAACGTCGATCGGTGGTTCGGCCAGTTTGCCCAGGCCGACGGGAGCGACACGAAGGACAAGGCGACGACGAAGAAGCTCAAACTCGCTGGCTGCGACGTCACGATCGTCGACATCACCGGCACCTACAAGGACGCCCCGGCCGGTCCGTTCGCCGGTGGCAAGGCCGTTGATCGGCCCGATTACCGGATGCTCGCGGCGATCGTGGAAACGCCCGACCGCGGCAATTACTTTCTGAAGTTCTACGGACCGGGGAAGACCGTCGCGAAGTATGCCGACGGATTCCGCACGATGGTCGAAGGGCTCGTTCCCGCAGGCAAGTGATGAGTTCGCCCTCCCGTTCCCGCCCCCGGAGTCGTCCGCCGACATGAAGATCCAGGACTTCCTCGACCATCACCGCATCGCCGGCAACCCGTTTGCCGAGGAAGACGCGCAGAACGACACCGTCTTCAAGCGCACCTGCCTGGAGTCGACCTTCCATCCGGCCTGGGACAAGATCTACGGCAACCCCGACGATCCGAGCACGGCGATCGTGTTCGGCGAGAAGGGGGCGGGGAAGACCGCGCTCAAGCTGCAGATGGTGCGGCAGTTCGAGCGTCACGACGCCGACCATCCGGAACGGAAGACATTCGTCGTCCTCTATGACGACTTCAATCCGTTTCTCGATCGTTTCATCGATCGGGTCGGACCGAAGCGGCCGGTGGAAAAGGTGCTCGCCCACTGGAAACTGTGGGATCACATCGACGCCATCCTCGCCATCGGCACGACGAAACTCGTCTCGACGCTCCTCGAGGGGAATGGGCGCGAGAAGCACCGGCTCGCCGGACCACAGGCCCGCGACCTCGCGCTCCTGGCGGCCTGCTACGACCAATCGACCGGGGAGACGTTCCCGTCCCGCTGGGCCAGGCTCCGCCGCATGGTCGGCTACCGGACATGGAAGTCGTCTTGGTCGTGGTGGCTCGGGATGGTGGCCACGGCGCTCATGGCCGGGGCGCTCGTGTCGGGGGCTGTGCAGGGGAATCTCGAGTGGACGCGGTGGTGGTGGCCGTGGACGCTGCTTGCGGCCGCTTGGGCGCCCTGGCTGTGGCGGCGCGGGCGGGCGTGGTGGACCGCGCGGCGGATCGTCCGCAGCATGCGCACCGGCAATCGCACGACCGGCCAGCTCACCCAGGCCCTCGCCCGGATGCCAGAGGTCGATCTCGCCGGGCAACCGCTGCCGAAACATGCCCGCAGCGACGATCGCTACGAACTCCTCGCGAAGTTTCAGGGGGTGCTCGCGGCCCTCGGTTACACCGGGATGGTCGTCATCGTCGACCGGGTCGACGAACCGCACGCCATCAACGGGCAGGCCGAGCGGATGCGTCAGCTCGTCTGGCCGATGCTCGACAACAAGTTTCTCAAGTCCCCCGGGCTCGGCTTCAAGCTCCTGCTCCCCGAGGAACTCTACCGCTTCATCGAACGCGAGGACGAGCAGTTCAATCAGCGCGCCCGCCTCGACAAGCAAAATCTCGTGCCGAGCCTCGAGTGGACGGGCGAGACGCTCTATGACATCGCTTCGCAGCGGGTGAAGGCAGCGAGCGTTGGTAGCCCCCCGGCGACCCTCGCCCAACTCTTCGACCCCGCCGTCGATCAGCGGCGGCTCATCGACGGGCTGCGGAGCCTCCGCGTGCCCCGTCACCTGTTCAAGTTTCTCCACCGACTCCTCGTCTCCCACTGCCACTCCCACACCTCCGAGCAGCCGGTGTGGACGATCCCGCTGGAACAGTTCGAGCGGGAACTGGCCGTCTTCCAACGCGATCAGGACGCCTTCGATCGCGGCCTCGCCCCGCGCTGACCGCGGTGCTGCCAGGCTCTCCCACCTCCGCCGGACGGCCACTGCCGGCGCCGTCGAGGGGCCCCCGCGCGCTCAGTCCCTCGGCTTCCCATGAGGACAGAACAACCCTCATGGGGGGAGCTCCGGAGAGCCCGCCACTTCTCAGGGCGATTTGCAAAGCCTTGTTGGCCTGGGTAATTTGCAGCGATTAACAAGACTAGGGGGATTCAGGATCGCTTGTCCTCCCCCGCGACTCAAGGGAATCGCCCGTGGTGAATCGCAACATTCCGCCCGTCCACGCCGTCCTGGGAATCATTGAGGATTCCCGCACGCTTCCCGCGCAGGGAGATCTCGGTGACGCCTGGTATGAAGAAGCGAAGGGCCGCCTGTGGATCTGGGACGATATCCATTCCCGCTGGGTCGATTTGAGCCTGTGGCGCACCGGAAGTCCGATTGCTGGCGCCGTCGCGGCGGCCGGTTCGACGGGCCTGCCTGGATCGCAGGGAGAAACGGGAGCGCAGGGTGAGCCTGGGCCGAAGGGGGAGCCTGGGCCTGTCGGTCCCAAGGGGGATCGCGGCGAGATCGGGCCTGCCGGACCAAAGGGCGATCGCGGTGAACCGGGGCCAGCCGGCCCGCAGGGTAAACCTGGCCTCGACGGCAAGGTTGGTCCTGCTGGCAAGGATGGGAGGCCCGGTCCGGTTGGGCCAGCGGGGCCGCAGGGGAAGTCGGGGCTCGATGGCATCGATGGGGTCAACGGACTCAACGGCAGCAACGGCAAGGACGGGAAGAACGGCGCTGACGGCAAGCCTGGACCGGCTGGGAAGCCCGGTCTCAATGGCAAAGATGGCAAGCCCGGTGTCGCTGGCCCCAAGGGGGAACGCGGCCCTGCCGGTGAGGCCGGCAAGCAAGGGCCTGCCGGTGCTCCCGGGAAGCCCGGAGTGGACGGGAAGAACGGCGCCGACGGGAAGCTTGGACCGGCTGGGAAGCCCGGCCTCAACGGCAAGGATGGCAAGCCCGGTGTCGCCGGTCCCAAGGGGGAACGCGGCCCTGCCGGCGCGGCTGGGAAGCCCGGCCTCAACGGCGAGGATGGCAAGCCCGGTGTCGCCGGTCCCAAGGGGGAACGTGGCCCTGCCGGCGCGGCTGGGAAGCCTGGCCTCAACGGCAAAGATGGCAAGCCCGGTGTCGCCGGTCCCAAGGGGGAACGCGGCCCTGCCGGCGCAGCTGGTGCGAAGGGAGACGTGGGGCCGGCAGGACCTGCAACCGGCCTCCGCGCTTCGGGCGCCCGTGATGTGACCACGTCGATGCGGCTTCCCACTGGCGGCGGCCTCGACCGGGCCGTGCTCAAGCGGGTGGGGGATACGGTTGAGCTGTCGCTCATCGGCCTCCGCGGCAGCCGCCAACTCAAGGGAATCCTCGGCAAGATTCCGGCTGGCTTCCGGCCATCGCTCCCCCAGAGCCTCGTTACTGCCGACGAGGGATTCCGTCAGGTGCGGGTGAGCGTCGACGCCGGTAATGCCGCCGTCGCCGTCTCCCAGCCCCCCCAGGCCGGCGGCCTCGGCAAGGTGTCGACGTCCATCGTCTGGCTGACCAACGACGCGTGGCCCGCGACGTTCCCCGGCCGCCCGTGGAACCGCTGATCCTCTTCGCCCGGCTGGTAGGCTTTTGAGGACTCGACTCCCGAGACCCTCCATGGCCGACACCGAACCTCCAGCGACTTCGTCCGAGCTTCCCGACCTCCACACGCTCGTCGTGGGGCGCGAGGCGATGGCCTGTCGATTCGAGGTGGTGTTCAACGCCGGCGAGGTGGCGGACGCGACCGAGCTCGGCCTGGCGGCGCTCGACCTCGTCGACGCGATCGAGGATCGGATCACGGTCTACCGCGACACGAGCGACGTGGCCCGCCTCAATGCCGTCGCGGCGGAGGGCTGGCAGCCGGTCGCTGCGGACGTCGTCGCGCTCTTGGCGCGATCGCAACGCCTCCATGAGAAGACTGGCGGCGCGTTCGACCCGGCCGCCGGGAGCCTCGTCCGCGCGTGGGGATTTCTTCGTCGTCAGGGACGCACTCCCGACGCCACGCTCCTCGCCGACGCGCGGGCCCGGTCGGGCTTGACCCATGTCGAGATCGACGAGGCCGGGTCGAGGATCCGTTTCACCCGCCCCGGCATCGAGTTCAACCTCGGGGCGATCGGCAAGGGCTGGGCGCTCGACGCGGTGATCGGAATGCTCACCGCGGCCGGCGTCGGGAGCGTGCTCGTCCATGGTGGATCGAGCAGCGTCCGCGCGATGGGCGTTGCGGGCCCCAGGCTTCCCGGACGGCGCGGCTGGCGCGTCGGCGTGCGGCATCCGCTCCGACCGGGGCGGCGGCTGGCGACCGTCACGCTCGTCGACGCGGCCCTCGGCACGAGCGGCTCGGGAACGCAGTTCTTCGTCGACCGGGGGCGGAGGCTCGGGCACATCCTCGACCCGCGGACCGGGGTCCCGGCCGAGGGGGTGCTCTCATCGACGGTGATTACGCCGCAGGCCGCCGATGCCGACGCCCTCTCCACCGCGCTCTATGTCCTCGGCCCGGCGGGGCTCGAGCAGATCGCTCCGGCCGGCGGCGACACCGCCGCGATCCTCGTCGTCCCTGCCCGCAATCCCACGAGCGTCCGCGTTCTCACGGCAAACCTCGATCCAGAACTGGTCGAGTGGGATCCGGGGGAGGGGCTCGAGGTGGTGCGCGTCGTGTGAGGCTCGCGGCGCCACGATGCGGGGCCAAGCGGGGCCGCTGATTCGCTCCGCTGCACCCTGCCTCCCGGTGAGGGTGGCAGGAATCGCCTGGGCAGGGGCGTGGTTCGACGCAGAATCGGGCTCGTGCGGCAAGAGGGATCTTCGCCGCATGGGGGCCGGGGAAAGGGGGCGGAACCCGGCGGCGGGCGAAGTTCCCCTGCCCTGAAGGCCTTCCTGGGGTACACTGACTGGGCGTTGCGCAACACGGGCCGATCCCCTGGACTCCCGACCGAACTGAACATGATCGAGTGGTTCGAGCAGGGGTCTTACCTCGGCATCGTGCTCTTTTTGACCCTCACGGGGATCGGGCTGCCGGTGCCGGAGGAGGTGCCGATCGTCGCCGCTGGCGTCGCCAGCCGGGCGGGGGCGCTGCAGTGGTATTACGCCCTCCCGGCGTGCCTCCTCGGCGCGGTCCTCGGCGACAGCCTCATGTACGCCGTGGGGCGTTTTTTCGGGGCCAAAATTCTCCGTGATCATCCCTGGTGGTCGGGGTTTCTCACCCCCGAACGGGAGAAGACGATCGAGGACCTCATCAATCGGCACGGCATCAAAGCCTTCTTCGTCGCCCGATTCCTCGTCGGCCTGCGGAGCCCCTTCTACCTCACCGCCGGCATGCTCAAGGTGAAGTACCGCTGGTTCCTTCTCGCCGACCTCCTCTGCGCCTCGGTGGTCATCGGTGGTTTCTTCGGTCTCTCGTACTACTTCGGCGAGAGCATTAGCGGCCTGATCCGCTCCGCCGAACGGGGGCTGACGCTGGCGGCGATTTCGCTGGCATTTCTGGCGGTGGTGGCGTTCTTCTGGTTCCGCAAACGGCGGATGCAGATGCTCGACCGCGACCCGGAGGCGCTCTTCGAGAACAAGGAGCTGATCTTCGGCCCAGCCGCCGACCGGATCGTCGACGCGGTCGGGATCGGGGACGGCCACGGCACACACGCCGAGTCGGCCCCCGGCGACCATCCCGCCGGTAGCGACTGACGGTGGGGCGGATCGCACCGGTTCTGCCGCGTCACGGCGAAAAAATGTGCGGTTTCGGCAAGCTTGTCGACCTCGGGCGACTTTGACGTCGCCAAACGGCGACCTAGGTACCTGTGGAGCCATTTCCATCCACGGGGTTCACCATGCGCGCCGACCTCTTTCCCCTCTCCTCCGCCGAGTTTTCCCCGCTGCCTGCCGACGGTGCGGCCGTCCGGGCGACGCGTGGGGGAGAGCGGAGCGGGCATCGAGGGAGGGTCGTCGTCATCGATGCCGATCGTCGGGCGGCGTCGGGAACCGCAGCCTGGCTCTGTACCCAGGGGTGGCACGCAAGCGCTGCGGGGAGCGTCGAGGAGGCTCGCGGTGTCGTTGCCCGCGGCCGGTGTGACGCCTGGATCGTCGTCGGCATGGCGGCCGCTCGGGGCGCAAGCGCCGTCCGCCAGGGACTCCCCCCGCGCCACGCCGGCACGGCCCTCGTCGCGGTTCTGCCCTCCCAGATGGACGCCTCGGGCTGGGACGTTGCCCTCGGCTTGCCCGCCGCCGATGACCTGCTCCTCGACGCCCTCGCCCGGGCCTGCCGGGCCCCGCGACCAGCCTCCGTTCCGACTCCGGTTCAGGCGCCGACTCAGATGCCGATCTCGGCAGGGGCCGTGATCCTCGGGGGCGATCCGTCGATCCGTCGCGTGCTCGACGTCGCCCGCCGGGTGGCCGACACGGGAGTCACGATCCTCGTCACCGGCGAAAGCGGGACAGGGAAGTCGCTCCTCGCCCGCGAGATCCATGCCATGAGCCAGCGCCGGGCCGGGCGATTCGTCGAGGTTGCCTGTGGCAGCCTGTCGGAATCGCTCCTCGAGAGCGAACTGTTCGGCCATGTCGCGGGGGCGTTCACGGGGGCGACGGGCGATCGCGAGGGACGTTTTGCCCAGGCCGACGGCGGAACGATCTTCCTCGACGAGATCGCGACCGCGACGCCGGGGCTTCAGGTGAAGCTCCTCCGTGTCCTGCAGAATCTCGAGTTCGAGCCGGTTGGGGGAGGAGCGACGCGGAAGGTCGATGCTCGCCTCATTCTCGCCACCCACGAAGACCTCGCGGCGCTCGTGGGAGCGGGGCGGTTTCGCGCCGACCTGTTCTGGCGAATCAACGTCGTGACGATCGAGATGCCGTCGCTTCGCGACCGTCGCTCCGACATCCCTCTCCTGGCCGGACACTTCCTCGCCCGCGCCGCCGTCCGCGCCGGCCGGGCCGTCGAAGGCTTCACCCCCGCGGCGCTCGCGGCGCTGATCGCCCACGACTGGCCGGGCAACGTCCGTGAACTCGAGCACGCCGTGGAACGGGGGGTGTATCTCGGCACGTCGAACACCGTCGACGTCGGCGACCTGCCCGCGGCCGTGGTGGCGGCTGGCGCCGTCCGCTTGGAGCCGCGTGGAGAAGGCGCGCTGCGACAGTCGCTGGCGGTGCCGGAGCGACAGCTGATCCTCGAGGCTCTCGAACGCCACGCCTGGAGGCGCGACGCGGCGGCGCGGGCGCTCGGCATCAACCGGACGACGCTCTACAAGAAGGCGAAGCGCCTCGGGCTCGATCTCTCCACGCTCCCGGCGGGGGGGTGACCTCAGCCGAGCGAAGGCACCCATCCCGAGGCGAGAGACCAGGCGAGGAGGGTCGCAAGGACGAGTCGGTAAGCGATGAACGGCCAGAGCGTGTGCTGGCCGAGCATCGCCAGGAGCCAGCGGATCGCCACATAGCCGACGACGGCCGCGGACGCCGTGCCGGCGGCGGCCATCGTGATCGCTTCGGTGGAGCCGAAGATCTCGGCCCGTTCCTGCCAGGCTTCGAGGAGGCCGGCGGCGGCTACGGCGGGGAGGGAGAGAAGGAAGGAGAATCGGGCGGCAGTCCGCCGATCGAGCCCGCCGAGCATGCCGCACGAGATCGTCACGCCGCTCCGCGACGTTCCCGGCACGAGCGCCAGAACCTGGGCGAGCCCCATTCCCAGCCCGTCGGAAAGGCAGATGCCATCGAGCCCTTGTCGGCCCGTCGAGCCCCTCCGGCTCCGCCAGCGCACGACCCATTCCGCCACAGCCATGAGGACGGTCGCCGCCACCAGGGCTGCGATCACCACTTCCAGCCGCCGCGCCTCCCCCTTGATGAGCTTGCGGAGGGCAAAGCCGACGAGGACGATCGGCAGCGTGCCGAGGAGGATGAGGATCGACACCCTCGATTCCGGGCTCCCCCAGGGACGTCGGCTCGCGATCCCGACGACGAATCCCCGCAGGAGGGCCGCGATGTCGCGCCACATCGCCACGCACACGGCCAAGAGCGTGCCGCACTGGATGACGGCCGAATAGGCCGCACCGGGGTCGTCCCAGCCGAGGAGTGCCGGAACGACGCGGAGATGGGCCGTGCTCGACACCGGGAGGAACTCGGTGAGTCCCTGGATGATGCCGAGGGTGATCGCTTCGACGAGGGTCATGAAACGGGCGTTCTGGCGGGGGAGAACACGACGGGGCGGGGATCGGGACGGGCGTGGAACAGGGCAACGGAGGGATTTTTTCGATGGGCCGCCGGTTCCCGCTTCAAAATAGCAGCCCCGTCGGGCATAATCGCCCCCTTCGCCGGTTGAGGGCGTGACAGCCCCGATTTGAAAAGTCGGGGGCTCGCGCCGCCCGCTCCGCCCCGAACACCCGTTTCAAACACCCGGTCCATTGCCGTGCCGAAGAGCGCGGTGAGCCAGAGCACAGGAGACTCCCCCGCGATGTTCCGCAACCTCAGCACCGTCGGCCTGCCCCTTTCCGGACGGCCCAGCGAGCTCATCGAACTGGCGCTCTCGTTCGGCTTCGATGCGATGGACATCGACATCGTCGACTTCCAGCAGCAGGCCGAGGCGTTCGGGGTCGAGCATGCCCGTCGGCTGATGGTGAGTGCCCGTCTCCAGTGCGGTTCGTTCCACCTGCCGATCTCGCTCATCGGTGACGATGCGGCGTTCAACGCCGACCTCGCCGAACTTCCGACGCGGCTCGAGTTCGCCCAGGCGACCGAAGCAAAGCGGGCCATCGTCACGATCGCCCCGGCGAGTGATGACCATTCCTTCAAGGACTTCTTCGAGCTCTACCGCCAGCGGCTCGACACCCTCGGTGCCCTGCTCGCCAAGTACGGTATCAGCCTCGGGCTGGCGCTGGCTCCGGAGGCCGAGGCTCGGGCCGAGAAGGCCCACCAGTTCATCCACACCTACGAAGGCCTCATCGGCCTGGTGAGCGTCTGCCACCCGAGCGTCGGCATCGTGGTCGACGCCTGGGCACTCCACATCACCGGTGAGCCGCTGTCGGTGATCGGGTCGATCCCGGCCGGCCGGATCGTCGAGGTGCGGCTGTCGGATGCTCCCCGCGACGTCGTGTCGGCCGAGCTCAGCCATGCGCAGCGATTGATGCCCGCCGAGACCGGCGTGATCCCCGCCGCCCAGATCCTCGTCGAGGCCGAGAAGGCCGGTTTCGACGGCCCCGTCACGCCGTGGGCCGATCGTTCGACCCTCGCCGGGCGTGGTCGGGAGAAGATCGTCCGCCTGGCCGGCGACCGGCTCGAGACGGTCTGGAAGGAAGCTGGGCTGCCGATCGTGCCCCGTTGGTTCGCCCCGTCGGCCCGTGAGAACGCCCCGCGGTTTGGCGAGGATCCCGCCCTGCTGGCCGCCGCCGGCGCCATCGACGGCAAGCCCGGCCCGGTTGCCTGATCGGTTTTGCAGCGGCCGTCGTCGACAGTCGTCAGAAGCCGTCAGGCTCCTGAGGCTGCTCAGCCCCCGCCGCGGATCCAATCGACTTTCGGTGAGCCTCCGCCTGTCAGCGCCGCCCCGCGGCAAAACTCCGATACATATCGGAGCGGTTGGCCGGGGCGATCGGGGTCGCGGAACGAATCCCCTTTCTGCAGGATCGGGAGTTGGTCCGGCATGCCGCCGAAGGCCCGCGCTCCAGCGGCCTGGCAAGGGAACCACGACCCTTGCCCCTCGGCGTCGACGAGGTGGAACTCCGGGTAGCAGTGCCCCTCCACCCACACCGTCCGCGCTGGAATGCCGTTGATGCGGGCACAGGCGATGAACAGGCAGGTGAGCTCCTCGCAGTCTCCCCAGCCATCGGCGAGGGCCCGAGCCGCCCCCTTGAGGGTGCCGTTGCGGTATTCGACCTTCTCGCGGACCGCGTCGTAGATTGCTTCGACCTTCGCCCATCCCTCGAGCCCATCGCCGAGGGATTTGGCAAACTTCGTCACCTTCGGATGCCGCGTCTCGATATAGGGGCTCGAGGCCAGATACGGCTTGAGTGGCTTGGCGGGCTTTTCCGGAATGGAGAGCCCGGAGGGATCGCTCGGCGGGAGGATTGCCGCCCTGCCGAGCGAGAAGGTGACGACCGCCCTCGCTTCCTGGCCGGAAGGGAGATCGGGGATGTCGACGAGCATCTGCTTCACGCCGCCGGGCAGCGTCCGATAGCGGACCTGACGGACATCGGCCGAGACGTCCTCGCCGACGATCTCCACGGTCTGCTCCGGCCAATCCGCCGGCACCGGGAGCGTGGCGAAGACCCCCCGACAGGGCCCCCCTGTGGCCACGACCGACAGCCCGACACGGTAGGGCTGGCGACGAATATCCCCCAGCGTCGGGCCGCTGGCCGCCAGCGGTTCGTCGGCGAATTGAGCGCTGGCAGACGGTGCCGGAAGGAGCCCCCGCACTCCGATCGCCACGCAGGCGGTGCGGATCAGCCCGCGCCTGGTCATCGCCAGCGGTGGGGCGGAGAACGGGACGGCAGTGGGGGGGCGATGAGGTCTCATGGATGGGCCATCGGATCGGGAGGGAGGCGGACTGTGGTTTGGCCGGCGACGATTCGATGGGGGAACTGGGGAGGAACGGGCAAAACAACGAATTGTTCAGGTCTGCCTCCGCTGCTACACTCCGAGGTTTCCGCTTTGTGGCCCGCTTTCCTCCCCTTCCTCCAACCCGTTTTCCCGAAACCCCCACACGATGGTCAACCGCAACCTCATCCGCGAACTGGAACTTGGCGACGAAATCGATCAGGAGATCGAGCAGGCAATGGGAGGGACCGACAGTGGCGAATATGCCATCGGCACCTCCACCCTGTCAGTCAATTCGGTCCTCCACGGCAAGATCCTCCGGGTCGATGATGAGTTCGTGCTGGTCGACGTCGGCTACAAGAGCGAGGGGCACATCCCACGGAACGAGTGGGATGATTCGGAGCCGCCGCCGCAGGTTGGCGATACCGTCAAGGTGCTCCTCGAGGAGTTCGAGGATGGCCAACTCGAGGAACAGCGCGGCCTGATCACCCTCTCGAAGCGGAAGGCCCGCCGCATCGAGGATTGGCTGCGGGTGATGGAGAGCGTCAAGGAGAACGACGTCGTCACCGGGTTCGTCACGCGGAAGATCAAGGGCGGTCTCCTCGTCGACATCTCGGGCGTCAACGTCTTCCTCCCCGCCAGCCAAGTCGACATCCGTCGTCCGGCCGACATCGGCGACTACTGTGGCCGCTGCATTCAGTGCCTCGTGCTCAAGATCGACGAGCAGCGACGCAACATCGTTGTCTCGCGTCGGGCCCTCATCGAGCAGGAGCGTGCCGAGCGGAAGAAGCAACTCATGGAGACCCTCGAGGTCGGCCAGGTGCGCCGTGGCATCGTCAAGAACATCGCCGATTTCGGCGCGTTCGTCGATCTCGGCGGCATCGACGGCCTCCTCCACATCACCGACATGAGCTGGGGACGCATCGGCCATCCCAGCGAAATGGTCGCCATCGATCAGGAGATCGAGGTTCAGGTGCTGCACATCGACCGCGAGCGCGAGAAGATCGCCCTCGGCATGAAGCAGCGGACCGCCAGCCCGTGGGCGAAGGTCGCCGACAAGTACCCGGTCGGCACGGTCTGCAAGGGGACCGTCGTCAACGTCATGAGCTACGGTGCGTTCGTGAAGCTCGAGGATGGTGTCGAGGGGCTCGTTCACATCAGCGAGATGAGCTGGACGAAGCGCGTCAGCCATCCCTCCGAGCTCGTCAAGCCGGGCGACGAGGTCGAGGTGGTCGTCCTTGCCATCAACAAGGAGAAGCAGGAAATCTCGCTGGGCATGAAGCAGACCCAGCAGAATCCCTGGGAGAAGGTCGCCGCCGACTATCCGCCCGGTGCGGTGGTCAAGGGCGTCGTTCGCAACCTCACCAACTACGGGGCCTTCATCGAGATCGACGACGGGATCGATGGCCTCCTCCACGTCACCGACATGTCGTGGACGCGGAAGGTCACTCACCCCAGCGAGATGGTCGACAAGGGGCAGGAGATCGAGTGCAAGGTGCTCTCGGTCGACCAGCAGCGTCGTCGCATCGCCCTCGGCCTCAAGCAGATGCACGAGGATCCGTGGACGACCGACATCCCCGCCCGCTACAAGCCCGGCGATGTCGTGAAGGGGAATGTCACGAAGATCACCAACTTCGGCGTCTTCGTCGGCCTCGAAGATGGTCTCGAGGGCCTGCTCCACATCTCGGAGCTCTCCGAGGACAAGGTCGAGAACGCCGAGGAGCTCGTGAAGGTCGGCGACCCGATCGAGGTGAAGATCCTCCGCGTCGACACCGACGACCGAAAGATCGGGCTGTCGAAGAAGCGCGTCGGCTGGTCGCGTGAGCGCGAGGCAGCCGAGGGGATTGAAGAGGTCTGACGTCCGGGAGGATCGTGCCCGGTGTCAGGGAACGGCGGTTGTGACGCGAGTCACGGCCATCGCCTGCACCGGGCCGATCGTCTCGACCGGCCTCTGTTCCAACTGGCCCGCGGAAGATTCCTGCCCGGTGGGTGATCGGTCGACCGTCACGATCCGCAGGGATTGCCGGCGGTTGATCCGCCCGGCTAGTCCGGTCGGGGTGACGCCGCCGAGAAAGCTCTCGGTCGCGCTGCCGAGGATCCTGATCCTCCTGAACGGGGCATGGCTCGGCCCCTGTTCCCCGCCGCCGGCATGACGCTGCTCGAGGACTTCGGCCGACTGCGGATCGATGACGTCGAACGCGATCGTCGTGCTTCCCGCCGTCCCGGGGCTGCCGCGGCGCCCCACCCAGACCACGATCCTGTCTCCGGGGGAGAGCGTCGCCAGATCGATCGACTCTGGCGAGGACGTCGGCCGAGCCAATCCGGCCGATAGGGTGCCGATCGGGGCGTCGGCCGGTGGGGCAGACGCCCGCTGCGGCGTTTGCGCGGCTGTCTCGGCGGGGGGGACGGACGCCGCGGGTTGGCTCTCGACCGGCTCCGCGGCCGGCGCCCGAGGCTCGGACGGAGCGTCGGAGGAAGGTTCGTGGTCAGGAGTTGTCGCGCTGGTGGGGGCTGCGGCGGCGGCTGGGGCTGGTTCCGTTGGGGCGTCGGCCGCCTGCCTGGGGAGCGTGGTCGATTCGAGGACGCGGCGGCCGCGGGCGAAGACCCGCCCAGCGTCCCCCGTGAAGGCAAAGCCCGCTGCGATGAACGCGAGCACGCAGCATTTGGCCAGCAGCGTCCGCATCGTCGACAACACTCCGGGCGGGAGCAGGCCCGGGAGGGGCGCCGGTTGCCTGCCGGCAACTATGCGCCCGGGCCGCGGGCCGGTGGTGGCCGGCGGGCAAGCACCGTCCCCCTTTCCCCACGCACCGGTGGGGTGGGGGCGATTCTCGCGGTCGTGCGGAAAATCAAGCGAGGGCTGCCAGGGCCTCGAGCACCTTCTCCGCATGCCCCTCGGCTTTCACGCTGCGAAAGACTTTCGCCACGCGCCCGGCCGCATCGATGATGAACGTGCTGCGGACGATCCCCATCGACGTCTTGCCGTAGAGCGTTTTTTCCCGCCACGCGCCGTACTTCTCGGCGATCGCATGGTCGGCGTCGACCAGGAGGGTGAACGGGAGGGAATACTTGTCGCGGAACTTGGCATGACTGGCGGCCGAGTCGCGGCTCACCCCGAGGACCACCGCGCCGTGCGACTGGAGCGCTGCAGAGGCATCCCGGAATCCACAGGCTTCCTTCGTGCACCCCGGCGTGTCATCCTTGGGGTAAAAGTAGAGCACGACGGGCGCCCCTTTGAGGCTCGACAGTTTCAGTTTTCCGCCGTCATCGGTGGGGAGCGTGAAGTCGGGGGCCTTCGTCCCTTCCTCGATCCATTCGGCCATGACAGTCTCCTCGCGGGTGGTCGATCCCTTGCTGCATCGTTCTAGTCCCGCTCGGAGCGAGTGGCCAGTCCGGCCAGCGGTTGCCGCCGTCGCGCTCCTCACCCCCCCCGGACGGGGCGCGCTTGCGGTGGTAGGACTGTGGGGGCCACAGGCCACGCGGATGGTGGCAACGCTGTTCCAGCCGAGGGGGAGTGCTGCGGTCAACGGCTGGGGAGAGGGGAGGATTGGTGTCGGGCGATGGCGCGGCCTCGGGAGCGGTGCGGGGGGAGTGGCCGCCGAGGAGGTGCTCCTCGTCCGCGGTGCCCGTGGCTGGGAGGTGCAGTGCCATGGAGGGGCGGCGGCGGCAGCCGCCATTCTCGACGATCTCGTTCACCTCGGCGCCGAGTGCCGGCCGGCCGGGGCGTGGGATGCCGACGAGAGCCCGACGGTAGCGGCCGAGGCGATCGCCCTCCTCGCCGACGTCGATGCTCCCCGTCCAGCGCGGATCCTCTGCCGGCAACTGGCCGGTCAACTCGACGGCGAATTTCGCGGCATAGCAACGCTCGTCTCCCGGGGGGATGACGCCGCTGCACGGCTGCGTGCCGACCGGCTCCGTCGGGCGGCACGGGTCGGCCTACGCTTGACTGAGCCGTGGCGGGTCGTTGTCACGGGGCCGGTGAATGTCGGGAAGAGCAGTCTCGTCAATGCGTTGGCGGGCCATGCCCGCAGCCTCGTCTCTCCCCAGCCGGGAACGACCCGGGACGTGATCGAGACCCGGCTCGTCCTCGGTGGCTGGAGTGTGGTGCTCGTCGACACCGCCGGCCTTCGCGAGGCAGCCGATCCGGCGTCGGGGGCCACCGAACGGGCTGGAATCGTCCGTGCCCTAGCGGCCACGGAAGCGGCCGACCTCGTTGTTCGGGTTGTCGAGTCTGGAGAGTCGCCGTCAAAACCCGATGGCCTTGTTGTCTGGTCGAAGGCCGATCTCCAGCCGCAGCAGCCTGTGCCGGTCGGTGTCCTCGCCACGTCGTCCCGGACCGGCGTTGGGCTCGAGTCCCTCGTCGCCGCCGTCATCGCCAGGCTCGTTCCGGAGGTCGAAGAGCCGGGGTTGCTCGACGGGGCCGTCCCCTTCCTGCCCCGGCACCTCGACGTCCTCGATCAGGTGCTGGGCGGTGAGCCGGTGGAAATCGGCCGCTGGCTTCAGTAGACGGGTACCGTGGGATCGACTTCGGCACTCCAGGCATCGATCCCCCCACGCATGCTCGTGGCGGAAGCGAAGCCGCGTTCCCGGAGCCACTGCGTGACGCGGAGGCTCCGGACGCCGTGGTGACAATGAACGACGATCGTTCCCCCACGCCAGGCATCGAGTTCCGCGAGCCTGCCGGCGATTTCCTGCATCGGGATCAGCACGGAGCCTGCGATCCGGGCGGTGGCGTGCTCTTCCTCGGTGCGGCAGTCGAGGAGGAGGCAGGGCTCGGATCGGGTGGCGGCGAGGATCTCGGCGGCTTCCGTGGGAGAGACCTCGAGGGGCACGGCGTTGCTGGCGTCGCTCATCAGGCATCGGCTCCGGGTGGATGGCTCAAAGGGCTCAACACCGTTCCAGGATGACCTGGAGAGCCTGAGCGGGCAACGCCACGCTCGCCGTCGCCGCGTTCAGCCAAAAAAAACGGCAGCCGGAGGAGGGCCCCCCGGCTGCCGCAGCTTCAGGCATGTATCAGGCGGAATCGCGGGCCAAAGTGCCCGATCATTCGCTGGTCGATTCTCCCATGTCGCGGGTGACGAGGCCGAAGAACACGGCTGGGTCGATGTCGGTGTTCAACGAGCTGTTGTGGCCGTC
This sequence comes from Planctomycetaceae bacterium, assembly GCA_947453375.1. GTDB lineage: Bacteria > Planctomycetota > Planctomycetia > Pirellulales > UBA1268 > QWOP01. The sequence continues at coordinate 18,934 of CANGGT010000063.1, forward strand.
GCCGAAGCCGGTGATCGTCAAGCCGCCAGAGTGATCACTGCTCGGGCCCCATCCCGAGTTACCGAGCGTGCCGCGGGAGCCGAGATTGATGCTGATTCGCCCCTGGGCGGTCTGCGTCGGACCGTAGCCGAGGGCCGACTGCACGCCGGTGGTCACCCAAACGCCGTTGTTGTTGACCGGAAGGGAGCCGGTGTCGTCGGAAACCGCACAGACCCACGTCTGCATGCCGTCGATCCACGCCGAGTTGCCGGCCTCCTTCGATTCGATGAGGAGGATCGTCTTCGACGTGCCGTCCCGAAACGCCGCGAGCCCCTGGCCGAACTGCGGGCAGGCGTCGGTGTCGGCGTTGGAAAACCTGGCCGGCTTGAGCGGCATGGCTCCGTTGTCGGTCATCTCCGAAGTGAAGCTTCCTGCCTTGGCGTAGGTGAGGAGGCCGGCCATGCCCTTGTAGTTCGTGATGCCGATTTGGTTGTACGGGGGCGAACCGGCCAGAAGCGACTTGAAGTTGCTCCCGGCAGCCATCTGCACGACCCCCTGACCCCCGAACGACGGGCATTGCAGTCCTGAGAGCAGCGTCTGCGACGCGTGCTGCGTCCCTTGGCCGAGCGTGGTGGCCCCAAACGGCACTGCTCCACGGCCGAAGCGGTTGGTGTTCGAGGAGAGCGTGTTGTAGAGGTTCGTCTCCTCCATGAAGGGGAGGATGTGGCAGATGAAGCTGAACGCCGCCGGCGAGGTGGCGGTGGCATTCGTGTTGAAGGTCGTCGCGGTGTAGGGATAACGATCGCACGACGCCGGCATGGCCTTGCGGGCGTCGTGGAAGTTCTGCATCGCGAGACAGAGCTGCTTCATCTTGTTGCCGCAGGAACTGCGGTTGGCGGCCTCACGCGCCGACTGGACAGCGGGCAGGAGAAGTCCGACGAGCGTGCCAATGATGGCAATCACGACGAGCAGTTCGACGAGCGTAAAGCCGCGTCGGTTGGAACTGGTGGTCCGGAAACACATGCAACACCTCCGCCCGCAAGGGGCAGCCATGAAAAATGACGAATGACGCCTCGAAACAATCGCGGGAGAGCAAACGCGGGGGCGCACAGAATCCTGGGCCCGGCCAAGCAGAAGGCCGGTCCGAAAAAACCCCCTCAACCCCAAGGTGCCCTAACCCAGTACGCAAAAAACGCACCGAGAGTTCGGCCACCATCCCCAGAAGCCTGAATTATGAGCATTTTATGAGCGTGCTTGAATCGTGTCAACTTAGCCATGGTCATGGCAGCCATCAGATCCGATCCCGTGCAGGCCAGGGAGTTCGCCAGGAGCGTCGTCGATCGCCTGCGCGCCGCGGGGCATGAGGCGCTGTGGGCCGGGGGATGTGTCCGTGATGAGCTCCTCGGCCGAACTCCCGCCGATTACGACGTGGCTACCTCGGCGCGCCCCGACGTCGTCCGCGAGGTCTTCGGCCGTGGGCGGACGCTCGCGGTCGGCGCGGCGTTTGGCGTGATCACCGTCATCGGACCTCGCGGGAGTGGGCAGGTCGAGGTGACGACATTCCGCACCGATGCGGCCTACACCGACGGCCGGCATCCCGCAGGCGTCGCGTTCTCGACCGCTGCCGAGGATGCCAAACGCCGGGACTTCACGATCAACGGCCTCTTCATGGACCCCCGAACGGGTGACGTTCTCGATCATGTCGGTGGCCGCGCGGACCTCGAGGCAGGGATTGTCCGGGCGATTGGCGTGCCTGCCCTCCGCTTCGGCGAGGATCATCTCCGGATGCTCAGGGCCGTGCGGTTCGCTGCCGGCTTCGGCTTCGTCCTCGACGGGGAGACGCGGGCTGCGATCGAGCGACTCGCGCCCCGTGCTGCCACGGTGAGCCCCGAGCGGATCGCCGCCGAACTGCGGGCGATGCTCTCCCGCCGCGGGCGTGGCCGGGCCGTCGAACTCCTTGCCGAGACCAGGCTCGCTCCGGTCGTCCTCCCGGAGTTCACGCCTGCGGAGGGGAACGCCGAGGCGGAGGGGGCTTGGCTGAAGGCCGCCCGCATCGTCGAGGCGCTCGACGAACCTTCCCTCGAAGCAGGGCTGGCGGTCCTTTCCGAGGGACAGCCGGCTGTCCTGCCACGGGCCGTGGCCCGGTTGCGACTTTCCAACAGGGAGGCAACGAGTGCCTGTTGGCTGCGGGCTGCGCTCGACGAGCTCAACCCGCGGAGCGGGGGCGAACTCCCCATGAATCGTCCCTGGTCGACCCTCCAGCCCTGGCTCGCCCACCGTGACAGCCCAGTGCTCGCCGACATCCTCCGGGCCCGGGCTGCCGTGGCCGGCGGAGGGACCGATTTCGCCGCCTGGGTCACCGCCTGCCTCCAACGCCCCCGCGCCGAACTCGATCCCCCGCCGCTGCTCGGCGGCCACGATCTCATCCGTGCCGGCTGTGCGCCCGGCCCCGCCCTCGGCGCCACGCTCGCCCGCATCCGCGAGTTGCAGCTCGACGGCGTTCTCGCCTCCGCCGCCGAAGCTCTTGCCTGGCTGGCGGAGCGCCCGCCTGCTGGCTGATCTCAGGCCGGCGGGGCATTCGGCTCCGGCAGATCCTCGATCCTGGCGAGGTGAAAGACGTCGAGAAACTTCTTCGTCGTCCGATAGCTCGGCGTCCCGTCGTCGCCGGGGGCCAGTTCGAGGAGCCCGCGACGGACGAGGAGCCTCAGCACGCTCGGGGAGGCATCGCATCCGAGCTCCACGAACCGGTCTCGCGCCACCGGCTGGTTCCAGGCGACGACGGCGAGGACGTCGAGGGCGTCGGCATCGAGTCGGACAAGCCGGGCGCGGCTCTCGATGACACGGCCGAGCGAGGCGTACTCCTCGCGGAGTCGCATCACCCAACCGTCGGCAAGCGACACGACCTCGTAGGGGCATTTGTTGGCCCGGTAGCTGCGGGCCAGTTCGGTGGCGAGGTCGTCGATTTCCTGGGGGCGCACCCCACGCATCAGCGCCGCGACCCGCTTCGCGCCGAGCGGCGTGCCCCCCGGAAGCCCGACGAACAGGAGCGCTTCGAGGATCGTGCCCGGGCTGACCCGGCAGGCGGCATCATGCTCCCCCGAACCGAAGTCTTCTTCGTCGAGGTTCGGCGAAGGATCGACCTCGACGCCCACATCGCCGTCGGTCGGCGCTCCGCCGCCATAGGGATCGGCCACCCCCATCATCGAGGCGAAGGCCCGCGCCAGGCGATCGATTGACAGTCCACCGTCAGCCGGCGCGGCCGTGATTCCCCCGACGGCCGCGGCCTGCGGCTGGGCATCTCCCTTGGGGGGAGGGGGAGCCTGCGGGGGCGCGGCTCCATCCC